>JAHDBU010000028.1 GCA_020630275.1 Hellea sp.
ACTCTGGGCGGTTTTGGTGAGTTCGGAGACATTGAGAGCTATGGTGGCCGAGTCAGGTTAGCAACCCGGTTTTAAGGCAAAAAAACGCTGCGACGGGGTAAGTCGCAGCGTTAAGGTGAGCCGGGAGAGTTAGTCGGCTCGCAAGGAGTCTGTCAGGAGGGGGAGGAATTCTAGAGATGTTCGTCTCTAGGCTGACAGTTCCAGGATGAGGTCGCCGACGCGGTCAGCCAATTGTCCGATATTAAAGTCCACATCTTCGGCGGTGACAGCTCCCAGGACTTCGCCTGAGAAACTGTCCACCAGCAGGGCCTTGGCTTTGGCCGCTTTCCAAGTCTCACAATCGGAAGACCCACAGTCCTTAGAAAACGTTAGACCTGTCGTCGACAGATCCTTTTTACCAAAGCCGGCCCAGCTGGCATCCGGCCCCACGCCGTAAATCACGACAAAATCCTGGCCGTTATTAGCCGCTGTCAAACGGATTTCATCGATCTTGTTCATGGTATCCTGCGCTTGAAAATTGATGTCAGGAATGTGCTTGTAATATTCGCTTGGATCCATCTCGCTGATTTGGGCGGAGACGCGTTGATCCAGATATTGCCAATCGGCGGACTCGCCATGAGGCGTTGGGATAAACCGGCCCCCGTCCATGCGAGCCACTGCGATCCGAACGTCCTTGGTCATTAGCGGCGCATCGGTGGAAACCTGCATACTAGTTGTCACGATATCCTGGATGCTCCAGGCGTGAGCGTTGGTTGTGGTAACGGCCATAGCCAGTGCGCTGCCGGCCGTTAACGTCAACGTGAGTCCGATTTTCGCAAAAAACTTTTTCATAAGTGCCTCCTTGATTTTGCGTGGGGTGTTTGTCGATGAGGCTCTTTTCAACTAGCAAAAGGGCGGGAAGAGGGACGAATTAAGAAAGTTTTGAGGCTATTTCGGTGGATTGGGGCGGAAATGTGCCAATTCCATTCAACTTTGGTGGCTTTTAGGCAGTTTACAAACCCTCTAAAAGATATAACATAACAATTAATGTGAGGGAGAAATAAAAATGCGATCTATTTTCATTTTGATAGCGGCCATATTGCTGACTTGCCAACCAGTCTTCGCTGATGAGCCCATAACACCCATGAGCGAATTCGCTGTTTCAAATCTGCTTCCGGGACAAAGCCTAAAAGTCAGTTACGTTTCATCAGGTTGTTTCCACCGTAATAGGGGAGATATTGTCATAACGGATGGCAAAGCGCAGATACTGAATATCAAGGCTAATAATGATGAGGAATTCGTTCCTTACACGCTGACTTTTGATGAAATTGTCGAAATTGATCGTTACATAGCCTGGTTATCCAAACAGGACGGAGTAGGAGGTTGTACAAGCAGCTTGTCTTATAAATTGGAAATTATCGAGGGTAACAAGGTCGTTAAGTCTGGGAGCTTTAGGGATGACTGGTGTGGTTATAGCATGCCGGAAGAGCCAATTATGGGTTTTGCAAGTCTACACGGTAAGATTTTTCGGTTAGGAATAGAAGGATTTCCCAATTCAAAAGTCCGAGAATAGGAGCTATGCACTTACGCGGGTTCTCAAATTCCTGAATTTTGACACCATGACTGCGAAACGGAGGTCTTATGATCGAAGAATTCGCATTACACAGCGGGCGCAAATGTCATCTTCATGCGATTTCCAACGATCTCATTCCCGATTATTACCTTCTGAGTTTCCCCAAAGAATTTGGGGAGCCTTCGCCTTCTGAACTGCCGGAAATTATGGGATTTGGCATTCGAAAAGCCAGGCTTTTGGCACAGGCGCGCACCGCAGACCCCGAAGCCTATACCATGGTCTATAGCGGTTACAGTGCCCGCCGCGAGAAAGGATGGCACGTTCATATTTTCCTTTTGGGCAATCGATGGAAAAAGGCCCGGCTCTATGCTATGCTGGCCTTGAAAAACCTGGCTCAGGCTTTGGGTCTCAGAAAGGATGACGCGCCGCGTATATGATGACGTTAGAAAATTGGCAGACGCTCATGCAGGCATTCGGGTTTAACGAAAACAGAGAGATGTTTCACGCCTTGTTGACTGCGCATACTGTGCGAGGTCGCCATTACCACTCCGATGAACATATTTCTGCATGCCTGGGTCATCTCGAAGGTGTCAAAGGTCAAGTCAAAGACTGGAAAATGCTGGCTTTGGCTTTCTGGTTTCATGATGCGATTTACAAGCCGTTCTCAGCAACCAATGAGCGGGATAGCGCAGATTGGGCCATGCAATTTTTGAAAGATAACGGTGCATCACAGGATCAGATCGACCGGATAGACGCGTTGATCATGGCGACTTGTCATAATGCTCAGGCGACTGACAGCGACATGCAAATTTTGATTGATATTGATTTGTCGATCTTGGGCGCAAGACCAAATGTCTATGATCAATATGAGAAAAATATCCGACGAGAATATCGCCGGGTTCCTGGCTTTCTCTTCCGGAAGAAACGCAAAGAGCTTTTGCGCATGTTCTTAGAGCAGCCTAAAATTTACGGGTCGGACTATTTTCATGACCAGCTCGAAGAGCAGGCCAGAATAAATCTAAGCAAGGCCATCGAGGACCTATAGCTATTCAATGCGTTCTATGCGAACTTGAATGACCGGATTGTCGAACTTGTGCTGTCCGTTTAGCGCAGAGGTCACTAGGCCGTCATGCTGGGTGACAACACCCGTATGCATGGTCACGGCATTAACCTGATCATCGCGTTCGGCGTTAAAGCCCTCACCACCGCCGGCAGGGCCGGGGATATAAATGGCCATTTCGTCATCAGCTTCTGTACCGGCATCATATGCAACGCCGCGTCTGGTAATGCTGTCACCAATTTCAAGTGTTTCGATATTGATTGTATTGACACCTGTAATGGCATCGTTCGTGTTTACCAGCATGGTCGATACGCTAAAAGTGGCGTTGCGCAGAAATCGTTCTTCGAATTCAAAACTAATCACTTCACTTTGGCCTGGCGGGATTGGTCCGGCGCCACTCGCTGTTGTGATAACATTGATGTTGTCCTCAGCCAGAGCCAGTAAATCTGCATTATTTCCGCCTTCAGCCAGAACTTCTAATGCAACGGAAGCTGGAGCTCCGATTTCAAAAACACGAAATCCGGTTTGATGAGCAATAATTGCTGCTGGTGACATGGGTTGTCCGTTTGTCAAATTGCTAACGGTCACTTGAAATGTCGCAACGGGTTGAGGTGACGGCAGGGCGCTACCTGGCTGCACATCTGAGGTTTGCGGAGGATTGCCCCCAAAGAGGCCATCGCTACAAGCTGCAAGCAAGCTGACTAAGGCCAAACCGGCCGAGTATTTAATAAACTTCTTGGTCATGGCCGCCTCTAATTGACGGTAATCGTGACGCGGACGACTGGATTAAGCCAACGGTGAACAGAGCTGTCCAAATCGCTTTTACCACCATTGGGATCACTATCACCGATAGAACCGCGGTGAATATGGACATTGGTATTAAAGTCCGTTCCAGCAACACCAGTACCACCTGTACCCGCCAGTCCCCCTGGATCAGCCGGCATGCCTGGAACACCAGGAGCGCCGCCGCCGTTCAGGATTTCATCATTCGCTTCTGTTCCAGCGTCATAAGCATTCACGTTATAGACATAGGTGCCAGGTTCGGTTGGGATAGTGATAGCATTCAGCCCCGCAAAGGCATCATTAGTTGGCAGCAGCATGGATACAATCGAGAGACGCGTGTTGTTAGTGCCGTCCGTGTTCATATTAAAGGTGGTCGATGTTGCGGGCGCCAGAAGTCCCCCTGCTGGATTAGCAACATAAGTTGCGCCTAGAGCCTGCACATCAGAGACGAGGCCACTTATGTCGCCGCCTTCCGCCATGGCTTGAAGACTGGCGGATGCTGGTTGGCCCGTTACAAAGAGGTTATTGCCTTCGGTATGGGCAGCTGCAAGAAAAGGTGTGAAATAGATGCCATTTGTCAAATTGGTAATTTCGACATCAAAGTCGACGGCGTTGGCAGCGGGTGCCAGCATGGCGCTTGCCGCCACGCCCAGAATGAGTTTTCTCATGAATTCCTCCGATAGAATATAGATGGCACCTATCTGCAAGGAAAAACGGGCGCGGTAAAAACACGCCCGTTGAAGATTTAGTCAGTTTCCGTGATCCCATTTTCAAAAATTTGTGAGACTGACAAACGTGATTTGACTAAGCAGGGCCTTTGGCCCTGTTGTCCTACATGCTAGGTAAGACGACTTTATCGATAACATGGACGACACCATTTGAGGCGTCGATATCTGTAGCCGTGATTTTCGCGGCATTACGGTTCTCGTCAATCAGATAGGGCGTCCCGTCGATAAGTTGCGCAGACAGAGTGCCGCCATTGACAGTCCGGACATTATAAACACCGCCATTATCCTGAATGGCTTTGACCAGATCGGCAGCTCTTACTTCGCCCGCGATCACATGATAGGTGAGGACGCCTTGGAGCTGTGATTTGTTCTCAGGCTTTAGCAGGGTGGGGACAGTACCTGATGGCAAAGCGTCGAACGCTGCATTGGTCGGGGCAAAGACGGTGAACGGGCCATCGCCTTGCAATGTTCCAACCAGGTCAGCCGCTTTGACCGCAGCAACCAAAGTCCCAAAATCCGCATTGCCGGCCGCAACACTAACAATGTCAGGGCTGTGGCTCATCTGTGCGGTGGTTTTATTCTTCTTATAAGAACAATCGCCCGCGAAAGCTGGCGTCGCCGCCATAGTGGTCAAACTTGCCGCCAGAACAGCGGCCTTCAAAATCGATGTCATGAGTATCTCCTCAAAGTTAAATGAAACAGTTTGGAGAGTGCACTTCCAATATGCTTTACGCGGGCCAGAGGCTGACGGATTGCATTTTGGTGATTAAATATTTTTAAGAAGAAAGTAGTGATCCGAAGAGCGGTTCTTGTCGTTAGTACCCTTCGGCAACAAGTTTGTCGTAAGCGGCGTCTTTGAGTTCCTGCAGACCGTTTTCTACATCCACCAATAGATTCTCAATAGCCTGAACCCTGCCTTTATCCGCCAGCTTCATTTTTTTGGATCTGGAGCCGGTGAGTGAGGCATTGGACTTGTTTTCGGAAAACGATGATGCTGTCATATAGGGATAGCCATTTCGAACATCCAATAGTACTGCTGAGGCAGTCGTATCCACTTCTACCTTGCGTGATGGGATCAGAAATAGTCCCAAAACAGTCGCGTCTGTGAAACCCAATCCATTTTTGGTGCGCTTGTCTTTATTTGTGACTTCATAAACCAGGACGTAGTCCAGATGCTGACGGGCTGCACCTTTGCGAATGTCATCAATGATTGAGGAAACGTCGTGCCGGTTCTTGCGGGGACCTGACACCATGGCCGTGATAAAGGGCGAAACCGGGACAAATTCACCGTATCTGTCACCTTCGCGTTCCACAAGGTCCGTCCAGATTGCACTCTCATCGCCTGGGATAGCCGTAAGACCTTTGCTATAACCGTCGTCATCGTGAGTGCCGATCCGGGCAATACCTATCCGGGCCGGAAAGCGTAAATCCGGTTCAATTTTAGCGATGTCGTAAATCTGCGTATTGGTTTTGTCCAAGGCACCATATGCCGGATTGTCGCTGTAACGCGCGATGTAGTCGGCACCGGATGTCGTTTGTATGTTATGTCCGCAACCGGTCAGTATAATGGCCAAAGACCCGATCAGTATGGAATTCAGTTTCATATGACTCTCCTGCAATGTGGTACACACCCCACCCAAATGAGGCTAAGGGCAGGGTGCGTGACCCCCACGGACAGCTAGTGATCAGGCATGGCGGCGGAAATCGGGCCAAATCTGGGCGAAATTATGGTTAATCAGAATTAAAGGGGTTGCGACGGGCCAAACAAAATGGGGCAACGAAGGCCCGTCGCGTTAATATGGTCGCAAAACTTCTTAAAAAAATACGTCTATAAATTAAGCTGTTTCGTTAACCGCCATTAACCCTTTATCGTTGGACATTGATTTTTGTTCGCATTATGTTCTGACCCCATGAATGGGATTCGCATTATTGGCCTGGACCCGAGCCTTGTGGCTTGCGGTTGGGGGGTTATTGAAATGGAGGGCACGAAGCTTCGACATATTGCCCATGGCGTGATCCGCCCCAATGCCAAAGCCGAATTGCATATGCGCTTGAGAGAATTATTTGAAGCCATTCAAAAAGTCATCGCCGAGTTCGACCCGCACGAGGCCGCTGTCGAAGAAGCCTTTATGAAGAACAATGCCGCCAGTGCATTAAAGCTTGGACAAGCCCGAGCGGCCTGCTTGCTTGCCCCTAGTCTGGCAGGACTTGGAATCGGTGAGTATTCGCCGCGCTCCGTTAAAAAATCCGTTGTCGGAACGGGTGCCGCCGACAAGACACAGGTCGCCCATATGATGAATGTTTTAATGCCCGGCTGCGGCGTCAAAGCGGGCGACGCGGCAGATGCGCTGGCCATTGCGGTCTGCCACGCGCACCGGGTCAATGCGGCCGGTGTTTTATACAGGAGATCGGCGTGAGGTATGTTTTTCTTGGATTAGCCTTGGTTTTGGTGGCCTGCAATCCGGGCGATAGAACAGTCGAGAAGCTTGATTGCCCATCCGTTAAAAATATCGAAACAGTTCTCAACCCGGGTGATCCTAAAATTATTATTATCGGCGAGATTCACGGGATGGAGGAGCCGCCCAAACTGGCTGCCGCAATGGTCTGTCACAGTTTGAATGCAGGATACAAGACGACACTTGCGCTCGAGATTGATGACCGTGAGGGTGCTCATCAAGTTTTTGTTGAAAGCCAAGGTTTTGAGAAAGACGTTGAAGATTATTTTCGAGACGAAACCTGGACGACCCCCTTCGTTGATGGACGGTCAAGTCAAGCTATGTTTGATCTTATTGATTACGGCAGGTCTATTTCAAAGCAGACTGATCTCAGTTTTACTTGGTTTCGGACGATTGATTATTCCCTTATGCCGGAGGGCGACCGTTCTGCCAGAAATCAAAATTTAGAAGAGCAAATGGCCAGCGCCATCTTGAAAAGTGTTGAGAAAAATCAGGCTGAAAAAACAATTGTTTTGGTAGGTAATCTACATGCCAGAACGGACAAGGCGCAACGAGGTGATGTTTCCTATGACTACATGGCGAAACATTTGGTCGGCCATGGACTGATGACTTTTGACACCATCCATGCTGGCGGTACGTCCTGGAATTGTCGTGGGTATTCCATCACGGACTGCAAGGAGTACAAAAGCGGCGGTTACTATAAAACAGGTCATTCTTTGATAGAATCTGACGAATTTGAAATCTTATTGAATGGCGACGAGCGCTTGCAAAATATTCGGGGGCATTATTCTCCGGATGTTTTCCATGGAGCCATCCATCTTGGTAAAGTTTCAGCGTCTTCTCCCGCCAATCCCGATGGCCGACAAGAACTCAAGGAAGACGAATGATCGGCATGCTGACAGGAACCTGCCTGGTTGCCGGGAGCGGCGAGGCGATCATTGATGTGAACGGCGTCGGCTATCTGGTGCAATGCGGATCGCGGACTTTGGGCAAACTTGCCATCGGCGAGACGGCCTGCCTGCATGTGGAGACCCATGTTCGGGAACAGGCCATCACATTGTTTGGATTTCATAGCGAGGACGAGCGGGCTTGGTTTGTACGGCTGCAATCCGTCCAAGGGGTTGGGCCGAAAGCTGCGCTGGCGATTCTCGACATTATGACCCCCGGCGAGGTTATGAGTGCGGCCAGCCTCGAAGATAAAACGGCCTTTGCAAGGGCCAGCGGCGTTGGACCGAAACTGGCGTCCCGCATTGCCGTTGAGTTATCAGGTAAAGCCCCACCAACCGGACGCGGGATCGGCGCGGTCTTTACCAAACCCCATGCGGCTTTGGGGTCCGAGTCTGAACGGGCCGAAGGCTTATCCGATATGCGCCTGCGCAATGACGCGGTTTCGGCGCTTGTTAATCTGGGCATAGGCCAGTCTGACGCCTTGCGGGCTGTCTCCAGCGCCTATAACACCTTTAGCGACGACCCAGATCTGGATGATCTGATCCGTGTCGCCCTAAAGGAAATCGGAAACAATTAAGGTGGACGAAGAGCGCATCATATCATCAGACAGTCAGGTCGGCGATGGCCGCGACCGGGCGATGCGGCCTTTGTCGTTCGAGGATTTCATTGGTCAGAAAGAGTCGATCAAAAACCTGAAAGTCTATGTAGAAGCGGCTGCCCGTCGCAGCGAACCGCTCGATCATCTCTTGCTTTCGGGGCCGCCCGGTCTGGGTAAAACCACGCTCTCGCAAATCGTCGCGCGGGAACTTGGCGTGAATTTCAAAGCCACGTCCGGCCCGATCATTTCCAAGGCCGGAGACTTGGCTGCGTTGCTGACCAATCTCGAGCCGAGAGATGTCCTTTTTATAGATGAGATCCACCGGCTTAATCCAACCGTCGAAGAAGTGCTGTATCCGGCCATGGAGGATTTCGAACTCGACCTTATTATCGGTGAGGGACCGGCTGCCCGCTCTATCAAGATCGACCTGGCACCTTTTACCCTGATTGGCGCCACCACACGCGCCGGTTTATTGGCCACGCCGCTGCGAGATCGTTTTGGCATTCCCATACGTCTTGAGTTTTACGAGACAGCCGAGCTGGCGCAAATCGTCATGAAAAACGCCCGTAAAATGGGTCTGGATATGACAGCGGACGGCGCGCGTGAGATTGCTCGCCGGGCCCGCGGAACGCCGCGCGTGGCTGGACGCCTTTTGCGCAGGGTTCGGGATCTGGCAGAAGATGCCGGAGCCATCAAAATTGACAAAGCCGCGGCCGACACAGCTCTGATCCGGTTGGGGGTCGATGATATTGGTCTCGATTCTCAGGACATGCGTTATCTCGATGCGTTGATCGAAAAATTTGGCGGGGGTCCTGTCGGGGCGGATACGCTGGCTGCGGCCTTGTCTGAGGCCCGCGACGCGCTCGAGGATGTCATCGAACCTTATCTGATCCAGCAGGGATTTTTGCAACGCACACCAAGAGGCCGTGTGGCCACAGCTCGTGCCTACGCGCATCTTGGTCTGTCTGCGCCCGTTCAACCCGCTGCGCCAACGCTTTTCGATCACGGGGATCAAGAAGGGGGTAAGGGTGGTTGAAGAGCCGACCATGGGCCATTTTGATGGCCGGATACATCATTATTCGCTGCGGGTGTTTTACGAGGATACGGATTTCACTGGCGTCGTTTACTACGCCAATTATTTGCGGTTTTTTGAGCGGGCTCGGTCTTCCTATTTTCGCCTGGTTGGTTTGAAACATGCCGAGCTCTGGGACGCCGAAGACCCGATGGCTTTCGTTATTCGCAAGATCAATCTGGATTATAAAAGGCCAGCGCGCATTGATGATCATCTGACCATCAAGACCGCCTATGACAGTTTCAAAGGGGCCCGTCTCTGGGTGTCTCAAGAGGCCTGGCGAGGAGATGAGCTGTTGGTTACGGCCGTTTCAGAGGCTGCCAGTATTACGCCAGAAGGTCGCCCCAAGCGCGCGCCAAAGGCGATGATCGAGATGCTCAAACCATATTTGCTGCCAAATAACGGCTAGCATTACTTACGAAGCCATTACGCCTATTTAAGTTGTGTTTCGATCGGCTGTGCCTGCAAATGGCCTGTGCGCCGTCCCGTCGACAATTTAGACAAATTTCCCAGGTTCAATGGACTGGCCATTTTCTGGGCGTTTGTGTTTCACCTATTGGCTGTGTCTCTTGTTTGGTCTGCCGCTCCGGCTGCTATAGAAAGTCAAGCTCGATCGGATATTTCCATTGTGCTGGTTGAAGCCGCACTGCCTCTCAAACCTGATCCAACCATGATTGAGCCTGCGCCCAAGCCAGTCGAGCCCCCAAAACCCAAGCCCAAGCCTCAACCAACTATCGAACCCGCTCCTGAACCCATAGTCCCACCAGAGCCAACGCCTATACCCGAACCGGTTACTCCGACTTTTCCAGACGCGACCCTAGCGCCGCCGACTGTCATTCAGCAAAACTCAATTGCCGGAGGAGGAGAAGCGAGCTTTCCCGATAATCCCCTCAAAGCGGAGCCTTATATTCCGTCCCGCTGGGCTTTAAAACCACCGCTTGCGCCCAAGCGCCTGGAGGGCCTGGGATTTTCGCGGGAGGACATTGCTTGTCTGACCTCGCTTAAAGCCGAGTGTCAGGACCTCCGTAAAGACGTATTTGAAGAATACCGTTTAACCGAGACAGAACTGGTTTGGACGCCAAACCGCCCCGATACGGGCATGCCCGCGGAATTTCGCGGGCTCAGCGAAAACGAGATTCTTGAAAAATTAGGTATGAATCATGCGGGCGGAAATGGGCTTATGATCTTACCGGGGATATCCATAGACGGTCCTCTCTGGGACAAGTTGCACGGGGTCAACAAGACCTGTAAACTCAGGCAAAACTATGGAAATGTTTCTGACGGTTCGGCGGGAACACTGAAGCCGCAACGGATTTGCGACTAACTATTTTTTCTCACGCATTTCGCGGATGATAAAATTGATACACTCTTTGGCTTCGGTCTGACCGACACCGGTTTCTTCGCGAAACAATTTTATGGCGCTGTTTTTGTCTGTCTGGCGGAGGGTGTCTTTGATACGAGCCAGACCGTCTTCCGACAAACGCCCCATATATTCTGTCACGCGTTTATTGCTGTCGGCTTCTCTAGGTCCGGAGACCAGAATTTGATAGAGATAGGAAATTATAAAGCCGCCAATAATGGCAAAGAATAACGGGCTGGTGAAAAATTCGCGCATGTCTGACCTATTCCGGCGGTTGTAATTTGGCTTTAGCGAAAAACTAGGTTAGTTCCAAGCCCATGAGTAAAGACGAATTATTTCTCCTCCCGCCCGGATTTGAAGACAATAGCCGCCGAGAATATTGCCCGGAATGTGCCGAGATGTGGGGGTTGCTGTCGTGGTTTCCAGCTCTCAAAGAAAGCCTCGAGATCACCTATGTGCCTATTGATAAACCCAGAGCAGCCATGAGTGAAATTCTGGGCGATAAGAACCAAAATGCCCCCACACTTGTTCTACATGCGGATAGCCCCGAATATGAGGATTGCGGAATTATGAGATATCGCGGCCAGCGCTTCATCAATAACGCTCGAGATATTGGTCAATATTATGCAAAGAGATTTGGACTACCGGTTCCGCGCGGAAGTTAGAGCAGCTACTTCTTCTGCGGCATATCGGTCAGTTCTGGCGCTTCGCGGCGGACATCACCGCCGGAATTACGCAAATGGGATAGTAACAGCTTCCCATATTCACGAAACATTCTACTGCGTTGCGGCCCGTCTTTCCACCAGGTTTTCGCGCTTTTTTCCCGGACGGGGTAGGGGGTAATCCGCACCCGGTCGACGCGATGCCGGATTTCCGAAATAGCGCGAGGCATATGATAATCTGATGTGACCAAAACAATATGTTCGTATCCCATGCTCTTGATCCAATGTTGGGTTTCGCGGGCATTTCCAATCGTGTCTTGGGCCTCATAATCCAGATCGACGCAACATGCGCCCTTGTTTACATCTACGAATAATAGCTCAAGGACATCATCCTGTGACAATGCCTTGTTGACCCCTGAAATTAGCAGGCGTTCGCCGACGCCCCGGTTGAGCAGATTTCCAGCCGCCATGAGTCTGTCGCCACCTTTTCCTGTCCAGACGACAATGCCGTCGGCTGAGCCGATATCCAGCGCCGGCGAAAGCCTTGAAACATGGCGGGCAAAAGCCAGAAATCCCAAAAGGAACGCCAGCACCAGGATCAGCAGCAGGTAAAGAATAAATCTACCGAGTCCGCGTTTTGTCTTTGTTTGCCTCTGAGTCATCCGCTCTTGTGATTATTTTGAATGGAACGCCTTGCGGCGGCACCTGCTGTTAATGCGCTGATGGCCCCCATAACAAATGCCAGAGCGATGAGCCATAAAATGTCTGAAAATTCAACCTTGATCTTCAGTCCAGTTTCATCTGTGCCCATATTTTGCCAAAGCATAAAAATGCCAACAAAGATTAGGGCGAATATGATTCCGGTTATAGCCGCCTTAAAGCCAAGTCCAAGGAAGCGTTTCACGAATAATCCACCGATAAAACTGTCTGTCGCGCCGACCTGCCCCAACACCAATATGATGTTACGCCGGACTTGGAGGACAGAGCGGGTCGCAAAAGTCGAGATGGCGACAGTGGCGCAGAGGATGATTGCTAACAGAGAAAACAGGGCCAGGCGCACGCGGTTCCATGTTGAGCTCAGGTTTTTACTCCATTGCCGATGATTATCGACCGTTGCCTCAATACCTGCGGTAATCAAACGGCGTTCGATTTCAACGGGGTCAAATGTGGTGTCGTCAATTTCCAAACGTATAAGGGCAGGAACCGTGATATCGTTCGGTAAATCCAATTCGCCTATCCATGGATTAAGGAGGGTCCGGCCTTCGGCTTCGGACAGGATATCGACGGATCGGACGCTGGATAGGGTTCTCAAAATATCAGCAGCTTTGTCGGCGTCGCTTATGGTATCTTCGCCTATAATTTGAACAGTGGCCGCGGACTTCAGGTCATTTTGCCAACTGGCGCTCTGACGCAGCCCCATCAAAACCAGCACCAAACTGAGAGATGCCAAAAAGGCCATGATTGCCATAATTACGAAGAGCGGGCGTTCTTCGCCATGTCCTTTCGGCAATATAGGGGTGGGGCGGGGCGAACTCATAGCATGCTTCCACGTTCTATTTGCCCACTCGATATTTTATAAGTGTCCGCAATCACATTTTCGGTCAAAGCCGGATCATGGGTGGCGATGATGATCGTCGTTCCCGTTCGGTTCATTTCCTGAAAAAGACGTAAAAGTTTTTGCCCCATGACCGGATCTACATTGCCGGTTGGTTCGTCAGCAATCAAGATGTCGGGCCGATTCATGACGGCACGGGCAATGGCTAATCTTTGCGCTTCTCCACCGGATAGGGTTGTAGGTCGGGCATTAAGTTTCTCACCCAGACCAACCCAGGCCAGAAGTTCTTTGGCGTCGGCTTCGATATGACTGACCGATTTTCCTGCGGCTGTCAGAGGCAGAACGGCGTTTTCAAACACATTCATGTGGGGAATGAGCCCGAAATCCTGTGAAACAACTCCGATACGGCGTTTGAGTTGCTGGAGGTCATTTCGGCCGAGGCTTTGTACGTCTTTCCCAAAAAGCCGAACCAGACCGCGTGTGGGTTGTAACGCCAGATAAATAAGTTTGAGCAATGTTGATTTGCCAGCACCTGAAGCCCCGGTTAAAAACGTGAAGGATTTGGCTGGCAAACTTAAATTGATGTCGGAAAATATCTCGCTTCCCCGTCCATAGCGCATGCTGACTTTTTCCAACGCAATGACGGGTTGGTCAGTGTATGCTTGTTCCGGCGCTGTTATCATAATAGGTAACTTATAAACGAATCGGGCCTCTATGATACTCACTTGTCCAACCTGCGCTACGAGATATTCGACAACAGCCGAAGCTATTGGGGATAATGGCCGAACTGTAAGGTGTTCCAGTTGTAACACCACATGGTTTGTGTCCACTAGTCCGGACATTCTCGACCTCAAGCAACAAGAAGCAGAGGAACAACGTATTATCGATACGCCTCGCGAAGAGGTTGTGGAGCAGAAAGAGGACTATTCGGGATATGACATGGCCGCCGAACCGGTAACGGGCGCTCATGTGCAGATCCGGGATATGGTCGATCAAAGGCGACGCAATCGCAGTCTTATGGGCGTTTCTTTTATTTGGTTCATTACGATTGCACTTTTAGGCTTGGCAGCGCTTTATGCATTCACCAACCGACAGTCTATTGTTGAGAAATATCCGGGCACAGCCACGATTTATCAGGCCTTTGGCGTTGAGGTGAACGCGATTGGTTTGCAGTTTGATGACCCAACAATACGTCGTCTTCCCATTGATGGCGTGGAGACATTGGTGATCAATGGGCATATTGTTAATATTACCAATGAGGACCGGGACATTCCCATGCTCGAATTGTCAATTGTCAATAAAGCTGATGAAGTACTGGCCAGTTGGGTCATCGAACCGCCGCAGCCCAGCTTGCAGGCCGAGGGCCGGATTGAGTATAAATCTGAATATCAAAACCCGCCTGTCGACGGTGAGCGCGTCTTATATCGTTTTGTCGACGAAGATGAATGGGTGGACCCCGTAGAGTCGGTCGAGGAAAAAACCGAACCATCAGGCGACGGCAATTAGAACCGCTTCAGCAGCCTCTCCAGATAGTCGCGCTCGTCTTTTTCACGTTCCTGCTCGCCGGCACGACGTCTGATTTCGTCTTGTAACTCCCTGGTTCTTGCTGCTGGGTCTTTGCCGTCCAGATCAGCGCTTTCGTCGTCAAGTTCTGTGCCGTCTTCGCGTCCCAATGGATCATCGCCGCCGTCATTATTCGCTTCGTCGCGGCCCTGTTCTCTCCGGGCCTGCTCGGCCAGATTTCGGCCAACCTCACGCAAGGCCTGGATGGCTTCGCCTTGTTCGTCTTCGGCCGCACCAAAATCGCCGCGCTCTAATGCCTCTTCGGCTAGTTCCATAGCGCGTTGCGCTTCTTCTAGGGCTTCCTCCGCACTCATACCAGAGCCGTCTTCGCCCTCTTCGTCGCCGCCTTGACCATCCTCACCCTCATCCGGCAAGAAGCGGTCTGCGTCTTCTAAAAGGTCAGATAATTGTCTTTGTGTTTCAGCCAGTTCTTCTGCGGAGCGCGGACGAGACCCTTGGGCTTCCTCGCCTTCTTGCCCGGATTGATTGCCAGCCTCTTGTTCTCCAGACTGTTCGTCTTCGCCTTCCTGCTCCTCGCGTTCAGCATTCTCAGCCTCGCGGGTCTGATCGCGCAATTCGCGTTGATCGCCCAGCAGGTCAGCTAGGTCTTCGAGGGCTTCGCGGGTTTCTTCGCTCATCTCTCCTTCCATGGGGGCTCCGCCACTGCCGCCACCGCCAGAGGATAGCTGGATTTCCATATTCTCAAGGAGCTCCGCTAGTTGGGCCAGCGCCCGACGGGCGCCTTCAGAGTCGCCTTGGCGGTTGGCTTCTTCGATGGCGTCGAGCAATTCTTGAATTTGGTCAAGATTGACCCCGTCCATAGGATTAGTTCCGCCATCGCCGCCTTCATCAGTCCTGCCGGCTTCTATGGCTTCGCGTAAAAGTTCTTCGCGGTAACGGTCTACAGCTTCGTTATAGCGGTCAAAAAGCGTATCGATTTCCCGTTGAGGCGCACGTCGGGCAATGCCGTCACGTAGTGCCGCTTCGGCTTCGCGCATTTCCTGCAAGGCCGTACCCAGCACACCAAATTCGGCGCGTATGGCGATATTCCACAGCTCTTCGGGCATGCCGTCGAGCTCCGTATGAGCGCGGGCATACCGCATGCGTTTAACCACATTGCGCAGCCCCAAATAGACAACTGGATCTTCGTATAATTTTTCAGGGACATCTGTAATCGCATCGATCAGGACCGCTGCCTGTTGAATAGAGGGGTGCGCACGACCCATGCGAAATTCTGGTTCCCAAGTATCAAACCAGGGCATGGCCTGAATTTCCTTCCGGGTCATGCGTGGGAAGCCCGCATATTCTTTTTGACCTTCCATGATCAGGCCGCGATTTTCGATGATGGCTTTGGCCAGGGGTTCAATGAAAATTTTATCGGGCACTGTAAAATAGGCGATATCGGATTGGCCTTGTTGGCCCAACCCGTCTTGCCCAATCAAGATAGCAGAAACTTTTTTACCGGCCCATTCATGCTTGGTCAGGTTCAGGGCTGCCGCCTTTTCATCGGTTTTGCGGATCAGGCCATTAATCGGAATGTCGACCTCACGCGTGAGTTCAGGGGCGGTGTCGTCATCCTGTAGCAAGGTCATGCGCAGGGTGAGTTTTTCAATGCCGTAATCATCATTGACCGAATAAGCAAAAGTCAGGCGATCCCGTTTGTCGGCATCGGGTTCGCGGACAAACTCAATCTCGGGTTTGCGGTCCGGTAGGGTCACAATTTCCCAACTCTTGCGGTTAGGGCCGATACGCCAGATGGCTTCTGATGGCTTGTTGACCGTGGTGCGGACCTCAAAACTCCGTGGGCCGATACGGGTCAAAGGCAGATGACGGCTGCCCCGGCGGCTCGACAATTTTAGGCGCGTCGGCGATTTCGTCCCAATCACACGGGCAACCAACTCCGAACCTTCAGGGACCTCCAATCGGTCCGTATTCTTAAAATAGACCGGCGGGCGGCCCGTATATTCAGGCGGATCAATCCAAGCCTCGAATGTCACATCATCGCCCATGGCTCCATGTACCCAGCCCGGCGTTAATGCATGGCGCAGGCGCTCGAAACTATCGCCCGTGCCGATCATCAATGAGAGTAGCAAGCCGACAGGCACTAGAAATCTGAGGTAATATTTATCGACCAGGCTCAGGGACGGACGGCGGCGCGGATAGGAGAGGGCATCCACTTTGTCCTCTGCCTTTTTGTAATGCTCGGTCCAGCCGGCTTCGGATATGGCCGGTTTGTCAAAAAGCGTATCCAGTGGACGATGGGAGACCTGACTGTCATCTTCGACCCGACGCATGGCTGCCGAGCGATTAGGACGGCGTAGTTTGGAGGCTTTGCGGAAAGCCAAAACCAGATAAAAAATCGCAGCGAGTAGCAGGATAAGGCGCCAAGGGTCTCCGATCCATTGCCAGAGGCCGCTAAAACTACCGATTAGAAACAGGCCCAAAATAAGCGCGGCTCTGGCAAAAACCGGGCTATAGGTTTCCCAATGCAGTAATAGCTGCGCGCGGCGGATGAGCCGTTTTGCCTTTAGGCGCAGTATTTCGTTTCGGGATGACATGAAAAATCTATAGGGGGTTTTCTTTTAGGAATGCATTAAAAATTACACAGAATTCTGTAAATTTCCGGTGATGAGCCTCGGCGTGTTAAGAGAGCCAATCGGGGATTTTTTCAGTCTTCAGAATATCTTCGATTGAGGGACGTTCCCGGATCACTTCATAGCGCTCGCCATTGACCAGAACTTCCGGAACCAGTGGTCGTGTATTATATTGGCTAGCTTGCGCTGCCCCGTAAGCGCCTGCCGTATGAAACACCAATAGGTCATCCGCCTGCATGCGGGGCAAAGCGCGTCCGCGCGCAAAGGTATCTCCGGTTTCGCAAACCGGCCCGACCACATCGTATTCTGTTTCCTCAAAATTAGAGCCCGGTGCCGTAACTGCCTCAATATCATGATAAGCATCATAAAGTGCGGGCCGGATGAGATCGTTCATGGCCGCATCAATGATCAGGAAGTTTCTGGTACCCGTTTCCTTGGCATAGATGACTTTGGAAAGTAGAACGCCTGAATTCCCCGATACCATGCGGCCCGGTTCAAAAATCAGCTCTACATCCAGACCACGCGTGGCGTCCTTAACCATAGCGCCATACTCAGATGGGTGCGGCGGTATTTTCTGATTGTCGCCATAGGGGATCCCCAGGCCACCGCCAATGTCAAAGCTTTTGATCGTGTGGCCCGCTTGGCGTAAGCGCCCGATGAGCTCTCCGATCTTATCAATTGTGCGCGCGAAAGGATCCAGGCTGTCTATCTGGCTGCCGATATGGACGTCGACCCCCTCAACCGAGATATGTGGGAGTGAGGCCGCCAAAGCGTAAGCTTCTTCAGCCTTGTGCCAGGCAATACCAAATTTGTTTTCAGCTTTCCCTGTGGAAATTTTCTCATGCCCCCCCGCCGAGACATCCGGATTGACTCGAAAGGCGATGGGCGCGGATTTTCCCATCTCGCCAGCGACAGCGTTTAAGGCGTGGAGCTCAGGCAGGCTCTCAACGTTGAATATGCGAATACCGGCCTTCAGCGCCATCCGCATCTCTTCTGCCGTTTTACCCACGCCTGAAAACACAATCTTGGAGGCCGGCACACCTGCTGTGAGTGCCCGAACCAGCTCACCGCCACTAACGACATCCGCCCCGCAACCGAGCTTGGCCAGTGTCGCCAATACGGCAATATTGGAATTGGCTTTAACGGAATAGGCGACCAGGGCGTCGACATCTGAAAACACGTCCGAGAAGACCTTATAATGCCGTTCAAACGTGGCAGAGGAATAGACATAAACGGGCGTTCCCACTTCGCGCGCGATTTGCGACAGGGGTACATCTTCGGCGTACATTTCGCCGTTTCTAAAATCAAAATGGCGCATGGGGTCTAGCTATCAGGCGCAGAATCGTCCTGTTGATCTTCGCCCTCTTTCTTTTGCTCTTCCTGTTTTTGCTTTTCGTAATTCTGTTTGGCCTTATCGCCCCAAAGAGGCGGCGGTGTTTTCAAATTACCTTTGACCCCACAGGCCCCCAGCACAAAGGACGACAAAAGAGCAGTGATCAGAATTTTACGGCGCATGGACGACTCCAGTTAGGGGTAGCCTTTTAGCCAGAGGTGCGGGGCAGGTCGAGTCTTAAAGCTGCAGATTCCGACATCCGTCCATTGGGATTTTTCGTAACTATATATGACTGATAATTCATTAGGTCTGTCGTCGACGGTCTCTTACGAGAGAAGCACGGAGGAATTAATGCGAACTTTACTCTTAGCGTCACTTTTGTTCGGCTTGATAGGCACCGCACAAGCTTCGGACCCGGAGACGCGTCAGCTGATCGAATGTGCGCCGGGGAAGAATTTCGTCAAGATGAGCGAGGCTATCGGCAGTCTTGAGGCGGACAAGCTGGATACTATTAACACCAAGCCCTCTTTTACGCTGTTACCCCGCGACACAGGCGAGCTGCCCAAGCGGGTTTTTGTGCGCGGGAGTGATGGTACCGAAATAGATTTGGATTATTCCGCAGAAGGAGAAGTCGTCGAGTTTCTACCGAGTTTCGAGCGCACGGTCGGCGGTGAGCTTTGTGTCGAAGACCCAATCCGCCAAGGGCGGCCTAAAACCGAAGACGCCTATGCCTTCTCCATGGAGTTTAATATGAATTTTCTCAACACCAGCGGCACTTACTCTATGGACGAGATCAAGGACGGGTTGAAAGACGGGAAAACCGCTTTGAAGAAAATCATTGGCGGACCGGGTTCGTTACTCGTGCCGAGCCTGAGCCATCTGTATGTGGAATATGCGGATAATTCCACAAAGCCCCAATTCTCTGCGCGCAAAGACGGAAAAGATCTGGGCGAAGTCCCGTTCACAAAGCTGGGCGATGCCTATCTGATTGCCTATGATGTGTTAAAGAAAAAGCGCGTAGATAGTCTCGTAGTGGGCGGCGGGGCGCATACGCTCTCTCCATCCCTTAGTCCCAAACGCATGGCCAAAATCATGAAACCCAAAGGAGATAGCGACGGGGAATAAATTTGTGGTTGGTTTTGTCGGTTAGCCTCCTTAAAAAGGGGTATGAAAAAACTTTTGCTCTCTACTACTTTTGCTTTGACCCTTGCAGCCTGTGGGACCGGGGATGATAATTCCCTTTTTGAGGAACGTCGGACGCCGCCGACACCGCCAGCAGAAACACAATCAGAGACAAAGGCAGGCACCGTGGCCGAAACAACAGAGACTGAAATTATTCGCGAAGAGGCCGCGCCCATAGAGGTCGACCTGACTTATCCCGGCGATATTGATCCGGAGCTGGCGGCGCGCTTTGCCCGCTTGGCGATGGACTGTGTGCACCGGGAATATCCCAACAAAATCTCGCGGACCTATAAAGATGATGAGGGGATAGGTTCCCCCAAAGAGCTCTTCCCGGTTTTTTATGGCTGTTTTGACTGGCACTCATCCGTGCATGGGCACTGGCTTTTGGTGCGCCTGCTCAGGGTAGGCCCGCAAGATGCCCCTTGGCGTGAAGAAGCCATCACAAAACTGGTGCAGAGTTTTACGGCGGCCAATGTGGCAGGCGAAGTCAAGAGTTTCAAAGACGTTACACCCGGCTCCTGGGAACGGCCTTATGGTTTGGCCTGGTTCCTCCAGCTGACGGCCGAGCTGCGCGAATGGGATGACCCCAAAGCCAAGGCCTGGCTCTCGGCGCTTAAGCCATTGGAAAAAGATATCGCGGATAGTCTGAAATCCTGGCTCCCGAAACTAGCCTATCCCATCCGCCTCGGCACCCACAACCAGAGTGCCTTTGCTTTTGGATTGATGCTCGACTGGGCGCAGACGGCGGGTGACTATGAAATGGTGGAGCTGATCATTGAGCGCTCCAAGCATTTTCACATGGATGATGTGAATTGCCCGCTCGCCTATGAGCCCTCGGGCGAAGACTTTCTCTCGCCCTGCCTGATGGAAGCGGATCTGATGCAGCGCATTCTCAGCCCGGATGAATTTGCCGATTGGTTTGGAAAGTTCATGCCTGACGTGCCGACCGATGGCTCAGGTGACTGGCTCGCACCAGGGATCGTCACCGATGCCAGCGACGGCAAGCTCGTCCATCTCGACGGTGTGAATTCCTCCCGCGCCTGGAATCTCTATAATATTGCCCGCGCCTTGCCCGAAGGCGACCCCCGCGTGCCGTCTCTCGTCGCCGCCGCCCACATTCATAGAGATACCGGCGTCGCAGCCGTGTCAGACAAACACTATTCCGGCTCGCATTGGTTGGCGAGTTTCGCGACCTATCTCATGACGGATCGGGGTTGG
>JAHDBU010000029.1 GCA_020630275.1 Hellea sp.
AGTGGCGAAGGCCTCATCACCCGGCGCGAGGAATCTAGGCAGTGCGACAATGCTTGGCACTTGATCCCGTATTTTCACAGAGGTGGATGTGCTGCCGAGGGCGGCAGTATTCCAAGCTGTCGCCATTAAGCGTAATTCTCCATTAAAATCAGGGAGATCGAGCTTAATCTTCGCCTTGCCATTCTTGACCGAGACCGGTCCCTGAAAGAAAGCTACCGTCCGTGTTGGGACAACAGTCAAACCTTCACCGCCCAGACTATCGCCGCCAGAGCGCATGGTCGCTGGCGTCCCTAGATTTGGATTAAGGATGCGCCCGTAATCGTCTCGCAGTTCAATCCCGAGGGCTTTTTTACCGAAATAGTGAGCGGCGGCATCAGGCGATTTATATTTGGTCACCTGCAGAATGCCTTCATCAACGGCGGCAAAGCTCAGCATCATATCTTTTTGACGGCCTGTGCCGTCTACATTGACAATGAACTCATGGGTTTTGCGGGGACGAATGACCTCAGGCGTATCGATGGAAAGTGCGAGTTTCTGCGCACTGCGGTCCAGTTCAATATAGCTCACTCCAACAGCACGATGCGGGACAGGACGGTCCTTCGTATCACGCGGAGTGTATAGTGTGACCATGGCGTAGACGCTATCGCCCCATTCCGGATCAAAATCGAAGGACAAGTCTGACACGCCTTCGGTGAGAGCCAGTGACCGGATGGCGTGGATTTTATTGCTCGCAATGACCAGTTCGCCTTCTCCAGTATAAGGCGCGTTGACGCTGAGTGTTACGCGGTCCCCGGCCTGCACTTTTTCATTCTGTGTATTGATCTCCAGGCTGTCAGGGGCGGTCGAGCGGCCTTCTGTGCGGCCCCAACCGCGCCAGAATTGTCTGGAGGCCAAAAGCTTGTCGCCATCCCAAAACTCAATGCGGTGCCGACCCCACTCAATGGTTTCGCTCCACTCGGCGGGTTCGTTGGCACCGACAGTGATATCGCCCGTCGATACCGGAATATCACGAATATCATATTGATAGCGCCAGCGGCCGTTTTCCCGGTACCAGTGATAGTCCCAGTCTTCTTCGACCAGTTTCCAGCGCAGCTTTTTGCTGACCCGTTGGCCCAGACGGTCAAGAGCGACCACTTTAAACAAAGGAGGTTGACCGCGCGGAATTCGATCCGACGCATATCCGCTGGCGATGCCCACATAGATCTCTTCTGTGCGAACAGGTAACATAAAATCTTCCTGCACATAGCGACCACCGGGTTCCGCGACACCGGCAATGATCTCTGCCCGCATAGGGAAGACGGAGCGAATGGGTTGGTTTTTATAATCCAGAGCAAAGGTTACAAGTCCTGCCCCGTCTGTGACGCCGCCGCCCATTTCCACGATCTCTTCTCTGAACGTGTCCTTGGACGGGCCAAACTTGTAGTCCGTAAAGTCTTTAAACGGTTGATGATCAATTCGGATGCGGGCTTCGGCTTCCGAGTTGAGCGCTGCGCCGGGCGCACCGTAGAGGAATTGCGCATCGACTGTGATCTCTCTGATTTCCCCCACATTGACCGGGCTCTCATCACCTTTGACAGCGACCCGTAATTTTTGTGGGACAAAATCAGCCACAGAGAAGTCGATGCTTTTCTTATCCACGATCCCGTCGGGTTCAATAGCCAGGCTCCAATTACCTCTTTGAGCAGAGCTCGGAATTTCGTAGGCCCAATTGATGACGCCGTGGGTTTTGGACAGGGCCGCCATGTCGATCCGTTCGCTATGAGCGACTATGCCATTGGGGCGGCGGACTTTGAGGGTTACATCCCGGTCGATACGGGCGCGTCCCTGATGATCCCTGAGCATGGCCGTGAAATAAGCGGTTTCGCCTGGGCGGTAGACACCTCTTTCAGAGAAGCCATAAATATCAAATTGGCCGCCGGTTTTACGCCCGGTTACATTGTGGTCTGACATATCGATGGGTGCGCGCTGCAGGTCCAGCATGGCAAATTCCTGTTCCTCGCCATAGGCCAGTACCATACGTGGTTTCATATTCCCTTTTCCGCGCATCAAGGCCACCGGGAATGTGGCATGGCCCGTCACGTCAGTGACAGTATCGCCGAGGCTTTCATTGTTTTCAGCCACAAGAAGAACCTTAACTCCGCTCAATGGCTTAGCAGTATCGATCGAGCGTATAGCGACGTTCAAACCGTCAGCACCTGTATAAGACGTGACCGCCAGATCTGTGACAAACAACCAGCGCCAGGCCCGGGCATATTGATGCTCCGAGTCCGAATGTTTGCGTGAAAGCCGCACAATATAGGCCCCCGGCGACAGGTTACCGACCAAATCTGATATGGGTATGACTGTGCGGACGGACTTGTTGCGCTGGTGGTCTATATCGACTTGGCCTTCCCAGATAACCGAGCGGATTTGCTGGGCCGCTCTATTGCCTTCCCAGCCATAATCCCCTTCCATGACGGACTCGCCAACCTGCGGGTCGCGGCGGGCAATCATGCGGTCGGTTACGCGGGAAACTTCAACATTCAGAACGTCGATATTGACCGTATCAATAGCGACGCCTTGCGCACCAATACGTGGTAGAATAATGCCATTGCCAACAAAGCCCACATATTTGGGCTTATCACCAAAGCTAATGGTTTCAGTGATATTGGTCTGTAGTTCTCTTTCATTTAGCCCTGTCAATCCTTTTCGGATGGTGACGCGATAATCAGTACTATAGTCGAAACCGGTCAGGCAAAGGTTTGTGCTATTGACCGTGAGGCCAAATTTCAGCTTGGGCGACACATCAATATAATCCCGGTAAGCAACGGCGTCTTCCTGATTGAGCGGGTTATAAAAAGAAAAACAGGTCCTGGCATCTCGTGATTGTTCGTCGATCGCCATGGCCCGGTAACGCAGGGGTTTGACCTTTGGTTCTTCGGGTTTTGGCGGCGCTGACTCTGAGATTGGTTCCTCTACGACCGGCTCTTCTCGGTCATCTATAGTCACTGGAATATTGTCCACCCGAGGTTGTTCCGATCTTTCAACGTTGGAGCGCTGAGTGGGTTTGTAGGGATTAGGATCGTAAAAATTATAACCGATCCACCAGGCAAGAATAAGCAATGCCGGGATAAGCAATGCCAATAACCAAGACTTCTTCATAAGTGATTCCCCATTTCGGATTTCACTTATTATGCCACAGCTTCCGTGGCTAAACTATGGCCGGTAGTGTGATGATTTTGTGGCGGCTATTCCCACTCAATCGTGCCGGGGGGCTTTGAGGTCACATCATAGACCACCCGGTTGACCCCGCGGCATTCATTGATGATGCGCGTCGCCGTTTCGGATAAAAACTCATGGCTGTAGGGATAGTAATCTGCGGTCATACCATCCGTTGAGGTCACGGCACGGAGCGCCAGGACATAATCATAGGTTCGGCCATCACCCATTACACCGACAGTTTGAACCGGGAGCAACACGGCGAAAGCCTGCCAGATTTCGCTATAGAGGCCATGCTTGCGAATTTGATCCAGATAGACCGCGTCCGCTTCGCGTAATATGTCCAACCTATCCTTGGAGATGGCACCGGGGCAGCGAATGGCTAGACCCGGCCCCGGGAAAGGGTGACGCTGAACAAAATCTTCATGCAATCCCAATTCTCGGCCAAGCGCCCTCACCTCGTCTTTAAAGAGCTCCCGCAATGGCTCAACCAGTTCCAGATCCATGCGCTCAGGTAGACCGCCCACATTGTGGTGAGATTTGATTGTCACGGATGGGCCTCCGTCAAAAGAGACACTTTCAATGACATCAGGATAAAGTGTCCCTTGGGCGAGGAATTTTGCCCCACCGACTTTTTTCGCTTCACGCTCAAAAATATCGATGAAAGTTCCGCCGATGATTTTACGCTTTTCTTCCGGGTCGGTCACACCGTCGAGCAATCCCAGGAATTGGTCCTCGGCGTCGACATGAATGAGACTGATATTATAATGCTCGCGGAATAGAGAGACCACTTGATCGCTCTCGCCTTTGCGCATCATGCCTGTATCCACATAGACACAAGTCAGCTGTTCTTTAATGGCTTCATGGATCAAAACAGCCGCGACCGAACTGTCGACACCGCCGGAAAGGCCGCAAATGACTTTACCGTCGCCGACCTGTTCGCGAATAGCCGCAATGGCTTCGTCTTTAAACGCAGCCATGGTCCAGTCGCCTTTGAAGCCAGAAATATTATGGGTGAAGTTGCGGAGCATTTTCGCTCCGTTGACCGTATGAACGACTTCAGGATGGAATTGGACACCATAAAAATTCCGGGTTGCGTCCTCGATGGCGGCGTATGGCGCATTCTCGGATTTTGCAATGATTTCAAATCCTTGTGGAATATTACTCACCCGGTCACCATGAGACATCCAAACCCGTTCCGTGCTCTCAAGGCCCTCGAATAAACGGCTCTTTTCTACGATGTTCAAATCAGCTCGACCGAATTCTTTTTCTTCGGAAGTTTCGACGGCACCGCCCAGCTGGGCGCACATGGTTTGCTGCCCATAGCAAATTCCCAGTACAGGCACCCCTAATTCAAATATCAGATCGTCAGCTCTCGGACTTCCAGCTTCGGTGACACTGCTGGGGCCACCGGAAAGAATAACCGCCTTGGGATTGAACGATTTCAAGAACTTGGCATCGACTTTGTTGAAAGGATGGATTTCTGAATAAACCCCCATTTCACGCACCCGTCGGGCGATGAGCTTGGTCACCTGAGACCCAAAATCAACGATGAGTAATTGTTCGTGCTGCATGCTTTATGCCTTTGTTTTTTCCATGACGGCAAAGAAAAAACCGTCAGTATTGGTACTAGCTGGCGTCAAGGTAACGGTTTGCCCATCTTCAGACCAAGGCTTTGGCCCGTCAGTCCCGAACCGTTCTTCCCATACCTCACCGGCCGATAAAAGTTCGAATTCCTCGTTATCCTCAAGAAATCCATAGACCTGCGCCTCGTTCTCCTCGGCCAGCATTGAACAGGTCACATAGAACAAAAGCCCACCGGGCCGGAGATATTGATGGGCCTCTCGCAGAATTTTCGATTGCTCATTATTGCGACGCTCCAGGGCTTCCTCGCTGACCCGCCATTTAGCGTCCGGTTTACGACGCCATGTTCCGACCCCAGTGCAAGGCGCATCGATCAAAACTTTGTCCATATTACCTATGAGATCAGATAGGCTAGCCGCAGGTGGATTGCGCACATCAATAATATCAGCTCCGGCCCGCATGGCGCGCTGATAAAGCGGGGCCAAGCGCCGCTTGTCGATATCGAAGGCGTGGACAGAGCCTTGGTTGTTCATATCGGCTGCCATGGCCAGTGACTTTCCGCCGCCGCCGGCACAATAATCAAAAACCTTTTCACCGGCTTGCGCGTTGACGAGAAGAGAAACCAGCTGCGAGCCTTCGTCTTGAATTTCGATCCCGCCTGTCTGGTACATCGCTTCGCTTTGCACATTGGGTAGTCGCGCTTCCAAGCCCGCAGCGGTCAATCTGAATCCAACAGGCGATATATCCATTGGGACCACATTAAAGGCTTTGAGCGCGTTATATGCCGCTTGTTTATCAGTTCGCAGCGTATTGACCCGAATATCCAGTGGGGGCCGCTGCGTCAGGGCGCGCGCCTCGTCCAGGGCTTCATCGCCAAAATTGTTTTCAAAGGCGGGCCATAACCATTCCGGCACATCGCCTTTAATCCAATCCGGCGCGTCTTCCAAAGAAATTGTCCCGCCGAGGCGTCTGATTTCATCACTGGTCAGAGCCTCCGGTGAAAACTTGTCATCTTTGAAAAGCTTTGAAAGTTGATCTGCCGAATAGTTCCAAACAAATCCAACCGTTCCCAGTGTCAAAGCGCGGGGACTTTCCTCATTCATTCGCCAGCCTATTGACGATTTCTGACGGAGGGCGTCATGGACTATATTGCCGATCACCGTTCTGTCCTTGGAACCGGCAAAACGATTGGACTTCCCCCAATCGCGCAGGGCCATGTTCGCAGGTGTACGGCGTTTGAGAATATCGTCAAGGACCTCGATTGAGGCCTGTATTCTGCCGCCAAGTTTCAAAATTCTATCCCGGCATTGAATAGTTAGGGGCTTCGCGGGCAATAGCCACGTCATGGACGTGGCTTTCTCGAAGACCGGCGCCGGTGATACGAACGAAGCGCGCATTTTTATGGAATGTCGGAATATCTTTGGAGCCCGTATAGCCCATGGCGGCGCGTACACCTCCGATAAGTTGATAGAGGATGGGGCCGGATGGGCCTTTATAGGCGACGCGGCCTTCTATTCCCTCAGGCACCAGTTTCATGGAATCTGTGACTTCTTTCTGGAAATAACGATCAGCAGATCCACGCGCCATAGCGCCGACGGATCCCATGCCACGATAGGATTTGTAGGACCGACCTTGATAAAGGAAAACCTCGCCGGGCGTTTCTTCGGCACCAGCTAAAAGGGATCCGACCATGCAGCTCTCCGCACCGGCGGCGAGCGCTTTGGCCATATCGCCGGAATATTTGATGCCACCATCAGCAATAACCGGAACTTTGGCTTTTTTCGCTACGCCAACAGCATCCATAATCGCCGTCAGCTGAGGCACGCCGACTCCGGCTACAATCCGTGTTGTACAAATAGACCCAGGTCCTATGCCGACTTTCAAGGCATCGGCACCGGCGTCGATCAAAGCTTTAGCCGCTGCCTCTGTGGCGATGTTTCCGGCTATGATTTGTTGGTTGGGATAGGCCTTTTTGAAGCGCTTGACCTGATCAACCACTTTGGATGAATGTCCATGGGCCGTATCGATGACCAAAGCGTCAACACCTGCATCGATAAGAGCTTCGCCTCGAACGAAACCAGCATCCCCAACAGTCGAGGCAGCGGCCACACGTAGGCGTCCGTGTTCGTCTTTGGCCGCATTGGGATAATTCTCGGCCTTCTCCATATCCTTGACCGTAATTAGTCCGACACAGCGGAACTCATCATCAACGACCAAAAGCCTTTCAATCCGATGTTTATGGAGAAGCGCCCTCGCCTCTTTTTCGCTTGTTCCCTGTTTTACGGTAACCAGGTCACGCGTCATCAGGCTGCTAACCTTCTCGCCGGGATCAGACGCGAAACGCACATCTCGATTTGTTACGATTCCGACCAGCCGGCCGTTCTTCTCGACAACAGGAACACCAGAAAACTTATGAATATCCCTGAATTGTCGGAGGTCAGCGAGCGTTGCATCCGGGTGGATTGTGATGGGATCAACGACCATACCCGACTCAAACCGTTTGACCTTACGGACTTCTTCAGCTTGCTCTTCATCCGTTAGGTTTCGGTGAATAACGCCGATGCCACCGATTTGCGCCATGACAATCGCCAGTCGTGCTTCTGTCACTGTATCCATAGCCGCAGAGATCAACGGAACATTGATCGATATTTCTTTGGTGAGACGCGTTTTCAGACTGGCATCGGCCGGCAAAATGTCGGATGCGCGGGGCTGCAAAAGCACGTCGTCGAAGGTCAAACCTTCTCGAATCTCCATCGGAGTCTCCTATCGCTTTTGCAAGCGGCCCTTAACAGACTGTCGCGAGAATGCAAATGGAAAGTTAGTGAATACGATAATCCTGAAACGAATCGGGACTCTCATTGATATTTTACAAATATTTAATTGTGAAACTGATGGTAGAATCTTTCGAAAAATCGTATATAACGTAACCACGTAACAATATTGGGGAATATTATGCGCCGATCCAAATATCTATACCTACCATTTTTGACCTTAGGAATGTGTCTATCAACACCAGCCTTTGCTGACCCAGACAAACCTCAGTCTTTCGATAATGAAATTACTGTCATCGATTTGGATGGTCTTACGTTTGGAGCTCTGGATCTGCAAAAGTTAGAGATTGAAGATTCTAAACGACAAAAAGAAAGACTCCCTTATCGGTATGCCGTTTCACACGATATTCAGGGAAATGCTGCTATCGACTACCTTGGACAATGGTCTACAGATAACGGAACTTCAGTCCTCAAGATCCCTGTTTCGGCAATGAACGCGCATTCACTGAGTTTTGGTTTTGAGGATGTTTTCCTGCCAACCGGCGCAAAGCTGTTTGTATATGACAAATCCGGCAAACAATTATTAGGGCCCTATACAGATAAAGACCATAATGCTGCGCGCGAATTGTGGACACCTATAATTGAGGGCGACGAAGCATATATCGAGATTAATGTACCCGAAAATTTTCGCAAATATGTTCGATTTAATCTCAAGGCCGTCAATCAAGGGTACCGGGGATTTACAAAACGAGACCAGCTCAAATCCGGTTCGTGTAATATTGACGTTGTTTGTCAACAAGGCGATGATTGGAGGAATGAAATTCGATCTGTCGCGAGTTACTCGTTCACGACGACTGGCGGAACGTTTGTCTGCACTGGAACGTTGGTTAACAACACTGCCCAAGACCAAAAACCCTATTTTCTAACGGCCAATCACTGTGTCTCAACAGAAACCGTTGTAAATTCTATGGTTTTCTATTGGAATTACGAAACAACCACATGCGGCGGGACACCGGATGGGGTCCGATCCCGCAATAGTCAGAGCGGCGCGACGATGAAGGCAACATGGGATCCGGCCGACATGACCCTTGTCGAGCTGAATGCCGTACCTAGTGAAACATTTAATGTGCATTGGGCGGGATGGGACAATTCTGCAGCAGCACCCAGCTCAGCGGTCGCTATTCACCATCCTGCTGGTGACGAGAAAAGAATTAGCTTCGACAATGACCCTCTGATGATCACCGAATACCTTCAGAATGTCGCTAATGCAAATGGGACGCATCTGAGAGTTGGTGCATGGGAAGAAGGTACGACAGAAGGCGGATCGTCCGGGTCTGCTATTTGGAATTCGGATAAGAGAATTGTGGGTTTGCTGACAGGAGGTTTTGCGGCTTGTGATGCGACGACTGAACCTGATTGGTACGGACGCGTAGCTTTACAATGGGAAGGTGGTGGAGCCCCTGCCTCGCAGTTGAAAGCCTGGTTGGATCCCGGTAATTCCGGCGCTGTAACTCTGGACGGTGGCGATAGCTGTACGGCGCCTGGTGTATCCTTTACGGCATCCCCGGCCGCTAATCAGGAAGTCGGACAAGCGATTACATTTACATCAAATATTACTGGTGGAGGACAATACACATATGCTTGGGACTTCGATGGAGATGGTACGGTAGACAGTACAGATGCCTCTCCAGTGTACACCTACTCGTCAGTCTACGTTGGCAACGTTTCACTTGACGTGACGGAAAGCGGATGTACCGGGTCAAGTTCTCAGTCAATAGTAGTTACCCATGCTGGCGGAAATACGCCGCCAGTCGCCGCGACAGCCCAAAGCACTATCACCGTGGATGAAGGAGCATCGGTAACATTAGATGCATCACCGAGTTCAGATGCCAACGGAGATGCTCTGACCTATGCTTGGACCCAGACCGGCGGAACTCCTGTGACACTGTCAAGCACAAGCGTTGCGTCACCTACATTCACGGCCCCTTCAATTAGTGCGACAGAAACATTGACATTCAGCGTGACAGTTTCAGATATGTTTGGCGACAGCGACCAGGCAACTGTAAGTGTAACTGTTAATAATGTGAATCAAGCGCCTGTCGCCAGTGCATCAACGAGCGCTTCAAGCGTTAGAGAAGGTACAACTGTTAACCTTAGTGCGGCGGCCAGTTCAGATCCGGATGGAGATCAATTAACATATAGTTGGCGGCAAACTGCCGGTCCAAACGTCAGCATGTCTGGTGCGAACACATCGGCGGTTAGTTTTGTTGCGCCGCAAGTCAATGCAACAACGACTCTCACATTCGAGGTAACCGTTTCGGACCCAGCTGGTCTTTCATCGACCGATACAGTAAGTGTAGCCGTGACAGATACTCCTGTCGTAACGCCTCCCTCAGGAGGAAGTAGTGGAAGCGGCGGAGGATCCACCGATATCGGCCTACTGGCTTTGCTGTTTATGCTCGTTTTTGGGAGAATGCGTTCAAGCGAAAATAGTAATAGGAGACAAGCGTAATGACGTCATTTATCCAAATTTCCGTGACTATGTTGTTCGCGAGCATTGTGTCTTTATTCGGGGCCTGTACTTCAACACCCAAGGACGATGGTGCCATGTCAGTAAAAGCTGAAAAAGTAACACTGGTATCAAAAGATACCGGAGCGATTGTCAAAGAGTTCGACGATGCCGATAATTTATCAGTATTGATGGCAGCCATTGAGAAGCGGGAACGCCGGTATGAAAAACTTTTACCATTATTTGAGTATAGACTTAATGTAACGAGCAATGGTGAGGTACAGACTTGGCTCGTCAATAAAGCCGGCTATTTACGTAAGTCGGACAGCCCTGAGCTATACAAAACAGACGTCAGTGCCTTCTTTGAGTAGCGTAAGAAAATTAGGCAATAATTCGCTTATCTACGAAAACCTTTTGCGACTAAATAGATTTCGGGACTTCCTTTTCGGGAGGCCTCAGGCTTGGCATGTCGAACATATTTGAAGTTTTCTTTTAAACGGTTCAACAGATCTTTTTGGGCCCCGCCCTGAAAAACTTTGGTGACGAAGTGACCGCCAGGTTTCAAAACGTCCATGGCGAACTCTGCTGCGGCTTCCACCAAAGCCACTGTCTTGAGATGATCCGTGTTTTTGTGGCCCGTTGTGTTTGCAGCCAAGTCAGACAAAACTACATCTGGAGCGCCGCCCAGCAATGCCTTAATTGCATCTGGTGCCTTGTCGTCCATAAAATCCATTTCGAGTATTTTAGCCCCGGCGACCGTATCTACGGGCAATAAATCAATTCCAATGACTTCGCGGGCACCAAGCTGTAGAGCGATTTGAACCCAGCCTCCCGGGGCCGCCCCTAAATCAACAACCAGATCGCCTTGTTTAACGAGCGAGTACTTTTTATCGAGTTCTATTAGCTTAAAAGCTGCGCGGGATCGGTACCCCTGAATTTGAGCTTCTTTGACATAAGGGTCGTTAAGTTGACGCTCTAGCCAGAGCTTGGATGATATTTTCCGACCTCGGGCCGTTTTCACCTTGTGGTGCATCATCCTTGTCGCATTTTCTTTGCTTTGTTTAGGAGTTTTGCGGCTGCGCCGAGCAGCATCAGGCTTGCCTCCAGACATCTTTGTGGGTTTTTCAGACATGCTTTACTCTGAACCCGTTGTTGTTCCGGTTAGCTTTTGACTTCGTTGCATAAGGCCCATCAGGATTCCCTCCCTAAGGCCACGGTCTGCCACGCGAATTTTATCACAGGGCCACATTTCGCACAAGACATCTGTAATGGCACATCCAGCAACAAGCAATTTTGCGCGGTCCTCTCCGATACAAGCTTCTTGTGCGCGTTCAGCGTAAGACATACTGGCCATTTTCCGACAAATCGCGATGGCATCTTGTGTACTCATCTCTGACCCATCTACTTTGTCACGCTGATAGTAAGGGAGTCTTTGGTATATCCCGGCAAGAGACGTGATTGTACCAGATGTTCCAATAATATGTCCCTGTCCCGTCTTAAAAAGATTTGTAAATCGAGTATGGGCTTGTTTCTCAACAATCGTATCTCTCACGAGTTGTTTCAGCTCCTCATACCAAGCCACTCGGTCACTATGTTCGGGAACTTTTTCGGATAAGGTCACGACGCCAACAGGTAACGACGTCCAAGCGGAAATCGGCGGACGATAAGCCCTTAAAAGGCCACCATTTTCACGCAAGGTGCGAACATCAACCCAACTCAGTTCTGTGGAGCCCCCGCCAATATCTACGACTAAAGCAACATCCTTGGAAATATCGATAAGGTTCACGCACCCCATGACAGATAGCCGCGCCTCGACGCGGGGGGATATAATTTCAAGACTGACACCAGTGTCCTCCTTAACCCTATCTAAAAACTCATCACAATTATCTGCGGCACGACAGGCCTGAGTGGCAACACAGCGCCAACGTTTTACGTTTTTGCTTTTCATTTTTTTGGCGCAAATACCGATTGCCTCAACAGCCAAATTCATGCTCTGCTCGGATAGCTTCCCCGTTGATTGCAATCCAGCGCCTAAACGGACTACCTTTGAATATGAGTCTATGACTTTAAAGCCCTCTTCTTTAGGGCGAGCAATGAGTAATCGACAATTATTCGTGCCTAAATCTAAGGCCGCATAAGTTTTATTGCGGCTTCGACGGCGTCTCTTACTGTGTCTCCTACGCACAGGACCAGACTCATTAGAATCTGAAAACCCTGCGCCGGGAAATGCATCATCCGGCATTATTTTTTCTCATTTAATCTGTGAATTGCTAATAAACAGCCCAAGTCATTCACAGGTCTATGAGAACCCTAAACATAAAATATTTTTTTGCCAAGGTTTAATGAATATCGATATGGTCAGAAAATTGTGCCCAATCGGGTTCCGGCTCTAAAGTCTCCATAGCTTCTTTTTGAGAAAAAAAGATTTGCCCAGATAGGGTCGTCATCAATTCCGACTTCGACAATTGTTCCTTGAGGTAGGTGTGCAGTTCAGAAAAGTGTAAAGTCACTTCTGCATTTTTAAGACGTTGATTGATAGTAATCAGAGAAGAAATAGCACTAGCATCTATTCGGTTTACGGCCGGACACATTAAGATGAGGTCTGTCATTTTCGGATTATTCTGAACGACCCGGGCAATCTTATCCTCTAGATAACGTGCATTCGCGTAATATAGACTTTCATCGATCCGTAAAGTTTTAACCTCGTCAAATGTCTCGACGTTAAAGCGGCTTGCATCACGGTAATGATCAGTACCAGGAATTCTGCCAACTAGGGCCATATTGGGTCTTAGAGTTGTTCGGATATGAAGAGTCATAGCCATGATGACACCGATCAAAACTCCCCATTGCACCCCAAATATCAAAACACCAAAAAAGGTAGCCATAGCCGTCAAACCGTCGCCGCGGCTGTATTTGAAAGTCTGCCAAATGCCTTTAAAATCGAATAAGGAAAAACAGGCTGCTATAATTAGAGAAGCCAATGTAGCCAGTGGCAAATACTTTAAGACCGGTGTCAAAAATAAAGCTGAAATCGCCATCAAAATAGCGACCATTATTCCCGAAATAGGCGACCTAGCACCAGCGGAATAATTGACGACGGATCGTGACATGCTTCCGTTCACTGGATATCCAGCCGAAAGCCCGGCTATGATATTCGAAGCTCCCATAGCGATCATTTCTTTATCCGCGTCAACTCGGCTTCTGGACCTGGAGGCTAAGGTTTGGGCTGTAGACATAGAATCTACAAATGCAACAATCGCGAGTACAAGCGCCGGTAGCCACATAAGTTGGATCATTTGCCAATAGGCGCCCCACGAACCATCTGCTAAAGTTGGAAAACTTATCTTCGGGAGCCCTGTGGGAATCTCTCCAACAATATTGACACCATATTTTTCTGGTAACTTACCGTAATAAGAAATGAGGATGCTGGCTGCAATTATCAGGATGGGTACCATGCGGGCCGTCAATTTCGCCCTGCGAGATTTCATTCCTGATTTAACAAGGCCATAGGCGAGAAAATTCCTTGTTGACCAGAATAGGACTATGCAAACACTTCCTATGATTAATGCCGCATTGTTAATATTGGGCAATCCCGGCAAAAGACTCTTTATCATGGCAAACGCTGTCGTCCCGGTCGAGTCTATGCCAAAAATATGTTTCAACTGGCTAATCATTATCAAGAGAGCCGCGCCTGTTATGTAAGCTCCGACCACAGATCGAGAAACAAAGTTCATAATGAATCCTCCTTTGAGGACTCCGAACACCAAGAGCATTACTCCGGACATCAATGCGAGAAATGCAGCTCCAACCAGCCGGCTCTCTGCTGGAATTGTCGCGATGGCAGCGGCCGTCATCAACGAAATTACCGCCGTAGGACCTACGGAGATGTATCGTGACGAACCGAACAGAGCGTAAGCAATCAATGGGAAAATTGAGGCGTAAACACCAACCACTGGCGGCAAATCTGCCAGCATGGCATAGGCTAGGCATTGCGGAACAAGAAGGACGGTTACAATGATTGCAGCGACGAAATCGTCAGTAAAAGCTGCCGCCTTATAATCATTCAACCAGGGCCACTGGCGTAACAATTTTGATTGATTCTGATTTGAGCCCATAAGCAAAACTAAAGAAAAAGGGCGCGCTTGGCTACTGGCTAAGCCATCAGCTACTAAAAATCATTAGCCGAATATATACTGACAAAGCCAGCGAACGCTAAAATTCCACCTAAGGCAATGCATTGATCTATATTTCCACCCATGCTGGATGCCGTGATAAAACCCACAACACCCGTTACAGCGGCCATAAAAAATGAACATTTAAGTCTAAGCTTGTCGGACTCCATCCGGTTAGCGTAAGAATAATTTGTTAAATTTACCTTCCCAGCATGTCCTTGGCTTTGGACACCAATGCGTCCGTGGTAATGCCGAAATGTTCAAACAGAACGGCTCCAGGTGCAGATGCCCCAAAACTATTCATGCCGACAAAGCCTCCATTGCGACCAATAAGCCCGTCCCATCCTTGCCTAATGCCAGCTTCAATGGCGATCTTTGGTAAGTCTTTCCCAAGGACCGAACGCACATATTTTTCGCCCTGCTCCAGAAATAATTCCATACAGGGTATGGAGACAACCCGGGCCGATATGTCATGTTTATAAAGTTCTTTTTGGGCTTCGATGGCTTTGTGGGTTTCTGAACCCGTCGCCAAGAGAACGATATCATCCTTTCCTTCACCGGCCGAGAGGACATATCCTCCACGTTCGGACCAGTTCTTTGAAGCGTCATCTCTGAGAGCCGGTACCCCTTGCCGGGTCAAGGCAATCAGTGAAGGACCATTTTTTCGTTTCACGGCCAGTTCCCAACACTCTGCCACCTCAATGGCATCTGCAGGCCGATAGACATGAAGATTAGGGATCGCCCGGAGAGAGGCTATATGCTCGACTGGTTGGTGCGTTGGACCATCTTCGCCGACGCCAATAGAGTCGTGGGTCATGACATAAATGACCCTCTGATTCATGAGGGCCGATAAACGAATGGACGGACGGCAATAGTCAGCAAAAACGAGAAAAGTCCCTGAATAGGGAATGATCCCGCCATGCAAAGCCATGCCATTCATAGCCGCGGCCATGGCATGTTCGCGAATACCATAATTCAGATAGCGCCCACCATAGCTTCCAGCTTGAATATCGGGCGTGCTGGGCGTTTTGGTTTTGTTTGAGCCCTGCAAATCGGCAGACCCGGAAATCATGTCTGTCAGATGTTCCGTCAGAACTTTCAATGCATTGCCAGAAGAAGCCCGCGTGGCAAGACTTGGCATTTCTTTGGCAAGGCCATCCTTATATTTTTGCATGGCGTCGGCCCAGCCGGCATTCAGCTCGCCTTTGACGGCTCGATTAAAGTCATCGGCCTTTGGGTGCTCTTTAAGTCGAGTGCGCCATTTCATGCGGGCACTTCGCCCCCTACGACCGCCACGCGCCCATAATTTATAAACGTCTTCGGGCACTTCAAACGGACCATGTTTCCATCCGATAGCTTTGCGGACGCCGTCGATTTCCTCAGGTCCCAAGGGAGAACCATGGGCTTTTGAGGTGCCGGCCTTGGTTGGAGCATGGTTGGCGATCACCGTTTTGCAGGCGATCATGGTTGGCTTATCGGATTTTTGAGCTTTGCGGATCGCCGCAGCAATTTTTTTGTCATTATGGCCATCGACAGAAATGACATTCCACCCAGACGCCTTAAAGCGGGCAACCTGATCCGTGCTGTCCGAAATTCCAACGGATCCATCAATGGTAATTTCATTGTCATCCCAAAACACTATCAGCTTATTGAGCTTGAGATGCCCCGCCAGGCTAATGGCCTCTTGGCAGATCCCTTCCATCAGGCAGCCGTCCCCGGCAATCACGTAGGTATAATGGTCGACAAGATCATCGCCGAAACGGGCATTCATATGACGTTCGGCCAAAGCAAACCCGACAGCGTTGGCAATCCCCTGCCCTAAAGGCCCTGTCGTCGTTTCAACGCCGGGTGTATGGCCATATTCAGGATGGCCGGCGGTGTTTGATCCCAGCTGACGGAAGTTGCGGATCTGATCCATGGTCATAGCTTTGTAGCCTGTCAAATGCAGGAGCGAGTAAATCAGCATTGAGCCATGGCCTGCCGAGAGAACAAACCGGTCTCTATCCGGCCATTCAGGATCTTTGTTGTCGAACTTTAGAAATTTATTGAATAATACCGTCGCCACATCGGCCATTCCCATAGGCATGCCCGGGTGACCGGAATTGGCTTGTTGTACCGCGTCCATAGAGAGCGCTATGATAGCGCCGGACATCAAATTATGTTCGCGTTCTGATTTGGACAGCCCCGCCATGATATTCACCTTTATTTGCGGTTTAGGAGATAGCTAAAAAAGCGGAAGTGATTCGGCAATGGGCCGATGCCGGATAATCCGTTTTATATACAATTATTCCCAACCTGCGCGATCAAAAATGCGTACGGCTTCAGCCTGGTTTTTACCAAGGGCACTGACATTCAGACTATCTTCTTTAAATGGCCCAAGCGACTCTACCGCTGATCCTGCATCAACGGTTGGAACCGCGGGATACTCGTTATTCCCATTGGCAAAATATTGCTGCGCCTGGTTTTCTGTCAGGTATTCAATAAACCGTATAGCGTTTTCTCGATTGGGTGCGTGCTTCAGAACGCCGGCCCCGCTGATATTGACGTGAGTCCCTCTCCCATCTTGATCCGGAAATACAACACCAAGACTATCGAATATCTTTTTGCTCTCAGCCTCATCAGAACCCGCAAATCTGGCAAGATAATATGTGTTGACGACAGCGATATCGCACTCACCGGACGCTACCGCTTTGATCTGCGCCGTATCATTACCTTGTGGCCGCCTTGAGAAATTTGCCACAACGCCCTTCGCCCAGTCCTCAGCCGCTTCCTCCCCTTCATTGGATATGATCGAAGCCATCAGCGAAATATTATAGATGTTGGATGAAGATCGGATGCAGACTTTATCCTTGTTGGAAACATGCGCCAGATCAGCATAACTGGAGAGATTTACCGGTTTCCCAGCAGCTTTATTATAGATTATAACGCGGGCGCGCTTGGACAATCCAAACCAAAGTCCGTCCGGGTGGCGCATATTGGCAGGGAGTCTTTTATCCAGGACGTCTGAACTTACCGGTGAAAGCAGATCGCGTTCTTCGGCCCTCCAAAGGCGGCCAGCATCCACAGTGACTAATATATCTGCCGGGCTCTTTTGTCCTTCTGTGACAATGCGCTCAATCAATGCGTCAGCTTTTGCCTCTATCCGATTGATTTTTATACCGGTTTGCTTGGTAAAATTATCATAAAGCGCCAAATCAGTATCATAATGACGTGACGAATACAGATTGAGTTCCGCGACCGACTGAGACGTTGCAGCACGACTGTCTGGTACCTTTCTGGTATCTTTATCACCGCAGGCGTTCAATCCAACTAAGGCCACCATGACCACGCTTAACTGGCTGATTATATTTTTCATTTATATTCTCTAAGTGGGTTAAGTTGCGAATGATTATCAAAAGCAATATACGATAACAAGTCAATTCTGAGAAAAGGCTGTGATATTTTTGGCACTTGGCAAAACGTCGACGATGTCACCTGGCGAAAAGACCCGATCTCGGGACGTCATAATGGCGATCGTTTCCCCAGCCTGATTTGCAACGATCAGACGTTGTGCATTTCCTGTTGAACGAACATCTTTAACCTCAAGACCCGCAATACCAGGCTCCTTGTGAATAATAGTGAATGCAGCGGGGCGGATGACGATTTGAATCTGTGACCCCACATCAGAGTCATTTAAAATAGCCTTTTCCCATTCGCCAAAGGCTGTAACGATTTTATTCCCTTCGATCACGCCAGAAATTACCTGACTGTCACCGAACATTCTTGCCACTGCTGGTGTTGCAGGCTGATCGTAGAGCTGTTCAGGCGTTCCTTGTTGAACAATCGTTCCATTTTCCATGACGACGATTTTATCTCCGATCTCCAAGGCCTCTTCGGGATCATGAGTGACAAGGATAACAGTGGCATTTTTCTCCAGAAGAACGTTACGAGTATCTTCGCGAATTTTCCTCCGCAGGACAATATCGACATTGGCAAAGGGTTCATCCAATAACATCACTTCCGGCTCGGGGGCTAACGCCCTGGCGAGGGCAACGCGCTGTTGTTGACCACCAGATAAGGTCTCAGGATAACGATCTGCAAAACCGCCCAGGCCTACGCTTTCCAACATACGCTCTACGATTTGAGTGTGATCCTTAGATTTTGGCAAACCGAAGGCTATATTTTTGGCAACCGACATATGTGGAAATAAGGCTCCGTCCTGAAAGACCAGCCCGACAGGGCGTTTTTCTGGCGGCAGGCTCACGGATTGATCCGCCAGGACTTTGCCACTTTGCATAATTGAGCCGGACTGGACGGACAATAATCCAGCCGCAAGTCTCAACAAGGTAGACTTACCACAGCCTGAAGGGCCCAGCAGACACGTTACCTCGCCGGGTAGGGCCTCAAAGCCTATGTTCGACAAGGCTTTTGTCGCGCCATAGCTATGTGAAATATCGGCAAAAACCAGGCTCAACCGGGCAATCCTTATACCATTGAATTTGCGGTCTCTACATGATATCGCCCGCCGATGCAAAAATTGAATTTGGCTTTGTGACAGTCGTTCCCGGCAGGCTTGAAATCAGTAAAACGAGACTGTTTTTGACAGGCCTTGTGACCTTGCTTGCCGCCTTGCCTATTCTGATAGTTCTGGCTTCTCTTTTCTATCCCGCAAATGACAATGTTGAGCATTTATGGTCAACAACTCTGCCGACTTACATCATCAACACTGTCATATTGATGATCGCGACGGGAATGATTGCGGCTATGATTGGCATTTTAACGGCTTGGGTCGTATCAGCCTACGAGTTTCCAGGACGTCGTTTTATGTCCTGGTTATTGGTACTGCCGCTCGCGGCTCCCGCCTATATTATAGCGTATGTCTACACAGACTTGTTGGAATACTCCGGTCCCATACAATCTACCCTAAGAGATCAGTTCGATTGGGGCCGGAATGATTATTGGTTTCCGGAGATTCGCAGTTTATCCGGTGCTGCATTTATCCTAGGCCTTGTGCTCTATCCTTATGTCTATGTGTTAGCGCGCGCCTCATTTTCAGCTCAATGTCAGGCGCAGTTTCAAGCGGCCCGTACATTGGGAAAATCACCCTTAGAGGCATTCCTCAAAGTCATTCTGCCGGCGTCCCGTCCGGCAATCGCTGGTGGTGTGGCCCTAGTTTTGATGGAGACCTTAGCCGATTACGGGGTGGTTGATTACTTTTCCATACCAACGTTCAGCACGGGGATTTTCAGGACCTGGTTTGGGTTAGGTGACCAGATGGCCGCGATGAAGCTTGCCGGGATTATGATGCTGTTTGTCATCATTTTGATTATGTTTGAAACAATGACCCGGCGCGGAAGCTATGTTAGCGGGAAGCCCCAAAGACGCGGTGTAGAACGCATTCGCTTAAACAGAGTGAGCCAATGGCTTCTCAGTCTATTCTGTGCACTTCCTATCTTGTTCGGGTTCATATTACCAGTCTTTATCCTGATTTCGCTTGTTGGGAAGACTGGCGACAATATTAGCTCTGCCAATATCGGCATTTTTTTGAAAAACAGCCTTACGGTTTCTGCGATCACGGCCTTTGTCGCTACCATAGTCGCGATTTTTTTGATTTATATTCATCGGCAACTGAATTCTCAAACCTGGGCATCTGGAACAGTAAAAACAGGTATTCGTGTTTCAACATTGGGTTACGCCCTGCCCGGCGCATTACTCGCCGTTGGCATATTGGGGCCTATCGGACAATTAGACCAAAAGCTTACCGCATTTTTCAATTCACGTTTTCAAACAGATTACGGTTTGCTTTTGAGTGGAAGCATCGCGCTTCTTGTGTATGCCCTAACTCTCAGATTCCTAACAGCATCCTATAACAGCCTGAGCGGCGGAATGGCCAAAATATCAAGGTCCATGGACGACTCAGCCCGAACATTAGGCGCCGGGCCGTCGACTGTTTTAACGAAAATACACTTGCCTTTACTGGCGCCCAGTCTCGCGGCCGGGGCATGCCTAGTTTTTATTGACGTCATGCGCGAACTGCCAGCAACGCTCATTCTTCGACCATTTAATTTTGAAACACTTTCAACCCGGGTCTATCGCCTTGCCAGTGATGAACGTCTCGCCGAAGCCGCAACGGCAGCCTTGATTATTATTGCAGTCGGCATCTTGCCTGTGATTGTTTTGAACTGGATTTACAGAAGTCCCAACAGATCTTGATTTTGGTAAAATTTCCCGTTTACAGCGGGATTCCTTTTCCCTATAACGCGCCACTTCCGCAGGTGCTTCGCACCTGATTTTCCGGGCCCAGATAGCTCAGTTGGTAGAGCAACGGACTGAAAATCCGTGTGTCGGT
>JAHDBU010000030.1 GCA_020630275.1 Hellea sp.
CCCGGTGCACGGACGGGATTGTAGACATTCAAAAAAGCTTTGAGATTGTCCTCGGTATAATCCGCGTAAGGATTGTTAAAATCCTTTGGGATTAAATTATAAGGCATGCGCGGCATGCCGGACATATGAGTCGCCAGATGTTTCAAGGTGATGGGCTGGTCTTCAAATGACATCAGGCGCACGCCATCAGGCAGATAGTCTGCCGCCGGATCATCCAGGCCGACCTCACCCTTGATCACCATATCAGCCAGAACTAGCGTCGTGAACGTCTTGGTGATGGAGCCGATTTCAAACAGACTCTCCATATGAATATTGGAGCCGTTTTTCGGATCCGCCAGGCCGTGGAACATAAACTCTTCCGTGTCTCCGTCGACAATGGCGATGGCGGCGCCGACATAGCCATCCGTCGCCATGCGCGCGAGGAAGGCATCTTCATAGCGCTTCCCTTCCGGCCCTAGAGGTGGAACGGGTCTGATAATAGGCTCTGTTATGATTTCAGAACTGGCTTGAGGCGCTTCCGTCTTGGGGGCCTGTTCAATAGCAGGCGCTGGCTTTTCGCAGGCCACCCACAAGGTCGATAAGAAAAGTGCGGAAAATAAGCGCTTCATCAATACCCCTTACTGTCATCTCCGGCTGCGTAAGCGGCAGCCGTCTGCGCGCCCATCTGCCCAAGGAGCGTGAAGAGTTGCTCCGGATCTTCGTGGCGCATTTTGGCCACTTGCAATTCCAAACCTTCAGCGAAGATCAATTCCCGTTCGCCGGCTTGCATGGCCTTTAAAATGGCGGCAGCGCATTCCATAGGGTCGTGCCCCTGGGCGATATTCTCATCTTTTTTGCCGTGTTTTTCGCCGTCGCCCGAGAGCGCGTTGACATCGATATTGGTCGACACCGAACCGGGCAAAACATTCAGCACTTTGATGTTATGACCGAGCTCTACCTCGGCCCTCAGCGCGTCCATATAGCCGATCAGACCATGTTTCGCCGCGCAATAGGCTGTGCGCAAAGGCGCGCCGATACGACCGGCAACAGAGCTGATGGCGATGATTTGCGCCCCGCCCGCCTCTGCCATTTTCGGCAAGTTGAGCTGCGTCAACCAGATGGGCGCGATCAGATCAATATTGATGAGCTTGGTGTAAACTTCTGGCTCTGTATGCAGCGCCAGGCTACGCTGGGTGATACCGGCATTGTTAACCAGCACATCCACCCGACCTTTCCAGCTCCACGCCGTGTCCACATGAGCGGCCAGAGCATCGTAATCGGTGACATCAAAAGGGAGAATAAGCGCGTCCGTCGACAGCATGGCTTTGGTCTCTTCCAGAGCGTCGACGCGCCGCCCTGATAAAATTATATCCGCGCCCTGCTCGCTAAAGGTTTTGGCGATAGCCCGGCCAATGCCGGAAGAGGCTCCGGTTACCCAAACGGTCTTATCTTTCATGATCTCTCCTACTCTCGGATTTTCTCCAATACGGGGTTGTTTTTGCGGCCAATCTCACCGCCATAATTATCGGCGTAATCCGAGCAATTGAAACTATCGGTCGATGTCTTGATCACAACATCCCAGCGAATGCGGCCATCGACATCTTTGCGGATATTGACCGGCTTGACCGAGCGAACACGCTGATAGGTCTGCGCTGATTCAATGCCGACACCGTCTGCCGGTATGCGGTCTTGATTCCACCACTTTACCCGCAGCTCGCAAAGGCGGGCGAAATAGAGCGGTGAGTCCGTAGAGAGGGTAATTTGGGACGGGCCGCGTGGCTCAACATTATTATTACCCCCGGACAAAGAGGCGAACGCCGCTATACCGAGGAAGACCAAAGCGATTATCCATAAGGGCGAAAACCCGCGCTGACCCCCTTGCCCAGACGGTTCCGGCAGAAATGGATTAAGGTCGTCACTGTGTTGTTGGGGCCGTGGACTCTGAGATTGTTGACGGCGGGCCGGCTGCGCAGGGGCTTCGTCGGCCCAGATATCTGAGGCGCGACTGGAGGCACTGGTTTCAACGGGGGCAGTATCGGTCTCCCCCCAATAGGTTCTATAGAGCCCCGGATAGGCGGCGCGCAGTGCCTCTTCACTTTCGTCAAAAGGCGTGCCCGCCGGTTCTGCCGGGCGGCGCGTGCCGGGATCGAAAGGCATGTCGCCGCCGAACCGGTCCGTGAAAACCTCACCCATGACATAGCGGAACTCTTCGAAATCAATCTCGTCTTGCTTGGCGACCAACGCCAGAGACTCGGCATTTTGCAAAGCGGTGTAGAACACGCTTTCACCCTGCGCGATCAGCCAGTCACAGAAATAGTCGAACTTGTCATCGCCGCACCCGCCATTAATCGTATAGGCAGCGGCCCAGAGGTCCCAGTGATAGGCGTCCTTCAGGCGCAGGCGGTATTCCCTGTCAAAGGCGATAAGCGCGTCCCGGTCGAGACGGCGTAATTCGGCCTCTAGTTTTTCGCATTGACGATCTTGGTTTTGATCCCGTGTCGCCTCTATGATTTGCCAGAATTTTGCTTCGTCCACATTGATCTCCTATGCCTTTAAAAGGCTAGCAGATCGACACCGACGGGTCATTAAAAAACCCGCCTATGGAACACCATAGACGAGTTAGAGTCGGAAGATTAATTCAAGCTATTTTTCCGGATGGACGATGCTCGGTCCGAGATTCGCCAGAATTTCGCGCGCATTAAACATATGGTCCGAACCCGGTGAGGCTGACCGTCCAAACGCGACCTGCGCACTGGCCCGGTATTTCGTGGTTTCGCGCACGCGGAAATCATCCCGGTAGAACGGATCATTACTGCGGCCCATAAAACCAAAACCACGATCACGGTGGATGCCACGTCGCCAAAAGCTGTAGCGGTTAAACGGTGTCCATCCCCGGCGGGGCTGATAGAAAGAATATCGGAAATATGGATCATAACCCCGGCCGCCATAGCCATAACTTGAGCCGAGTGTTGGTTGATAATTCACCCGTGTATTTTTTTCCGTGTCCTGATTGACCAGGCTGAAATGATCATGGCCACGTTCAACAGCCATTTCTGCGGCACGGTATAATAGATAATTCTCAACGGTTTCCCGGTTTGTCAGGGAATTTCCACCAAACGTAATCTTGGCTGTGCTATTATCCAGCATGGTTTGCGAGTAACCATCAAAGGCTCCAGGAGCTGAAGCGGGTTGGTATGGGGTTGTGGATGCACAGGCGGCTAATATGGCTGCCGATGCAGCTAGAACGAGATGGCGAAGAGCTTTCATAACGATCCTCCTTGGCTAGGATACTGTCTAACTTTTAACGTCCCGTCCCTGAACGCATGCTGAAAACATAGGGAGCGATTCCTAGGATTTCAATAAAACTGGGCGTGAAAAACCAGTGATTTGATTAATTCGCGTTCATGAATCTGGCGGCCCAGATCGTGATAAATAAAGTCACCAACAGGCCAGCCAGGGCGATCAAACGCCCAAAATCCCCAATTTTAAACACAAAATATCCGAGCACAAACCAGGGCACCATGAGCAGTATAACAACCATAGCCCGGAATCGCGGCATGGGCTTGTGAATGGCTTTTCGCGCATAAATGGCAACGAGGATCATGGGGCCAAAAGCCAGTGCCCCGGTTCCAAATGTGGTGCCGAATGCCGACAACAAATGGGTCGGGTTCTGATCATTTTCAGCAAATCCGGCAAAGGCTATGGCTGACAGGATAAAGGCAGCCAGACCGACCAAGATGGCCAGAACGAAAACACACCTTGAATAGAAATCGCCTTTGGCATTTTGGGATTCTACCGGCAAATGCTCCGGGGCGGAGACCGGCCGTATGACGTCTTCTGATACTGGATCAGTCACCGCGCTGATCCGGTTCAAAAGACTTTGTGACCTTCAGACGCTTGATCTGGTTGCGCTGTCGTTCCAGAATTTCAAACCGGTAGCCATAATAAGAAAATGTCTGCTTCTCTTCCGGAATCGTCTGGCTTTCATGTATGACCAGACCGGCAATGGTAACAGCCTCTTCGTCAGGCAGTTTCCAGTCCATGGCCCGATTGAGATCACGAATAGGGATATCCCCTGAGATAGTGATGGATCCGTCCGGATGGCGTTCCACGCCGGGGAACTCATCGTCATATTCGTCTTGAATATCGCCGACAATTTCTTCGAGAATGTCCTCGAGTGTGATGACGCCCATGAGGGCACCATATTCATCCACGGCAATGGCAAAGTGTTCACGCTTTTGCTGAAACTCTCTGAGCTGTTTCACCACAGAAGTGGTTTCCGGGACAAACCAGGCATCGCGGCAAATCCTGTCGATATTAAGGCCCGTCACGTCACCGTCCTTTTTCGACAAAGCCTTGAGCATGTCTTTGGCATGGAGCACACCCGTCACATTATCCGGATCATCTTTCCAAACCGGCAAGCGCGAGTGTCCGGACTCCAAAACTTCTTTCAGGATTTGTTCCGATGAGAGCGAACCGTCCACCATGACCATGTTTTTGCGGTGCACCATGACTTCTTCGATGGTCAGCTCGTCGAGCTCCAACACGCCGATAATCCGGTCCCGAGAGCTTTTGGCCACGCCGCCTTCCTGGTGGTGAAGATCAACAGCACCTCGAATCTCATCCGCAGCCGTCCAAGGGGAAGCTTCACTATCAATACCAAAGCGACGCAGCACCCAGTTCACAATCACCTGTACGACAAAAACGATGGGCGCGAATACAGCAACAATCACGCTAACCGGACGGGATACCATAATTGAGGCCTGATCCGGACGTGTAATCGCATAGGTCTTGGGCAAAACTTCGGCAAAAATCAGAATAAGAACCGTCATGACCACTGTTGCTAAAACTATCGCGAGGCCCGTATCGCCAAACAGTTTGGCCATGACGCCGCCCATCAGAACCGATGCCCCGATATTGACCATATTATTGCCTAGCAACAGAGCCCCTATCAATCTTTCGCGACGCGCTAATAGGCGCGCAACGATTCCGGCGGCCTTATCACCATCTCGTTCGGCCGCATGAATTCGGGCCCGTGATGCGGCTGTTAGAGCTGTTTCCGAACCTGAGAAAAAGGCGGAAATGAATAAAAGAAAAAATACGGCCAACATGGGTAAAAACACGGCCGGGTCTTTGAGAGCTTCAATCATAGTGGTTTTATATCAGACTTTGGAGATAGTTGCGAACTTCGGGTTTGGGCGCCCCTTTTTGCACGAATGCTTCGCCAATTCCGCGCGCGAGAATGAGCGTGAGCGCCCCGCCTTCGTTTTTCTTGTCCTGGCCCATATGGGTCATAAGCGCGTCCGTATCGCCAAGCCATTCACCCACATCGGCAATCCGCGTCAGACCGGTCGCCGCCAGATGTTGCTCGACCCGTTGGGGCGCATCCAAAGAACAGAGATCCTGCGCCGCTGAATATTCAAACGCCATTTGCATACCGGCACTGACGGCCTCTCCGTGGAGTAAGCGGTCACAATAGCCGGCCTCGGCCTCAAGCGCGTGGCCGAATGTATGGCCCAGATTCAAGAGCGCCCGGGCGCCGCGCTCCAGCTCGTCTTCGGCCACAATAGCGGCTTTCATCATACAGCTGGTGGCGATCGCCTCGCCGACCGCCTCCGGGTCCAAGGATAAAACCTTATTGCCGTTTGCGTCCAACCAATCAAAAAACTTCCGATTGCCAAGAAGCCCGTATTTCAGCACCTCGGCATAGCCGGCCTTGAGCTCTCGTTCTGGCAGAGTTTTCAAGACATCTGTATCCGCCAGCACCAGAGACGGCTGGTAAAACGCCCCAACCAGGTTTTTCCCCTGCGGCACATTAATGGCCGTTTTGCCGCCGACAGAACTATCCACTTGCGCCAGCAAGGTCGTTGGAACCTGAACGAAACGGCAGCCGCGTTTATATACACTCGCGGCGAAGCCGGTTAGATCGCCGATAACGCCACCGCCAAACGCCAATAGGGTATCGTTGCGGTCCAAGCCTTGCGCGAACATATCGGAGAGCAGGCTTTGTAAAACATCAAAACTCTTCTGGCCTTCACCAGGGGGCAAGACCGTCACACTGGCGTCCCGGTCCAGGGTCATCAAATGGTTTTTGTAATGCCCATAGACATTTTCATCGGTGACCACATGCACCTTGCCTTTGGGTGCCACTTTTTCGAGCCAATGGCCAAGATCCGATAACAAGCCAGACCCGATCAGGATGTCATAGCTGCGAGCACCCAAATCAACAGAAACTGTACGAACCTCTGTCATTTAGGAGTACTCACCTTTTGTCGCCGTTTGGTTTCTTTGATGTGGCGTTCCAGATAGCGCACGACTTTGTTGACCGTCCGGATATGAGGGCCCTTGGCGATGGGCACAGTGACATGGGCTTCGGCGTAAATAGGATAGCGCTCATCCATCAGCTCGCGCATACGGGCGCGGGGGTCGGCGACCTTTAAGAGCGGTCTTGTATCTTTACGGCTAACCCGCTCCATAATGGTTTCGAAATCTCCTTTGAGCCAGACTGTTATGGCCCGCTCTTGCAAAATAACTCGCGTTTCTTCTGGGATGAATGCGCCCCCACCTGTTGCCAAGATGAGCGGCGTTCCGTCCAGAATACGATCGATTACTCTGCGTTCCCCTGCGCGGAAATCAGCTTCGCCATGTTCTTTGAAATAGCCAGCGACTGTCCGACCTGAGGCTTGCTCGATCTCTTCATCTGAGTCGTAAAATGGGACGCTGAGCCGCCGCGCCAGACGGCGTCCGACGGTCGTTTTACCAACGCCCATCAGCCCGACCAGAGCTATGGGTTGAGCGCGTAAAGCGCGATTGACCGGCCGCATGTGCCAAATTCCTGTCATCTACGGCGCGCAAACAATGTGCGCGCGGCGTGAAAATTTTTCTTACTATGTCGTCAAAAGCCGTTATGCTCAAGAGGAAAGCATAAAAAGGACAAGCACAATGAAAAAACTGGGCGCGCTTTTGATACTTCTTCTTTTGATCGGTGGCGGCCTGTTTTTGTGGCTTTTGAGCCAGACTGGCCCTGAAAATGCAGATACAGAAATCATAACCATCGACATTGAAGATAATTTTGAGCGCTAAATGAAAATATACCGATTGATATCCCTGACAGGCCTTGGAGCATTGATGCTGGCGGGCGCGCCTGTGGCAATTGCGCAAGGATTGGAAGTTGGGGAGCTATCAAGTGCGCAGGCCTATGAGCCCGGTGCCATTGATGCCGGTTCGGGTGCCCTGTCCTCGACACTTTGGAATGGAACATCCGCCGATCTGGCGGAAGGCCTGATCAATGACCTGCCGGAATATTATAAAAACCCCATTGCCCGCGATCTGGCGCGCCGGGTTTTGCTGTCACCGGGTGCGCCGCCGTCTGGAGATAGTGATGGCAGCTTCTCTGTGACCCGTATGAACGGCATTATCCGCCTGTCCGAAATGGCCGCGGCGCAGGATATCGCTCAGCGTTCACCGGGCCTTGGCAGGTCAGACATCCTAAAAGCCGATCTCGCGCTTTTGTCTGGCAATATGGAAGACGCATGTCAGAAATCCGACTCGGTCATAGAGGGGCGTTCCGAGCCCTATTGGATGAAGCTGCGGGCTGTCTGCCATATTGAGCGCAATGAAAAAGCGGCGGCGGATTTGACCTTGGATTTATTAAAAAATGCTGGCGAGCAGGACCCTTATTTCGAGCGCTTGCTGCGTCATATGACCGGCGTTCCCGGCGCACCGGATTTGAACGGCATGCCCGCCACGCCGCTTCATATTGCCATGATGAGCCAGGCTGGTCTCGAATGGCCTGAGGGCAAAAAGCCCGCTACTGCCGCCGCGCAGGCCGTATTTAATGTGCAAGCCCCTCCGACGATCCGGCTGGAAGCCCTGATGAGTGCGGGACCGGCCCTGAGTGACGCTCAGATGCGAGAAGTGATCGAGAGCTTTGCCCCTCAACAATCGGCAGTTGATGCGGGCCTTGCTGGAGGGATTGACCTGCCAACACAACCCAGTCTTGACGGGGCCCTTGCCGATCCCAGTGCCGCCGGATTTTATCAACTATATAACCTGGCCCAAAGTGGCAGTTTTGAAACCCGAATCCCGGCTTTGATCGCCCTACTGTCCCGCGCAGAAAAGGGTGGCGGCTTTGAACGTTTTGTCGATTTAATGGGATCGCAATTGCAAATGGTCGATTATTCCAAAGTGCTGGCGAATGATCTGCCTTTATTAGCAAAAGCCGCGGTGATCCGGAACGATCTGGGCGCGCTGCAACAAATACACGGCGCTTTGGACGGTAATCCCCCGGCACAAGACCGGATCGCGCTCGCCGCGGATGCGCTGGGGAACGGATTTTTTGGTGGCAATCTGGGGACAGATATTGATAGCCGTCTAGAGAAACCCGGCCAACGGGCGCGGGCTCTTCGGGACGCCTTACTGGCGCATGGCTTGGGGGCAAATCTTTCAGACGCCGCCAAAACTGTGATCGCCGAAAAACCCGTATTAGGACGAATGAGCGGCGACCTCTTTGCCTTTGATATCGCCAGCCATAACCGCTCTGTGGCGGAGACCGCCCTGCGGGCTGTGCAACTTTTGGAACAGGACGGCGGTGCACGCGTGCCGGATTATACCTTGTTCAAGGTCGTCACCGGTCTTTATCAAGCCGGGCTGACAGACCAAGCGGCACGTCTGGCGGCCCTCGACTTTCTCGACGGATTTCCGGGATAGTTTTGAACGCGAACCGGGCCATCGATGCATTCCTTGAAATGATGCAGGCAGAGCGGGGTGCCTCGGACAATACTTTGTCGGCTTACCGCAAAGATCTGGAAGGCTGGCAGGCCGCCCTGAAACGCATAGATATTTTGAATGCCAAAACCGCCGATTTGGAAAAGGTGCTAGGCGTTTGGGGTCAAGCCGGACTGGCACCGTCCACGGCGGCCCGTAAGCTCTCCGCGGCCAAACAGTTTTATAAATTCCTGCAGCTGGATGATCTACGCAAAGACAATCCTGCGCAAAACTTAAGAGGACCCAAAAAAGGTCGGCCTCTGCCTAAAATCCTGTCCGAGGATGATGTGACGCGGCTTTTCGACGTGGCGGATCAGGATAAAAGTCCGGCTGGATTGCGGCGACTTTGTTTGCTCGAAATTCTATACGCCGGAGGTTTGCGCGTTAGTGAGCTCGTCTCGTTGACCGTCCGCGGCGTGCAGCGACGGGATCAGTGTTTAATGATCAAAGGCAAGGGTGGCAAGGAACGGATCGTACCACTGACGCCCCCGGCGCTTGAGGCTATCAAAGCCTGGTTGAAGGTCCGCGATGAGACCATGCCTAAAAAGATGGATGCCAAAGAGCGGGCTAAGAATTTTTTATTCCCGTCCTCATCCAAGTCCGGGCACATGACGAGAGAACGGTTTGCGCAGCTTTTAAAAGAGCTGGCCATTGAAGCGGGGATCCCGCCGTCTAATATCTCGCCCCATGTGCTGCGCCACGCTTTCGCCACGCACCTTTTGGCCAATGGCGCCGATCTGCGCAGCGTTCAGACTTTGTTGGGCCATGTCAATATCAGCACCACCCAGATCTATACCCATGTTTTGGATGAGCGGCTCAAGGCGCTCGTCTTTGACATGCATCCTCTTTCGAAGCGCCCGGATTGAAACACATTACCGGGTTGGAATATAGGTCCGAGCAACTCCACCCAAAACCTCCCTTTCAGGGGGAGGGAGAAGAGGTGCCGGTTCCGCACGGTTTCCCTCCCCTTGATGGGGAGGGATAAAAAGGAGGGGTGAAGCGCGGACCAATGGCAAAACTAGGTAATATGTTTCAATCCGCGCAAATAAGATTTCTTGCCCTTTGGGTCGTCTCTGATATGGTCCGGCGCTTTAAACGAGAGAGCCGCAAAGCGTATGCCGCAAACCTATCTGGATTTTGAGCAATCTGTTGCCCAGATTGACAGCAAGATCGAAGCCCTAGAGCAGTCAGGCGGCGAGGCCAGTGAGCTGGATGCGCTTAAGAAAAAATCCCGGGAACAACTCAAAAATCTCTATGCCAAGCTGGGTGCCTGGGACAAAACCAAAGTGGCGCGCCATTCTGGCCGACCCCATTTCAGCGATTATATCAAAGGTCTGATCACAGACTTTACGCCTTTGGCCGGTGACCGGAAATTTGGAAATGATTTCGCGCTTATGGGCGGCCTGGGTAAAATTCGCGGACGCGGCGTTGTCATTATCGGTCACGAAAAGGGAAAAGACACGGATAGCCGGGTCAAACATAATTTCGGCATGGCGCAACCCGAAGGCTACCGCAAAGCTGTTCGTCTCATGGATATGGCTGAGCGATTCTCTTTGCCGCTCATCTCATTTGTTGATACGGCGGGCGCCTATCCCGGGCGCGGGGCGGAAGAGCGTGGGCAAGCCGAAGCCATTGCCCGATCTATTGACCGGGGGCTGTCGCTAAAAGTACCGTTTATAACGATCATCACAGGCGAAGGCGGATCGGGTGGGGCTGTGGCCATCGCGACAGCAGACCGGGTTATGATGCTGGAGCATTCAATCTATTCGGTGATTTCGCCCGAAGGCTGCGCATCTATTCTTTGGCGCGACAGACAAAAAGCCGAGGACGCCGCCAAGGCGATGAAAATAACAGCTCAGGATCTGAAAAAGCTTGGCGTTATCGATAAGATCATCAAAGAACCCGTGGGTGGCGCGCATCGGGACCCGGATCATATGGTCAAAGTAACCGGGGCGGCCATAATGACCGCCCTCGGAGAATTATCTGATCTGTCGCCCAAAGAACTTGTCCAACAACGCAAGGGCAAGTTTTTGGATATTGGGCGCAGCCTGCTTTAAAAGCCCGCGGATACGCCCGCGCCAAAGAAGAGCTTGTTATCACCCAGATCAAGGTCGATATCAAAATCATCGAGATCAACAGTCGGGCTACCGATCAGTGTATCTTCTGAACTCAAGGCATAGTTTGCGCCGACATAGGCAGAGACGTCCTCGGTAAAGGCATATCCGAGAGAGGCGGAAAGCTGACCATATTCATATGAGAACCCGTCTCCGTCAACGAGACCAGCTGTTAAACCCAGGTCCAGAGAAGACTTGCCCCCGAGCTCAAGAGAGTGACCGAGACCGCCTTCGACAGTGAAAGCCTCCAGAGTGAAATCATAATAGCCGTAAAGGCTCGGGCTCAGCGTGGTGTCATACGCCAGACCGGCATAGACCTCATAAGTGCCTGCCGCGCCGTCTTCTGTTTCAAACAGGCCGCCGCCTTGGGGATAATGGTAATAAGTAATCCCCACATCCGCACTCAAATCATCCGTCAGGCCGAAACCATATCCGGCATATAAGTCGAGCTCATCACCGGCAAAAATTGATGTGTCACCAATGGCGGTTGAGACCCAGGCACCCACATAAGCATCGCCAAAGGACACTTCGACACCCGGTTGGACAGCGCTTTCCGCCAGGCTGACGCCCCGGAAGACATAATCGGTTGTGTAGTCAATGGTTGCTGTGACGCCGATATCGTCAGCATGGGCTGTTGAGGCGATAGAAGCGCCCAGTGCAAGCAAGGACCCAACAAGTAATTTTTTCATTTTATTCTCCAGCTAAAACGCCCCGCAAAGGTAACGCGGCGCAAATCTATGCTCGCTGGAAAACAGGAAAAATGCGTTCAGTTCGACCTAAACCCCACGATTCAACGGAGATTGCAGGCGCGCGGTGCAGAATTGTGCAACTCACGCCTAATTTTGATGCAAATCAATCAGGAGGCGGTCAGGCTCTACCGTGGCAATGCTTGACTTTTTCTCCTGAACCACATGGGCAAGGTGCATTACGGGAAATGCCTTCAAGCATTTTGGGATCAAAATCGTCATTCAGCTGAGCGCTGGATTGAGCCACGACTTCCATCGGCGAACGGGCGGGCGCCGGAGCCGCAGCCTGTTGCTGCTGCGCCTGTTGCCGCTGAATCTGTACATTAATCAAGAGACGGTGAATGGCCTGTGTGACGCCTTCACGCAAATCCGTCAGCAATGTATCGAAAAGCGTGAAAGCTTCGGACTTATACTCATTGAGCGGATCTCGCTGGCCATATCCGCGAAGACCGATCACAGATTTCAGCGCATCCAAATGCTGGAGGTGTTCGCGCCAATTACTGTCGATGACTTGTAAAAGAACCTGCTTCTCGGCGTCACGATAAGCCTTTTCATCGACGGACCCTGAGAGCTCGGAGACCATCTGATCCGCTGTATTACGCAGGCGTTCAAGCATTTCCTCATCAGCGATACCCTCTTCTTCGGCCCAGTCTTTGAACGGCAGGTCCATGAGGAGCACCTCGCGGGATTTCTCGCTTAAGCCTTCAAGGTCCCATTGTTCAGCAAAGGCTTTTTTCGGCACATATGTGTCAATGAGGTCTTCACAGACCTGATGACGGAAATCCTCGATCACGTCAGAAACATCGTCATCAGTCATAAACTCTAGGCGCTGTTCAAAAATTGTCTTGCGCTGGTCATTCATGACGTCGTCATATTTCAGCAGGTTTTTTCGGATGTCGAAATTGCGCTGCTCCACTTTGACCTGGGCCCGTTCGACGGCCTTGGACATGAAACGGTTGGTGAGGTTTTCGCCCTCTTCCCAGCCCATTTTCTCCATCATGCTGTTCAGGCGCTCACCGCCAAATATCCGCATGAGATCATCTTCGGTGGACAGGTAAAATTTAGAACGACCCGGGTCACCCTGACGGCCGGAACGACCGCGCAATTGATTATCAATACGGCGGCTTTCATGGCGTTCAGTCCCCAAAACATAAAGACCGCCAGCGGCTAACGCTTTCTCTTTCAAGGCATCGACTTCGGATTTGATATTGGCTTCGATGCGTTCGCGCTCTGCGGTGGAAGCATCGGCCGGGATTTCTTCTTCGACTCGCATGTCGAAATTGCCGCCGAGCTGAATGTCAGTGCCTCGACCGGCCATATTCGTGGCAATTGTCACCTGACCGGGTACGCCCGCTTGTGCCACAATGGTCGCTTCCTGCTCGTGATAGCGGGCATTAAGAACCTGGTGTTCAATCCCGGCGTCTGCCAGCGCCCTTGAAAGACTCTCGGACTTTTCAATGGAAACCGTCCCCACAAGAATGGGTTGGCCTTTGGCCTGGCAAGCCTTGATATCCTTGATGATAGCGCCAAATTTTTCGCGTTCAGTCCGATAGATCACGTCGTCATCGTCTATCCGTTGGATGGGTTTATTGGTTGGAATAACCAAAACCTCGAGGCCGTAAATATCAGCGAACTCAGAAGCCTCCGTTTCCGCTGTGCCTGTCATACCTGACAATTTATCGTAAAGACGGAAATAATTCTGCAAGGTGACAGAGGCCAGAGTTACATTCTCTGGTTTGATCTCAACGCGCTCTTTGGCTTCGATCGCTTGGTGCAGACCTTCTGACAGGCGACGGCCATCCATCATGCGGCCCGTAAATTCGTCAATGAGGACAACCTGCCCGCCTTTGACGATATAGTCTTTGTCGGCGACAAAAACCTTATGAGCTTTCAAAGCCTGGTTGATGTGGTGAACAATGGTGACGTTTTCCAGATCATAAAGGCTTTCACCTTTCAGCATACCGCGCTCGCGCAAAATGGCTTCGATCTGTTCATTTCCGTTTTCATTAAAGCTGGCAGAGCGTGATTTTTCGTCGATCTCATAACCTTCTTCGGTAATCTGGGGAATGATTTCATCAACCTGGGTATAAAACTCGGAACGGTCATCTGTCGGACCGGAGATAATGAGCGGCGTCCGGGCCTCATCAATCAGAATGGAGTCGATCTCGTCGATAATGGCGTAGCTGTGGCCGCGTTGTAGCATTTCCGACACGGAATATTTCATGTTATCCCGAAGATAATCAAAACCGTATTCGTTATTCGTGCCATAGGTTATATCGCAGCGATAGGCGTCTTGTCGGGCTGGATCCCAGGGCTCGTGATCATTGATACAGCCAACCGTCAGACCCAAGAAATTATAAATTCGACCCATCCACTCCGCGTCGCGGCGTGCGAGATAATCATTCACTGTCACAATATGGACACCGGTTCCTGGCAGAGCATTTAAATAAGCCGCCAAGGTCGAAACAAGCGTTTTGCCCTCGCCAGTCCGCATTTCGGCAATTTCGCCGCGATGCATAGTAATGCCGCCAATGAGCTGCACGTCATAATGACGCTGTCCTAATGTACGCATAGCCGCTTCACGGACAGTCGCAAACGCCTCTGGCAAAATATCGTCGAGGCTTTCACCGCCTTTTAAGCGATCCCGATATTCCTGGGTTTTCGCTTTCAGCATTTCGTCTGACAGGGCCTGAAACTCAGGTTCGAGGCTGTTAATCCGGTTGACGAGAGGGCGTAGTTTTTTCAGTTTCCGGTCGTTTTCCGTGCCGAAAATTTTCTTCGCTATACCTAGCATGTAATCTCCTGACGCGCGCCTCTAAAGCTTGCGGGCGCCTTCACATAAGAATTCTTCGGGGGTGACTTAGGTATGATGGTGCGTTAAGTCAATAAATCGCTGAAATCTAATCGATAATTAAACATGTCGGACTTATCTGAACAGAACACACTTTCTCCACAAAGCAGGCTTTTCATCGCCGTAGTTTTCGCCATCGGACTAGGCATTCTTTATTTTGTGGCCCAAAAATCGGCTAACAACCTTCAGGGTGATACGGGTCCGGCAGTTAGTACGCCGGATGACCCGGTGATTGCTCGACTTTATGGCGATGTCATCACGGAAAGCCAGCTGGAGCTTGCACGGGCCTTTTTCTCGCAAGACGACCCGGACGAAGGGCTGATGAGTCATGAACTGGCCTTAGACCGCCTGATTCAGCAGCGACTCTTGGCAAAATTGGCTCAGCAAGAGAAAGTGGAAAGTCATACTGACACAAGAAATCGGATTCGGTTTGCACGGGATATGATCCTCGCGGAAGACGCTTTGGACTCATATTTATCGTCCGCCGTAAGCGATGATGAAGTCCTGACCTATTACGAGCAGGAAAAGCGGAAATGGGCAGGGCAAATCCAGGTCAGAGCGCGCCAGATTGTACTGCCCGATGAAGCCACCGCCAAAGAAATCATACGCCGGCTGGATGATGGCGAGGCTTTTGCTACCTTAGCCTTGGCCTATTCTCTGGACCGGGCCAGTCGAGAGTCTGGGGGTGACTTGGGGTATCTCAATCCGGATATGTTAGATCCTTTGCTAACGGACAAGATATTCGCAGCTGAGGACGGAACGCGTATTAACCGGCTCGAGACGCCGCAGGGTTGGCACGTTATTGAAGTCACTGGCCGTCGAAAAGCACCTGTTGCCAGCTTTGAAGACCGGAAAGACGATATTCGTGCACTCTTGGAGGCACAAAAGCTGCAATCCCGTCTGTCTGAGCTCGAGGCGGCGGGTAATCTCGAAATTATAACGAAAACTGAAGATTAAATCATATGACAACCTCTCCTTTTGCCCCATCGGCCTTTCCTGACCTGCCACCTGTCAATGGCTTTGATATGGCCGTCGCCGCAACCGGCCTCCGTTATAAAAACAGGGACGATCTCTGGGTATTACGTGGCCAGCCCGGCACATCGGTCGCCGGCGTCTTTACGAAAAATCTCATGCCGGGTGCCCCTGTGACATGGAGCCGCCGAGCCTTGATGATGAAAGAGACACCCCAAGCCCCGAAAGTTCTGCTGGTCAATGCTGGAAACTCCAATGTATTTACGGGTGATGCAGGCGTGAAAGCCGTCGAGTTAAAGGCCGAAGTGCTGCAACGGGCTTTTTCCGCTGACCGAAATTCGGTCCTGCTGGCCTCAACCGGTGTCATCGGGGAAGTGCTTGATCCTAGCAAAATCGTCCGGGCCATCCCTGATATGGCCGCCAATATGATCAAAAATGGCTGGGAAGAGGCTGCCCTAGCCATCATGACCACAGATACTTACCCTAAAGGCGCAACAGCAGAGGCCAAGATCGGTGATATATCTGTGAGGATCAACGGGATCGCCAAAGGTTCTGGCATGATCGCACCAGATATGGCGACCATGCTAGCCTTTATCGCAACCGACGCCAATATTTCCCAGAGCGCTTTGCAATCTATGCTTTCAGATTTCACGCTTTTGACCTTTAACGCCATCACTGTTGATAGCGATACGTCCACCTCTGACACGGTTTTTCTAATGGCCAGCGGCGCAGCGAATCATGACGAGATCACGGACCCTCATGATGCGGCTCTCGGAGATTTCAAGAATGCGCTTCTAAGAGTCATGCTTAATTTGGCCCATCAAATTATCAAAGATGGCGAAGGCGCACGCAAATTTGTAACCGTCAATGTCAAGGGTGCCGTTAATGACGAGAGCGCTCGCAAGATCGCCATGAGTATTGGCAATTCGCCTTTGGTAAAAACCGCGATCGCCGGAGAGGATGCCAATTGGGGACGGATTGTCATGGCTATCGGAAAGTCCGGAGAACCGGCAGATCCCAACAAACTTACAGTGGCGCTGGGACCTTACACCTTAGCGACCAAAGGCCAACTCGCACCTGAATATGAAGAGGCTCAAGGCACGAAATATATGAAACGGGATCACTTGGACATTAATGTGGATATTGGATTAGGTAGCGGTAGCTATACGGCGTGGACCTGTGATCTGACCCATCGTTATATAGATATTAACGCTGATTACAGAAGTTAATGAAAATCCACGCAAAATCTCTATTTCTTACTCCGATCTTAAGGTTTTCCCGTCATGATTAAACCTGTGTTGCTAGTGGCTGCATGCGCCCTGATCGACCAGGACGGGCGTATATTGATGGCTCAGCGACCAGAAGGAAAAGATTTTGCCGGGCAGTGGGAATTTCCCGGCGGAAAAATGGAGCTAAATGAAACGCCTGAACAGACCGTTATTCGGGAGCTAAGAGAAGAATTAGGGGTCGAACCCTGTGAACGCTGCTTGCAGCCATTCTCTTTCGCTTCACACGAATACGAATCGTTCAATCTTTTCATGCCACTTTTTCTTTGCCGACAATGGGACGGTTTTGCCCGCCCCAAGGAGGGACAAAATATTCGCTGGGTTTTCCCCGAGCGATTATTGGGACTAAATCTCGTACCAGCGGATGTTTCGCTGGCAACAGAAATAAGGGACCGGTTACGCAATGGCCGGACGTGAAAGAAATGGGCTTTAAAAAGTTTAAACAATTTTTGCTGGATGAATCCGGCGCGACAGCCATAGAGTACGGTCTGTTGATCGCTTTGGTTGCTATGGCTTGTATCGCCGGTTTTAGAGCCTTAAGCGGAGCATCAGGTGGTCGTTGGGATCAGACTTCCTCCGATCTCGTGAATGCGATGAACCCCTAGTTTTGAATGTCTTTGAGAGCATCAGACAGTCTCATTTTTGCAGAGCCCGGTTTGAGCGGCTTTTGTTGACTGGCATGCGGCACCCAGCCTGACATCCAAATAATATCAAGTCTTACAGACAGTTTTCCGTTTTCCGAACGTTCTGCGTAACAGGATTCTAGTTCGCTCAAAAATGCACGACCGGAGAACTTTAGATTAAAAGCCAAAAGGCAATTAGTTTCTCCGATGTCTCTCAAATCCTCCACCAGGGCTTTCAATGATTTATAATTCATATTGAGCTTATCTCGATCTGTAACCGGTTGTGCAAATGCGGCGTGGCTCAAGAGATTGGCAGATTGCCTCAAGTCGATCATTGGGGACACTCTCGGAATGGCTCCACCCCGTTGCTTTTGATCCACTGCGAAACAAGCGCGGCGTAATCCCAGGAGGGTTTCGCCGCCGAGTATGGACGCGATAAATAGCCCGTCCGGAACCAGAGCAAGTCGGGCAGATTTAATAAGCTCCGGAATATCATTTCGACTTTGTAAAACGAGACCGCTGACAACCAGATCGATATTTTCAGGCCAGACATCGGGCCAATCTCGATACGAAACGATCGTGGCCGGCTTTCGGTCCTCTGGTAGTGAATCCATGAAAGCCACCTCAAAGGCCGGGAGCCCGATAATGACGGCCCGCTGAAAACGACGATTTACATCAATGATCTTCTCGGCTGCAATTTCGCCGGTTAGTTTTAAAATGAATGCCGCATGGCCCGCTTGATACCGACGAGTCGCTCTTTCTCTGCGAATTGCACGTAAATCGTGATTAAAGATTTGCGCCGGATGTCGGTTCTGGGCCATAATCGCCCCTATATGGAAAGCGATAAAAAAACAAAGCTTTTCGCTCCGGTGGGTAAAAAGATGGCGCGCGGTATTTTGGATATCGTCCTACCGCCTGATGGAACGGCGAGCCATAAAACAGTCTCTGAAGACTGGGCATCCTTTGTTTACCTGGACGAGCCGTGTTGTGATCGTTGCGGTTTTCCGTTTGATTATTCTCGGGGAACCGGAGAGGTCTGCGCCCGATGTATGGTGGACCCGCCTATCTTTGATGGTGCCCGGTCGGCGCTTCAATACGAAGAAGAGAGCAGCGCACCCATCCTCTCTTTCAAACACGGCGGACGGACCCGTCATCTGGAACGTTTTGCACAGCAGATGGTCCGGGCCGGGCGGACGTTTTGGCCCAAAGCCGATGTCCTTGTGCCCGTACCTTTACATTTTCTGCGACTACGCAAGCGCAAGTTCAATCAGGCCGCACTACTCGCCCGAGTCATGAGTGAAAAAACCGGCCTGCCCTGCCGTGCCGACTATTTGTGGCGGCATAAACCCACAACATCGCAAGGATTGCAAACGGCCAAAGGGCGATTTCGGAATGTGCAAGGCGCCTTTTCCGTGCCCGAAGATATCAAGCCTGAAATCAAAGGCAAAAATATTGTCATCATCGACGATGTTTACACAACCGGCGCAACGCTTGAGGCTTGCACAAGAACACTTCGCCGCGCCGGAGCGAACAAGATTTACGCTGTGACCTTGGCCAGGGTTGTCAGGGACCAGGAAATCCCTACATAGACATTTCACGGAGACCCAAATGCCCAAAGTCGAAATGTATACAAAAATGATGTGCCCGTTTTGCGTGCGCGCTAAATCGCTATTAAAATCCAAAGGCGTGGATATTATCGACATTCCGGCCTGGATGGACGGCAAGAAACGGGCAGAAATGCGCGAGCGCTCCGGCGGTCGTAACACGTTTCCGCAAATCTTTATCGACGGCAAACATATTGGCGGCTGTGATGATCTCCACGCCCTCGACGCGGCTGGCGGTCTTGATCCGCTTCTGGCCAGATAATTATGCGCGTGGCAGCCATACAGCTGCGCAGCGGCACAGATATTTCTGCCAATATTGAAACGGCGTCAGAGCTGATCCGCCAAGCCGCCAGCGACGGCGCGAGGTTTATCGCCACCCCGGAAATGACCCATATATTGCAGCGTTCGGCCAATCAGTTGTTTGATGCCATAAAACCCGAATCCGAAGATCCCGGGGTCAAAGCCTTTGGCGCTTTGGCCGATGAATTAGGGATTGATTTGTTGATAGGTTCACTCGCGATCCAGACGGGTGAGAACCGGGCGGCCAATCGATCCTTTTTGTTTGGGGCCGACGGGCAGATCAAGGCGCGCTATGATAAAATCCATCTCTTTGATGTGACGATCTCCGAAACCGAGACCTGGAAAGAAAGCAAGGTTTACGACAGCGGGAAAAAAGCAGTTATGGCAGATGTGGATAACGCCCGGTTGGGCCTGTCCATATGTTACGATCTGCGGTTCCCGCATTTATACAGACATTATGCGAGAGAAGGAGCCGATATTCTAACGGTCCCGGCGGCCTTTACCAAACCGACCGGCGAGGCCCATTGGCATACGCTGTTGCGGGCCCGGGCGATCGAGACCGGGAGCTTTGTCATCGCCCCCGCGCAAGGCGGCGATCACGAGGACGGGCGGTCAACCTATGGACGCTCTCTGATCATTAATCCCTGGGGAGAAATCCTGGCAGAGCTTGATCATGATGAACCGGGCGTTTTGGTAACCGATATTAACTTGGACGCGGTAGAAGCCGCGCGCCGGAAAATCCCTGCTTGGAACCATGAACCCCCCTTTCAAATGATAGAGCCTACATGATTAAATATACGCTCATATGCGAAGAGACCCACGAGTTTGAGATCTGGTTTTCCAAATCTTCGGACTATGACGAGCAGGCGCCCAAAGGCCTGATCGCCTGCCCTTATTGTGGGTCCACCAAAGTCGAAAAAGGTATCATGGCGCCTAATGTTTCCACGTCGCGCAAAAAAGAAACAATCGCGGAAAAGCAAAAAGCCGCGATGCAAATGATGAATAAGGCTGCTGCAAAAATCCGCAAAGAAATCGAAGACAATTGCGATTATGTGGGCGGCAATTTCGCCGATGAAGCCCGCGCCATCCATTACGGCGAAAAACCGGAACGGGCCATTTACGGCGAGGCCTCCGCCAAAGACGCCGCTGACCTACACGATGAAGGTGTAGAGATCGCGCCTTTGCCGGATATGTTATCGCCAAAGGGCAAACGGAAAGCGAATTAA
>JAHDBU010000169.1 GCA_020630275.1 Hellea sp.
GGCGGTGGGTTTGGTGTGAGGCCCGAAGACGCGAGAGAAGGATTTATCAAATTGCTTTTTCGTGGTGAGCTTATTGATGGTCGGACCTAACGGGCCGAGTAGGAGTTTCTGAATTAACAGCGCCTTATGGGTTTCGGGGAAAAGCCCGCCATTGAGGAAACACACACTTTTAATAACAAAGGGCAGGTCGTTTTTGTTGAAGCGCGCCATAATCTCCTGCGTGACCGTATCGCCGTAATCATGGGCCAGTATGTGACAGCGCTTGATCCCTTTGAGCCGCACGAGCTCGATGACAATATCCGCCTGTTCGTGGATAGAATATTTGTGCGGGTAGGGCTTCTCGCTAAAACCGAAAGCCAGCATGTCTGGTGCGAGGAGATTATACTCTCCGCCCAAACGATCCCACATTAATTCCCAGTCATAAGAACTTGTCGGAAAGCCGTGCACTAAGAGAATAGTGTCGGAGTGCCCGCTCGCGTGCTCAGCGTAAAATATGCGCCGCCCGAGCACATCTATATTGTGCCCATTTGCTTTCCACTCCGTTGGTGTCACCTAATTCTCCAAATATGAACTTGACGTCATATTCATGTTTCGATATGGCGTCAACCATGGACGGTAAGAAATGAAACGGATCCCGAAACAAAAACGCTCCCTCATGAAGTATGAAGCCCTCCTGAGGGCCGCGCTGCTAGAGTTTTCCGAAAATGGCTATACGGCCACCACAAGCAAATCTATCGCTGCGCGGGCCGATGTGGCGACGGGCAGCTTCTATCAATATTTTGATGACAAGAACGATATTCTCTATCGTCTGGTCAGCGACCGTTATGAAAATATCAAAGCCCGCTATTTTGCCCTGTCCGAAAACACGCCTGAGCGTTTTGAGGATTTGAATTTCCTGCGCGAAAATATGGGGAAAATTCTCGAGCTCATGATTGGTTTTTACGAAGAGATGCGGGGCTTTCATGCGTTGATCCATCACCGCCGTCACATCGACCCCAAGCTGGATGATATTATTCGCGGCTTTGACGATGCTTTTGATACCCGTCTGGCGAGACTGGTCGAGCTTTATAAACCCGGTTCGGCCCAGGCCTCGACTTTTGTCGTGAAATCCATCGCGGAAGGGGTCGTCAACGGCTTCGTATTCGACCGCCCTAAAGGGCTGAGTAAAAAGGCCGTCATTGAACAAGGTGTCAACGCCATTCTGAATTACCTGCTATCGGGAGACTTCTCATGAACTGGGATTACCTCATCACTAATGGAACCTGTTTTGACGGCAGTGGCCAGCTGCCGCGCAATGTAGATATCGCGGTCAAAGATGGTCGTATCGCCGAAATGGGCGAGGGGCTTGACGCCACCAAGGCCAAAGAGGTCATCGATGCCGCAGGCCAATGGGTAACACCGGGTCTGGTGGATGTGCACACCCATTATGATCTGGAGTTGGAAGTGGATCCGGGCCTGCCCGAGTCTGTGCGCCACGGTACAACAACTGTGGTTATGTCCAATTGCTCATTGGGATTGGCGTTCGGCGCGCAGCGCAAGGACGGGGATGATCCTATCATTTCCTGTTTCGCCCGGGTGGAGAACATGCCCAAACATGTCCTCAAAAAATGCGCAGATAAAGTTTTCTGGAATGACTCAAAGGAATATCTGGACCATCTGGCCACGCGCCCCAAAGGACCCAATGTGGTACCCATGATCCCGCACTCTATGCTCAGGATCGAAGTTATGGGCCTGACCGATAGTGTGTCGCGTCACCCGACGAATGACGAGCTCGACGAGATGAAACGGCTCCTCAAGAAAGGCATGGATGAAGGCTATGCAGGGTTCTCGACCGATGCACTCCCCTTTCATTTTCTGGCCAATGACCCGAACCGCCATAAACAAATCCCAACACAATTCGCCAAATATTCCGAGATCAAAGCGCTGACGAATGTGGTGAGAGATTATGACCGAGTCTGGCAAGGCACACCGCCAAAGGACAGTAAAATTGGGACGCTCAAAACTTTCATGCTCACCAGTGGGCGCGTACATGGCAAGCCCCTCAAGTCCACAGTCGTCGCCGCGCTGGATGTTTATGCCAATAAGACGCTGGTCAAGCTGGCAACAACATTGGCGAAAATTCTAAACTCTCGGTTCATGAAAGGTGACTTCCATCTTCAGGCTCTGGCGGCCCCTTTCAAGATCTGGTCAGACGGCCTTTACTCTCCACTCTCCGAAGAGATCGACGAAATGCGCGAAATCATTGAACTCGATATGGAAGACAAACAAGCGCGTTTAGCCCTTTTGAATGACCCGGAATTTGTGAAGCGTTTCAAGGCCATGTGGATGAAGGGCAAAACCGGATTTGGCCCGGCGCGCTTAAAGAGAAAACTTCGTCGCGAAGACTATGCGCTGCGCCGTGACCTGGCCGAAATGGATATTGAAGGCTGTCCTATTGAAGACTGGCAAGGACAGACGTTTCAGAATATTTTCAATCGTCTGAAAGATGGCACATTAGCGGAGTTTAGTGGGCCGCGCTTTAATGATTTTGCCGAGAGTTTTACGGCTGTGAAGGATGAGGGCGATTTTGTCATCGCTATGCTCAAGGCTTTCGACAATGATATTGTCTGGTCGACGGTTTCAGCCAATCGCGACCCAGTTATGACCAAAAAGCTTTTGATGAACCCGATCCTTTTGCCGGGCTTTAACGACTCCGGTGCGCACCTCACGAATATGGCCTTTTATGACTGTAATTTACGAGCGTTGAAGATTGCGTCTGAGGACGGTGAGGCCGGGGTGGCCTATATGGTTCGCCGCCTGACCAAAGACGTCTCTGAGCTCTTTGGGTTGGATGTGGGTCGTCTCGTCGTCGGTGCGCCAGCCGATCTCGTCATTATCGACCCGAAAGTTTTGAAATCTTATGACGGCGAAGCCAATGTTCAGCGCATCCGCCGCGACGTTTTCGAGCATGACCAACTGGTCAACCGTTCTAACGGTGTGGTTTCCTATGTGATGATTAACGGGAAAGCGGCCTGGACCGGCGACCGCTATGTAGATGGCTACGGTGAAACCCAAATGGGCCGATTACTCACGCCCGTCACTGCGATAGCCGCAGAGTAATTACTCGCTCATATAGAAAAACATGTTCAGGCCAATCAGCACAACGATCAATCCAATTTTGATCAGCTTTCTGGCCGGCACCGGCGAAAAGTTCATGGTAAAAGTCCCAGTCCACTCGCCCCGTAAAAGGCGTTAACCATAAAATTTCTGTACGAAATCTGAATAT
>JAHDBU010000031.1 GCA_020630275.1 Hellea sp.
AATGCTGCCTGAAATCGGGCAGGTATGACGGCGCCAACCGGGCGGATTACTGGCGGTAAACAGGCCTGAAAAACTGTCCGTACACTTTTTCACGAGTGTACGGATATGATTTCGATTTGCACCACAAAATATTTTTGCAAGGGTCAGGGCAATTCTGATAAGGAGACCCCATGTCTGAGAAAAAGGAAAAGAAAAGCGAACGCCTGGAAATACGCCTGCCCTATTCCAAAAAGGAAGCGTTTCTAGACGCATGCGAGCAACAAAGTGATACGCCGAGCAATGCCGTGCGGCGGTTTATCAATTCCTATATTCGTCGCTCCAATGCCGATGACCTGAAGTTCTCTCTGGGGGTGCTTTGGCGCAACTGGTTTCGTCCCGTGCCGGTGGCAGTCACGGCCGCCGTGGTGCTGGGAGGACTATGGGCGGCGGACGTATTCGCCCCGCCAGAAGTCCCGGCGAAAGAGCGATATTTCGCCCAGCTCGATCAGGATAATAGCGGTGATATTGTGCAATCGGAGCTGGAACTGGATAGTCGAGAATACAAAATCATCATGACATTGTTCGACAAAGATAAGTCTGACTCACTGTCTTTAGAAGAATATAAAACGAGGGGCGATATCGGTATTATGGTTCAGGACAGCGATAATCCCGAATTAATTGACGGTACCAAGCCGATTCCAAACATCAGAAGCACGAAGCTAGTCAGTTTTACTCTCACCCCGAACACGCAAATTGTTTCCATTTGGGAAAAGGGAGAAAACGATTTTAAATTTACCTCGGATATTGTCACGATTTATCAATCCGATAGCGTTCCAGAGGTCTTTCAATGATTGGGACAGGCAGAAATTTTTCGATCTGTTCCATCAGGGTTTTCCCTTCAATGAACAGACTAGAACGCCATGGTAAAACCTACGCGCTTGAGCCCAAGGTCATGGATGTTCTGTGTTGTCTCGCGTCCCGCGCACCGCAAGTGCTCAGTCGGGACCAGATTATCGATCAGGTTTGGGGTGGACAATATGGCCGCGATGAAAGTCTGACCCGGGCGATTTCAGTCTTGCGCCGGACATTCAAACAGGCTGGCTTGGGTGAGCCGATCATTAAAACCGTTTCGAAGCGTGGCTATTATCTGGCCTTTGAAGCGGATTTTGGACAGGAGGTTTTTGAAACCAAGCCCTCAAGGATGTTAATCGTTAATAAGAAAAGTTACACCGTAGATCTTCAATATCAATGGCGGACAGCGTCCTAAAACCTTCAAAAACCGGTCAAAAACGATCAATTTTTGACACCTAAACGCCAAAAACGCGCGAAAATCAGCCAAAATGGTTCCAAAATGGTGCGATTTTTGACGCCAAAAACACGACCACCTGGCGATGTTGGCATTTTTGCACCGTGGAAATTTTTTCCACGTTGCAAAAACCATCGGACAACGGGAAAATAGAGGACCTCAAACCCACCCTTGCATTTTCGGGCGCCACCCCTTAAACGCCCGCCATCACCTGTATTGCCGCGGCTGCTGAACCCACGGCAACAGGAGATAACAATGCCAAATACAAGCAAGCATTCTGCCCGTCGCGGCAGAGCTTGGCGGCGTGCGCAGAGAGCGCGCGTCATCCAAACCCGCAAGGGTCAGCTGGGGTCGCCTTATATGCGTCCCGTTAAACATGACGGTGAATTAGAGACGATTGGACTTTCGAAAGTCTTTGATCACTGGCATGAGAAGAACTGGAAACTGGTCTATACGCGAGGGGCCAAAATCACCCGGGCGCGACAGCTCGGCTATCTTTGGCCCTATCCAAAAAAGATCATGGATGAGCTCTTAGGCGACATGTTGGAGGACATAGAGTGAATATTCTTTTTATCTGCTCGCGCAATCAATGGCGCAGTCCGACCGGAGAGCTGGTCTATAAAAAAACGCCGGGTGTGGCGGTCCGTTCCGCAGGGACGAGCCCCCGCGCCCGGCGCACGGTTTCGGCCAAGGATATCAGCTGGGCGGATCTGATTTTTGTGATGGAGCAAAAGCACAAAGACCGCATTCGCGCCGCCTTTCCCGGGCCCACACGCTATGCCAAAATCCATGTCCTCGATATCCCGGATGAGTACCAATATGGTGACCCGGAACTGATCGAACTGATAAAAGCCTCGACGGCGCATCTAGTTTTAGTTTAAATCAGGCCGTGAAGTTTTTGCGTGTCATAGTTTTGCTCGGATTGAGTGTCGGTTTTTTTGGCTTTGCATCTGCGCAATCTGCAATTCACAGGGTCCCAGGAGGGGCCGAGCAGATTCTAAGAACCGCTAAGTGGGAAAATCGAATCCTGGTGACGTGTAGTAAGTCCTATGATGCTCCAGATACTCACTTCTTCCAGCATTTTTACAAAGCACATGACGCGTCAGGTTTTCGAGAACGGGACATCCTTATTGTCTCGGTCTTGGACGAGCCTCCCATCGTCTGGGTTTTGTCCAACAACAGACTCGGTTCTGATCCCAGGATCTGGAAATCAGAAAGAGATTCAGATGTTCAAATAATGTCCGAGTTGGGCCAATGCAAAACCGGGCAAAATTCAATCGTGCTCATTGGCAAAGATGGTGAATTAAAGAAAAAGTGGGTCGGTACGGCACCCAGTAATGTAGAGCTTTTCACCCTCATAGACGCCATGCCCATGAGACAACAAAAAATGAGGCAACAAGACATGCGACAACGGGAAATACGCGAAAAATCCGAATAATTGCCGGGCTCATTCCCCCGCCTGTTTTGCCCCATTGCTATTCAGTGCAAAACCCCCTAGGGCGGCGCTCAATCCTTACGAAAGTTTTTCATGAAAATATTAGTCAAGAACCTCGCGCGGGCGAGCAAAGAATCCGATATTCAAAAACTATTTGCACAATACGGCGAAGTCGCCGCATGTGACCTGGTCGTCGATGAAAAAATCGGCGTCTCCAGAGGTATCGCCCATATTGACATGCCGATCATCGGCGAAGCTAAAAACGCAATCTCGAACCTGAATAATTCAATCCTCGACGGGAAACAAATTCAGGTCAAGAAAAGCAAATAGCGCGCTGGCATAACTCCCCCGATCATGCCCGATTTTAAATCCCTCAAACTGGCGGCGCCTGTCCACAAAGCCCTCACCCGGCTGGACTACACCACGCCCACGCCCATACAGCAAAAGGCTATCCCTGATGTTCTGTCAGGACGGGACTTGATGGGCATTGCCCAGACGGGAACTGGCAAGACGGCGGCCTTTTCCCTCCCGACCCTTAGCCATATTGCCAGCAACCCCATGGACCCGCCCAAGCGCGGCGCGCGGGTCTTGATTCTTGCCCCTACAAGAGAGCTGGCCTCTCAGATCGCAGTCTCTGTCCGGGACTACGGCGTCTGTATGCCGGAGCTTACGGTCGCGTGTGTTTATGGGGGCGTACCCATTCATCGGCAGATCAAGAGATTGGTGCGCGGCAATGATGTTTTGGTCGCGACGCCGGGACGGCTGATTGATCTGATTGATCGACGCGATGTACGCCTGGGAGATGTGGAAGTTCTCATTCTGGATGAGGCTGACCAGATGATGGATATGGGCTTTATTCATGCTCTGAAAAAGATCGTCCCGCATTTGCCGGAGAAGCGTCAGACATTGTTCTTCTCCGCGACCATGACCCCGCCGATCAAGAAACTCGCCGCGCAGTTTCTGACTGATCCGGTGCAGGTTTCGGTGACGCCCCCCAATTCTACGGCCGAGAAGATCGAGCAATCGGTGATCATGATCAGCCAAAAGGAGAAGCAGGATCTGCTCGCGCTTAAGCTTCTGGACAAGACCATTGAGCGCGCGCTGATTTTCACCCGTACCAAACACGGGGCGGACCGTGTGGTGAAACGGCTGGCCAAAGTCGGTATCAAGGCTGCAGCCATCCACGGCAATAAAAGCCAATCCAAGCGCCAGCGCACATTGGCTGAATTTCGCAGTGCAGAGATCCGCTTTTTGGTGGCGACCGATATCGCGGCGCGCGGGATCGATATTGAAGGCATCACCCATGTCATCAATTTTGAAATTCCCAATGTGCCGGAGCAATATGTCCACCGCATTGGCCGCACCGCCCGCGCCGGTCGCGAGGGTCGCGCTATCAGCTTTGTGGCCGACGGGGATGAGCGGACTTATCTAAAACGAATACAAAAGCTTTTGAAAACGGATATTCCGGTCGAGCCCCTGCCCGAAAATTTCAAAGCCAAATCAGCAGAGGTTAATAAACGCCCCGCGCTCCCCAAAGAAGCGCCCGCCCATCACAAAGACGCGCGTAATGCGGATAAGAAAAGACGCGAAGGGCATAAGAAAAAGCGGCCACACCGTCCCAAGCGCCCTAAAAAGGCGAAAACTGCCGAGCAGGAAATGGCCGAGATACATCAAAAAGAGACGGCTAAAGAAGCACCTCAAAAGCCGGGATCGCAAAAGCGCAAACCCGGAAAGCGCAAACGCCCACCGCATCCTAATTCACCTCAAGGAAAGAAGGACGGGAAGAAGACTGGAAAGCCAAAACGTCAGTTTAAGCGCAAGCCCAGAAATGGGTCCGGCAGTCAAAACGACAACCCATCCGGCAATGGTGGTCGCTCTTCAGATGGAAGAAGATCTCCTAAATAATATTGATCCCAAACAGGTCTTGTGCCTAATCAAGCCATGGGAAAAGACAAATACAGATCGGGCCTCAAAAAAGCCGTTGACGAAATTCCAATTTCTGAACTGGAAACCTGGTCGACCCGGAAGCTTCTCGGACGCCTCAAACATCTCCGCTGGTGCTATGAAAGAGAAGAGGATGCCAGCGATTACACCCGCGAGGAACTGGAACAACTCAAAGACAAGCTCCTGTTTAAATCTGACCCGGGGTGGAAAAAAGCCTATCGCGACCTAAAGACTATTCTAGCGCACCGCGAACATGTCGAGCGATAGCTAACGACGGCTGGTTTTTTCAGCTTTCAAAGCAGTTTCCGCTTAATTTTTGACATACCGCATTTTTGCATGGGAGCTTTCCCACGACTCGCCTGTTTTAGTATTGAGCTTCTAACCTTTCGCCTCTAAAGGGCGCGCGAATTACATCAATACCCAACAGATGGAGTGAGTTATGTTGCGTAATGACTTTTTGAACATGGAAACCATTACAGCGGATTCCATCCGTGTCCCGCATTTTGAAAATGCCATTAATGAACCTATTGAGAGCGCGTTTGGAGAGGTTTTGGTCGAAGAAACTGCGTCCGGTCACTTCTACTCGGACACGCACACCATGGCCGCTGACAAGGCACCGATGATCGAAATGTGCCATATCGAAGATCGCGACAATTTTTCGGACCACATCATTGCGACCTATCTCGGCGAATTTGGTGAGATTGAGGACTAAACCGTTACGCTAAGTGTGTTGGCAGTTTCTAAAACCATCAACAGCAATAAGGTCGTGGAAAAAACAAACGCATAGATGATGGCGACGCTATATGTGGTCAAGATGGTTTTAAACCACCCACGTCCAAACATGCGTTTTAGACTGATCGGCAGGTAAACTGTCATCACAACGACGATGAAAGAGAATACCACTCCGGGATGGAAAATCCGGGACAAGATAATTCCGAGCAACAGCAGGAAAAATGAAACGGCATGGATATAGGCGGCATGGACCAAATGGTCGAACAACATGCCCTTTTCCCGGTCGCGAATAAATATTGCGCCGATAAACATCGTCAAAGGCATCATGATAAACATGAGCCGTGGCAGCCATTTATTAAAACTGTCAGTGACCACTTTGGGGTTTCTGACGAAGGTGGTGATCAGGCGACTGCCCTCATCCGGCCCGTATTGTTTGCCCTTAATTTTTAGATTCAAACCGCCATCATCATCGGATCCAACACTGGTTTCCAAATTTGTCCCAGACTCTTCTCCCTGACTATTTTCCATACCCAAGGCAAGATAGTGCTGGATCAGGTCAAAATCACGTTTTTCATTCCGAGCATTGATCTTGGCTTGTGTTTCGAAAAAATAGACATTGAGAGTGCTTTCAAGGTCTCCTCGGACCAATTGTTCCAAAGGCTTCTCGATACCTTCTTTTTTTCTGACATCCATGTCAAAACTTACCAGATGGGTATTAGTGATGGCCATAAAACCAAACAAGATAATCGACATGGCCAAATAAACCCGGACAGGTGAGGACCAGTACATTCTCTTGCCATCTGCAAACTCCCGGGCAACCTTTCCGGGCTTTAAAAGGAGAGCAGCCCAGCTGCGCCAGATCCGGGATTCCAGTGAAAAAATCGAGGCGAGAAGGTCCCATAAAAGCGCAAATATAGACCGGCGGTAATTGTCGTTCTTCTGCCCACATTCTGAACAGTAAAGACCTTTCAGAGGAGCTTCGCAGGAGAAACAATTAGCGGACTGATTTTCATCGGGGACTTTGTCTGACGCCAGCATAGACGCTACGACCGCTGCTTCTGTTGCATCAACCCCTTCAGTACTCATATAGACCCTCCGAAAAGACTATGACACAATTTTTGACGCAGGTGAATAGTTCACTTAAAGGCGAGATATGCTGACCCGTCTTGATCATATTGTTTTGCTGCAAAAACACGCCGGTACCACGGTAGAAGATTACCAACTGCTTTTGGGAGCTCGTCCGCAATGGGAGGACCTAGAGACGCAATTGGGAGCCACCTATTTTCAAACGGGAAATGTGGGGCTTGAAATCGTTTCCCCACTTGGTCTCCATTCCCATGATTATGTGTGTGATATATTGGGTGACAAACCAGGCGCGCTGACATCTCTGGTGTTTTCCACGGATAATATCGAACAATGCCATCATATCTGCAAACGGCGCGGTCTTGATCCGTCCGACATATCCGAAAGTCGTCATCAGCGCCAAAAATTTCGCTGTCCTGACGAAGCCTGCCACGGCATCAAAACCTTTATTCTCTCAGAGCCCAAAAAGCAGACACTGTTGAACCCCGTCTCAGACATCAAGCTAGATCATATTGTCATCAACACCCCTAACCCCGACCGAGCCATCGCCCATTACGGCGCACGGCTAGGCCTTAGATTTGCTCTGGACCGTACGAATGAGGACTGGGGTGCACGGTTTATGTTCTTCAAACTGGATGACATTGTTCTCGAGGTAATCCACCGCCAAGGGCAAAAACATGATCCTTCCGCAAATGACGAAATTTGGGGGCTGACTTGGAAAGTGGATAATCTTGATGCCCATCATAAACGGCTATCGAAAAAGGGCGTAGCGGTTTCGGAAACCCGCATGGGGCGCAAGCCTGGTACGCGCGTCTTTACCGTGAAAAGTCATTCCGGGGGCATACCGACGCTGTTCCTCGAGCAGTCCCAAAAATAACCGAATATTAACTACGTTTTCGGTTTTCGCACACCCTGCCACAAACTTGCCCCATTTGCGGGACATAAGACAGGCTAAGAAACGAAAACCAATAAAACGCATGTTTAGGACCTACAAACTCAAACAGCCCGCCAACCGCCACGCGCGCATTGGTGCTTTTTATTCGGCCTTACTCCCAGTTATCATCGGGTTGATGTTATTGGGCGGGACGGCGGGCAGTGCGTTGAACCTGGAAAAAGCCCTATTACTCCCAATCTCCATCGGGCTGATTTTCGGCACACCAATTGTGGCCTGGCTTTGTCAGGATGCTATCGCCAAACAGCAACGTCTGGATTACTGGAAACTACTGGAAATTTCCTTGAAACGGGCAACGGTCCTACAGCTGATATTTGGTTCGCTTTGCATTGTTTATCTCTACAATAATGCATCCTATGACATGTTCGAGTTTAAGAGCTTGTTAAGTGCCTTCTTAGCCGTTCATACGGTCCTTTGGGGTATCATTACCTTACCGCTTTCCTTAGCCTGTACAGTGATTTTCAAACTAACGGCGCTGCGCCCGACATATAGCTGATTTACCCCTTTTTTAAGCTTGGTTTCTGGGTTTTAACCTCGCTTTCTGCCCCGAATTACCCTAGTTTATCAGGGTCAAATCTATTTGATTCTTTTACGAATTCAGGGAAGCGAACGGCATGGCCGAACCAGCAGAAAATCAAGCATCCGAAAACGGCGAATACGGCGCCGACTCCATCAAGGTATTGAAAGGTCTGGACGCGGTTCGCAAACGGCCGGGTATGTATATCGGCGATACAGATGATGGTTCTGGCCTACACCATATGGTCTACGAGGTTGTGGACAATTCTATCGACGAAGCTTTGGCCGGACATGCTGACCGTGTGCTGGTCACCCTGCATTCTGACGGCTCCTGTTCCGTCAAAGACAATGGCCGCGGTATACCGGTCGCCATTCATGAGGAAGAAGGCATCTCCGCTGCCGAGGTGATCATGACCCAGCTCCATGCGGGCGGAAAGTTTGATTCAAATTCCTATAAAGTTTCCGGCGGCCTGCACGGCGTCGGTGTGTCCGTGGTGAACGCGCTCTCGGTTTCTCTGGACCTGACCGTATGGCGGGACGGCAAGGAACATTTCGTGCAGTTCAGTCACGGCGAAACGGTCGCCCCGCTAAAAGTGGTTGGCGATGCGCCTAATGAAATGCGCGACGGCAAAGAGCGCGTCCTGACGGGGACAGAGGTTCGCTTCCTGCCCTCCGAAGAAACCTTCACCATGGTGGAGTTTGACCGCGATACGCTGGAACGGCGTCTGCGCGAACTGGCCTTTCTGAACTCCGGGGCCCGCATCATCTTGACCGATGAACGGCCTGCCGAACCCATCGTGACCGAGCTCTATTACGAAGGCGGTATCAAGGCATTCGTCAAACATCTGGACGCCAATAAAACACCATATCTGGAAGAGCCAATTTCGGTCACCAAAGAGCTCGACGGCATTACCGTTGAATGCGCCATGTGGTGGAATGATAGCTACCACGAAAACGTCAAATGTTTCACAAATAATATCCCGCAGCGGGACGGCGGCACCCACTTGGCGGGCTTTCGCGGCGCCCTGACCCGGACCATCAATAAATACGCCGCCGATAGCGGCGCCGCCAAAAAGGAAAAGGTGAATATTTCCGGTGATGATGCGCGCGAAGGGCTGACCTGTGTGCTATCCGTGAAAGTGCCCGATCCGAAGTTCTCATCTCAGACCAAAGACAAGTTGGTCTCCTCTGAGGTGCGCCCCGTTGTGGAAAGCGCCATGAACGAAGCGCTTGGCGAGTGGTTTGAGGAAAACCCTCAAGACGCCAAGAAAATTGTTCAAAAAATTATTGAAGCCGCCGCCGCTCGGGAAGCAGCACGTAAGGCGCGCGACCTGACCCGGCGCAAATCCGCTCTCGATGTGGCCTCCCTGCCCGGCAAGCTGGCGGATTGCCAGGAAAAAGACCCAGCCCTGTCTGAAATCTTCATCGTCGAGGGGGACTCTGCGGGGGGCTCAGCCAAACAGGCCCGTGACCGCCACAATCAGGCCATCCTGCCGCTCAAGGGTAAAATCCTCAATGTAGAGCGCGCCCGCTTTGATCGCATGTTGTCTTCTCAGGAAATCGGCACCATGATTACGGCGCTTGGTACTGGCATTGGCCGCGAAGATTTCGATATCGAGAAATTGCGCTACCACAAAGTCGTCATCATGACTGACGCTGATGTGGACGGGGCCCATATCCGAACGCTGCTGCTCACATTCTTCTTCCGCCAAATGCCTGAGCTGATCGACCGGGGTTATCTCTACATCGCCCAGCCACCTCTCTATAAGGTCGAGCGCGGCAAGTCTGCCCGTTACCTGAAAGATCAGGCTGAGCTTGACGAATATCTGATAGAGGCCGGATCCGGCGACGCTTCCCTCACCTTGCAAAGCGGCGATGTGGTGACTGGCGCTGATCTCATGCGCCTGTCCCGCGAGGCCCTAGCTGCGCAAAATCTCATCAATCGTCTGAAATCAGAAGCGCCGGACAGCATCATCGCCCAGGTCGCCATTGCCGGCGCCCTTGGCCCAGATGCCACACAAAAGGAAGTTGAGGCCGCCGCCAAGCGCCTCGACATGATCGCTGATGAAGGCGAAGATGGCTGGTCGGGTGAGTTCGACACAGACGGGGCGCTGGTTCTACAACGGGACGTGCGAGGCGTTACCGAGCGCGTGGTCATGCGACCCCATTTCCGAGACAGTGCCGACGCCCGACGCCTGCACAAAATGGCGCCTGCCCTTATGGAAACTTATGACGGCGTGGCTTCGTTCCGCCGCGGCGATAACGATCCAATCGAAATTTACGGCCCGGCACAATTACTTGAGACCGTTTTCGAAGGTGGCCGCAAAGGCTTTAAAATCCAGCGCTATAAGGGCCTGGGCGAAATGAACCCGGATCAGCTTTGGGAAACCACGCTCGACGCCAATGCGCGCTCACTCTTGAAAGTGAAGGTTGAAGCCGCCGACGCCTCCGACGAGCTCTTCACCAAGCTTATGGGCGACGTGGTCGAACCGCGCCGGGAGTTTATCATCGCCAATGCGCTCGACGCGGATGTAGATAGTTAGGCCATAAGGCAATCATGCCAGACACGTCCGATAGCCCAAATAGATTTCTCATTTTGGCAGCTATACTGACTTTTATTGCCGCTCTGCTCCATTTAGGCTGCATCATCTTTGGCGGCGATTGGTATCGTTTTCTTGGGGCTGGAGAGCAAATGGCCGTCATGTCCGAGCAAGGCCATTGGTATCCGGCGGCCATCACATCGGTCATTTTTATCATCTTGATGATCTGGGTCTTCTATGCGCTGTCTGGCGCAAGGCTTATATTCCGCTTACCATTATTGCGCCTGGGTCTTGTTACGATTTCATCCATATTGGTTTTAAGAGGCCTGGCTTTCTTTTTCATCACGTCATCCTTTCCGGATAACAGCCTAACCTTCTGGCTGGTCAGTTCGGGCATTTGTCTGGGGCTCGGGCTTTTATATATTTTGGGGACACGGCAAGCTTGGGCAGGGTTGAAACCTTACTAAGGCAGGGCCATGCTGGACGCGGATGTGGATAGTTAGTGAGAGCTTTCAGCCCAGTTTATCAATAGAGCTTTAGGTCTATCGTATCCGGAAAAGGTGGCAGAAACTTATATGTCACCTCTGCTTCTGAGAGCTCCAAGGCGTTAAACCTGTCGGCAGGCTTTGACAACCGGTAAAGGCAAGAGCAAAAGCAAGGCAGATGAGCTTGAGTGGTTTGGCAAAATTTTGAACTGACATTTCACCCCCTAATGATATTCTAGCAAGTTCATATTATCGCGACTTGATGGTTTCAACCTCATAAAAATTAAATTCGTCATCGGACGTCATGATAATACAATCATGAATTTGTGCGGTCGCAATAATAATACGATCAAAAGGATCTTTATGGTGATAAGGCAGTTCATTGACCTGCAAAGTCACCGGCAGGGTAATTTCCAAAACCTGAATACCATTCTCTGCCAACAGGTCTGCGGCACCTTTAACATCAAACTCGATTTTCCCGAGAGAGCGCTTCAGACCCAATTCCCAAATACTGGCAACACTGATGAAAATTTGACTTTCGGGGTCTTCGAATATTTTCCGGGCTTTTGGCTTAAGATTTTTATGACCGACGGAAATGTCAACAAAGGCATTGCTATCCAGCAAATAGTTCAACTGTAAAACCCTTCAAGGGTTTCCGGATCGAGATCAGCATCGACCTGTTCCTGCAGAGTTTCCATATCTGTTTGGGATAAATGTTTCGCAAAACCTATTTTTCGAGGCTTTGGCGTTTCTTCATAAGGAATTAATTTCGCCACTGGTTTGCCGTAACGGCCAATGATGACACCTTCTCCCGTCTTTCTGATTTGCGCAATGACATCAGAAAGATGTGCTTTCAGCTCAGCTATGTTCATCTCAATCATGAGGTTGCCATATCACAAAAACAAATGTTAGTCAATTTTTATGACCAACATTTCTGAACACCACCTAAACCTGCTATTCCAGCTTCGTTCAGACCTCCTGTGATGTTATGGTGCAAAAACATGCGGGAGTGAAAGATGCGATATCTGCTGATAGTTTTATTTGGTCTGGTTCTGGCCGCCCTGGCGGGCGTTACCGCCGAGGCGACAAAAATGACGCCGCCCAGCTATGTGTCCTCTTGCGCCAATGTGCGTTGTGGTTTCGGCATGAGCTGTATCGAAACTCCCGGTGGCCCCGTTTGTCAGGAACAAACCCTCAGCTGTGCTAATGTTCTGTGTATGCAGGGTAATCAATGTGTGGAGACATCCACCGGTCCACAATGTGTCCCCGCGCAACCAACCTATCCCGCTCAGCCCACATATCCGACCTACCCGTCGCCGCCAACCTATCCTTCTTATCATTACGGGCAAAGCTGCGCTTATGGCGGGTTTTATCAATATGGCAGATTGGTCTGTTATCCTCCGCCAACTTGGCGCACACCTTATCAATATGGTTGGGGTCAGTATTACCACCCGCAGCCAGTCCCTGTGCCTCAACCAGCGCCCGTACCAAAGCCTGCGCCTATACCAGACCGACCCGAATGGAATCCTTGGGGCAGAGAATATGTGAAGCCGGCCCCAAATCCAGGCTATTGCACCATGGAATACGATCCGGTCTGTGCCGAAAAACCGGTAGTCTGCGTTCAATCACCGTGCCAGCCTCAGCGGAGAACGTTCTCAAATAGCTGCCGGGCCAAGCTGGAGGAATATACCATCCTTTATAAAGGCGAATGCCAATAAGCTCTGATGCTTCACAAGTAAAATAATTCTGCTAGGAACTCCCGCGAGGGAGTTCTTTTTATGGCGATAGCCCGCCCCATAGACCGGCGTCTTTTTTTCTGGTTCGACCGCGCCCATACTATTTTGACGAAAGAAGCCGATAAGTTTCTGTCTGATAATTCGGGCCTGGGAACATCACAGGCATCAGTCCTCATTTATCTCGGTTTCCACGACAAATGCTTTCTCTCGGAATTAGCCGAAGGTATTGGCCGCAACAATCCCGCCGTCACCGGACTGATTGACCGCATGGAAAAAACGGGTCTGGTGGAACGTATTCACGGCGGTATGGATGGTAGGCGCAAACGGGTGAAGCTAACGGATGCTGGGTGGGCTAAGAGAGAGAAAGTCCAGGAAGATTTCCGGGTGTTTAACGAGCGCCTGACCAAAGGGCTGACCCAATCGGAGGCCGATGCCGTCTTGAAATTTCTAACGCTGGCCCCAGAAAATTTATCAGGTGATCATGGCTAAAAAGAAAAAGACTCCGAAATCAGTCATACAGGTCGATATCGTATCCGATATTGTTTGCCCTTGGTGCTGGCTCGGTTCACGCTATTTTTTCCAAGCCGCCAAGCAATCAAAACACACTGTCAATGTCACATGGCGACCATATATGCTTGATCCGACCGTGCCAGAAGGCGGCGTGCCCTATCGGGACTATATGAAAAGCAAATTTGGTGACGGACCTTCGGACCGCTTCAAGGCCATGCGTGAACATCTGGAAAAAGCCGCACCGGATGCTGGGATTACGTTTCGCTTTGGTGATATTCCCATGCGACCCAACACGCTTGACGCTCATCGGCTCATGCGCTGGGCCACAGGTCAAGGTCTAGGAAACGCGGCAGCGGAAGCCTTGTTCAAATCCTTTTTTGACGATCTGGAAGATGTCGGCAATTTCGACATCCTCTCGCGGATTGCCGGCGAGGTCGGTCTAGATCAGGAACTCGTCAGCGATCTGCTAACAAAAGATGACGACAAAAATGCTGTCCGCGAAGAGATTATGTTTTTTAGAAATCTCGGCGTCTCGGGCGTGCCTTGTTTTATCTATCAAGGCCAGTTCGCCGTTCAGGGTGCTCAGGAACCGGCAGCCCATTTAAAGGCTATCGACGAAGCCTCAAAAATCCACATGGACATAACTTAAAACGGAGAGACCAATGACACCTCTACAAATTGTCGCCCTATATGCAGGGATAAACCTGATCTTGAAGCCGATCCTTATGTATCGGGTTGGGCAGGTTCGGATATCGAGCAAAACGTCACTGGGAAATGGGGAAGATTTTGATCTTTTAGCCCGGGTTCGCGCCCATGGTAATTTTGCCGAAACCACGCCTTTCGCGCTTATTGGTCTGCTCGTCATGGCTCTTATGGGCGGCACACCCACCTGGCTATTACATGCGTTAGGTGGCGGTTTCACTTTTGGTCGTATCGCCCACGCCCACGGCATGGCGCAACCCAAAGCCCTCGGCAAAGGTCGAACCTTAGGTGCCGTCTTGTCACTGCTGACATTCTTGGTTATGGGCGGCTATCTTTTATACCGTGCCTTTGTTTAGGGGCCTTCACAGGATAAACATGCCCTCTTCCAATTCTGATCCGATTTCACCGCAGGCCTTGCGTCCGGCGCTAGAAACACTGTTGGCCCAAGCCAAAAAATTTGGAGCCGATCAAGCCGATGCAGTCGCCACACATGGGCGTTCCCTGCATGTCACCGTGCGCGGCGGAGAAATGGAGGAAGTCGATAACAGCGAAGGCCGTGATATTGGCCTGCGGGTTCTTATTGGCCAACGACAGGCTTGCGTTTCCAGCTCTGATACGTCGCCGCAATCCCTCGAAAAACTGGCCGAGCGAGCGGTCGCCATGGCAAAGCTTGCGCCTGAAGATCCCTATTGTGGACTGGCTGATCCTGATCGACTCGCCAAAGGCGACCACCCATTGGAACTTTTCGACGCCGCAGAATTAAGCCCGGCAGAATTATTGGAACGGGCCAAACGGATCGAAGCCGCAGCACTCGGCGTCAAAGGCGTGACCCAAGCCGAAGGCATGACGGCGGATTTTTCCAGTTCGGCCGTTCAGTTTATGGCAACAAACGGATTTGACGGCGGTTGGCGATCTTCGCACCACGGACTTTCCGGTATGGCCATGGCCGTTCAAGATCAGGAAATGGAACGGGATTATGACTATCACGGAACCCGGTGGCTCGATGATTTGAAAACGCCTGAAGCCGTTGGTCAAAAGGCCGGAGAGCGGGCCATTGCACGGCTTGGAGCCCGGCAGATAAATTCTGGGAGTATGCCAGTGTTGTTTGATCAGAGGATTGCCAGCTCTTTGCTCTCAGCCTTTATTGGAGCCATTTCTGGCAATGCTATTGCCCGGGGAACATCCTTCCTCAAAGATAAAATGGGTGAACAGATTTTCGCAGACCCTATCAACATTATTGACGACCCACTAATCGTGCGAGGTCATGGATCCCGGCCCTGGGACGGTGAAGGCGTCAGCGTTTCCAAACGCTATTTGATCGAGAATGGTGAGCTCAAGACATGGCTGCTCAATACATCCGCAGCGCGGCAACTTGGGTTACAGTCCACTGGCCATGGTGCACGCGGCATCAGTTCTCCACCCGGCATTGCCCCTTCCAACACCTATATCGAAGCGGGCGCAAAATCCCCAGAAGATCTCATGCGAGATATGGGTTCAGGGCTTTTGGTGGCGGAAATGTTCGGTCCGTCGCTAAATCCTAATACTGGGGATTATAGTGTCGGCGTCGCTGGCTTTGCTATTGAGAACGGTGAGCGAACTCATCCCGTTTCGGAAATCACGATAGCCGCAAATATTATGGATATGTACAAAACTCTTGTCCCGGCCAATGATCTCGTCTTTGAAGGGGCAACCGTATCACCAAGCCTTTTAATTGAAAGCATGACCATTGCCGGACAATAGCCATAACTGCGTCTCGTTCGAAGAGGACCTTAAACTCATTAGCGACGCCGTGATCGGTGCTGGCAAGATTGCCCGCGAAGCTTTCAATAAACAAGCCGACGAAGTGTGGGATAAAGGCAAAGGCCACTTGGTTACGCAAACCGACATCGCCGTCAATGACTACCTCTCAGAAGTTTTGACCAAAGCTCGCCCGGATTATGGCTGGCTGTCGGAAGAGACCAAAGACGACCATTCCCGGCACGCCTGTCCTCGGACATTCGTGGTTGATCCCATAGATGGAACGCGCGCCTTTATTGACCGCTCGCCAAATTTTGCTGTGTCTGTGGCCGTCATCGAAAACGGCCAACCCATTGCCGGGGCATTGTATAACCCCCTCCGAGAAGAACTCTTCGAAGCCTCTCTTGGAGGCGGCGCAACACTGAATAAAAAGCCGATTAGCGTTTCCAGCCGCAAACAGCTCGAAGGCGCGCGCATGGTTGGCTATCCGCGCAAATTTCGTAAGTTAGGCTGGCCTAAAATGGAAGTCGTTGTTGCAAATTCCATGGCCTACCGTATTGCCCTCGTTGCCTGTGACAAAGCCGACGCGACCGTATCTTTTACACCAAAGTCAGACTGGGATTTGGCTGCCGCAGAATTGATCGCGACCGAGTCGGGCGCAAAGATTTGCAATCTGCGCGGCGAAGCTTTTCGTTACGATCAAAAGTCCACATCGGAGTTTGGCGTTATTTGTGCTGGCCCGGACCTGCATGCTTTGTTAAAAGAGAGAGTGAGTCTGGTTGTGGAGCAGTTTGAAACCAGCACAGACCGGAAAAAAGATTTTGGATTTATGGGGACCCGTATGACAGACAGAAAAGATTCAGACATGCAACTTCTTCACCTTGTAATCGGAGGTGAGTTGGTTGATCCGAACAAAACCGAATTTATCAATTTGGAAAAAGTTGATTTCGTCGGCGCCTATGGCAGCTATTCCGAAGCCCGCGCTGCTTGGCTGGGGGCCGCACAGCGGACCGTGGATAATGCCCATATGCGCTATTTCGTGCTGCATGCGCATGAACTGATTGATCCGGACAAAGACGGATACATTGGCTAACCACCAAACAAATATTTCAAACACTGACCGCCAGAGGATTACGCGCCTCTGGCGTGACTATATCTGGCCTCAGAAAGACCGCCTGTTTGCAGCCATCTTTTTTATGGTCCTGCTGGCCCTGGCGACGGCTGCCTATACTTGGGTGGTCAAAGTCGTGGTCGACAAAGCGCAAAACATGGACGACGGAAACGCCATGGCCAGCGCCAAAACCTATGCTATTGCCATTTTGCCGATCCTGATCGGGATTCCTGCCATTTCTGGAATCAGCAATTATTTCCAGCGCATTCTTGCCAATAAAATTGCCCTTAATTCCGTGGCGAAAATGCAAAAGCAGATGTTCGTCGCGTCCCATACGGCAGACTATGCCAGCTTTAGTCGCGAACCGACCGGCAATCGGATTTCAAAATTTGTCTCGGATGTCAGTGTTATATCTGCATCCTTGATCCGGGTCCTTTCCAATCTTATCCGTGATTTCTTGACGGTTATTTTCACCATTGCGGCTATGCTATGGCAGAACTGGATGCTCAGCCTGGCCATGGTCATATTCGCCGTCGCCGTCTGGCCCATTATAGCCATTTCCAAAAAAATGCGTGGTTCCGCCAAAGATGTGCAGGAACATGTGGGCACTATCACTTCAGAGCTTAAGGAAAGCTTTGGCGGGGCGCGCATGATCAAGACTTATGGCCTGGAAGATCATGAGAACACCCGCCTGGGCAATAGCTTTGATGAGCGCATTCGTCTGTTTTTAAAGCTGGTTAGCGAACAGGCAAGGGTTGATCCTATCCTGGAAGTCCTTGGAGGCCTCGTTATTGCGGCCATTGTCATTTTTGGGGTCTATCAGGTCAGTGCTGACCTGGCGACCCCTGGTTCCATCGCGGCTGTTTTGACCGGCATTATGATCTTGAGCCCCAAGCTCCGGGCTCTGGGCACACTTAATAATGTCATCCAGGAAGGGCTCTCTAGCCTGACCCGCATTTTCGATGTGATCGACGAAACACCGCAAGTGACCGAAAAAGCGGGCGCCGTCGATTTGGACAACCCGCAAGGTCATGTGGTGCTGGAGAATGTACGCTTTGCCTATTCAGACGGAACCGAAGCGCTGAACGGCATTTCCATTGAGGCTAAGCCCGGAGAAATGATTGCGCTTGTAGGCGAAAGCGGCGGCGGCAAATCAACCATCATAAACCTGATCCCTCGCCTTTATGACGTTAGCTCCGGGAAAATCACAGTCGACGGTCAAGACATTCGCAACCTGACCTTTGATAGCCTGCGCAGAAGTCTAGCCCTCGTCTCTCAAGATGTCACACTTTTTAATGACACAGTCGCTCATAATATCGGCCTTGGAGATTTGTCGGCCACACGCACCCAAATCGAAGATGCCGCCCGTGCCGCCGACGCCTATGATTTCATCATGGCCCTACCGCAAGGGTTTGATACGGTGATTGGTGAAGATGGCGACACGCTTTCCGGCGGTCAGAAACAACGCCTCGCTATTGCCCGGGCGATCTTACGCAACGCGCCTATTCTCTTGCTGGACGAAGCCACCTCCGCACTCGACGCCGAGTCCGAAGCCAAGGTACAAAAGGCCATGGAAACCCTAGGTCAGGGCCGCACGCAGATCGTTATAGCTCATCGCCTCTCGACCATCAAAAAGGCTGACCGCATCTATGTTCTGGAGAAAGGTAAAGTTGTCGAAACTGGTACACATTCTACCTTATCCAAGAATAATGACGGCGTCTATGCGAGGTTACAAACCCTGCAAATGGAAGGGTGAATGTGTCAAGCGATGCGATGATATACGCGGAGTTGGAAGAGTACATTGTCGGTCAGGAAAACGTTTTATTTTGCCCTTCACCGCTCAATAATTATGAAGTTGTTTTTGAAGATGACGGGAAAACGCTTTATTTTTACGGAATGGACCGAAGTCTAGACGGCAATCCTATCGTGGATGCCCTGCATATTGCGGATGTTGATAGCATTACAGATGGCCACCTACCCTCTTCCGTTCATATCGTGTGGTCCGGGGACGGATTAAAAGCGTTACTTCTCATAAATAATCATCCGCATGCCGCTTTCAACTTTCTAAGCCAATACGCATATTGTCGAACCGGCTTTCCCGGAAATAGAAATTGGTCGACTCGAGGTCATGATTGGGATGACACCGTAATGGAGTTGTTTTAATCCCTTTTGTTAACACAATCTATCCAACCAATTAGGAAAAAATTGAGGCTTCTTGTTTATACATTACGGTAAACAAACGAGAAAAATTGTGAATTCAGGTGGTAATTATTCCCTTCCCCTTCCAGGGAACGGGGTCAGCAAAGATATTTGGAAATCAGGGCTAAATCGGTTACGCAGCCGGTTTGCAAAGGACTTGTACTATCCGCAAGAACCACAAACCGAACAAGCGCATAGTGTTGAACTTGATAATATTGAAAAGGCGCTTCGGTCATATGTTTCCGGCGACACCGTAGAAGAATTAACCGGTCAGCTAGAAGGCCAGCGCGTGCTCGTGAAAACGCTGAAAACAAATTTGAAAGACAACCGCTCCAAACTCCGCTCTGTTCTTGCAGACCTAAAGGCCTCGAGAAAACGTCTGAGTGTCCTAGAAGGTCAGATCAAGGGGCAGCAAGAGGATTTATTCGACAAAGCTATGACCATCGACTCACAGAGAGTTGAGATCAATATTTTGCGCAACGAAATTGGTTCGGTTCTGAAACTCAAGCAGCAATATTCCGACGCGCAGTCGCGCTTGGCACAAATGCGAGTCCAAAATCAGAAACTGCGAGACGAAATTTCAAGTCTGTGTCAAACCAATATCGAACAGAATATCGGTCATGCTCGGGAAGAAACCTTGCGGGCACTCAATCAAGAAATTGAACAGTTGAAAATATCAGGGGCTGATCGTCAAGCTGAGATCGGTGCTTTGAAAACTGAAAACGAGGCTTTGAAAACCCAGTATCGTCTTTTGGAAAACGAGAATGAAACATTGCGTCAGGGTCATTATAATGTGGTTAACATTAACCGCTCTAACGCCGATTCCAGTCGTGAAGAGGCAGTGAATGCTCAGTTGCATCAGGCCGAAGCTCGCGAAGAAATCATGAATAAGCGCCTGGATGTTTTGCGACGAGATCTCGATATCGTGAACCAAACTAACGAAATGCTACGGGCCCGTCTCTCAACGTTAGAAGGCACGAACTTAGATACAACTATTCCCGACAGAGTTGTTGGATGGTAATCGAGGCTACGCCGCCGCACCCCAATAATTATATCCTAATGTTTTCGGACCTGGCACATACATCTGGTCCAATGATGAAAACTTCAAATTGGCCTGTCGGAAAAGGTCAGGGATGTCGCGACTGGTATGGCAGCCCCCAGAAACCT
>JAHDBU010000032.1 GCA_020630275.1 Hellea sp.
ATAGCTAAAGCCTATTTGATAGGCGAAGCGGCACCCGTTTTCCACCGAACGCTCAAAAAATCAAACGTAGAAAATAAAGTCTCAGGGACGTTGGAAATGGCGGTTCTTTGTGCTTTGCGCGATGCACTTAATTCCGACGCCAAAAATCCGATCGTTTTACTATCTCCTGCTTGCGCCAGTTTTGACCAATTCAAGAATTTCGAGGTGCGCGGTGATGCGTTCCGCGAACTGGTCAGTGGTTTGATTGATCGGTTCAAGAATTCTACCCGTCAAGGAACTGCGGCTTGACCTCTTTAACCAATGCCATATCAAAGTCGCGAACGGCGCGAAGCCCCATCTTTGAATGGTGGCGTAGTGTCGATCAGATTTCGTTGGCTTTTTTTCTTTGTCTTTTGGGCACTGGTATTATCCTATCAATGGCTGCATCGCCCGCAGCTGCAGAACGATTGAATACGGGGGATCCGTTTTACTTCCTCTATAAGCATGTGATCTTTGTTGTTTTGGGAATGATCGGCGCTATAGGCTTGTCATTTTTCAGCGCCATTAATGCCCGCCGTATAGGTATCTTAGCGCTCCTTGGTAGTCTTGTTTTGCTGATCGCGGTCAAGCTTTACGGGTATGAAGTCAAAGGTGCGCAGCGTTGGATAGACTTGGGCTTTTTCGGCTTGCAACCCTCCGAGATCGCCAAACCTGCCTTTATTGTCTTCGCGGCCTGGATGTTTTCCGTCGGTAAACGGGACCCTGGCATTCCGGCCGTACCTATTGTGTTTGCGGTCTATCTTTTGCTTATTTTCTTTTTTATTCAGCAACCTGATTTCGGACAATCATTTCTACTCACGCTTTGCTTTGCAGCTGTATTTTTCTTCGCAGGTCTGTCGCTCGGCTCTATGATGTTCTTGATGCTAGGGTCAGGTTTCGCAGCCTTCATGGCCTATATGTTTATGCCCCATGTTCAGGCACGTATTCAGGGGTTTTTGAGTCCGGGCGGCGAAGACAACTATCAAACAGAACGTGCGCTCGAAGCGATCCGAAGTGGGGGGTTTTTCGGTCGCGGGCCAGGCGAGGGTGATGTAAAATTTAGTATTCCTGATGGACACACGGATTTCATTTTTGCAGTGACTGTAGAAGAATTCGGATTTTTGATCTCTGCCTTTGTTATTTTGCTCCTAGCTGGTTTTGTTATTCGTTGTTTCCGAAACGCCCTCAAGCTCAATGACTTTTTCTGTCAATTAGCAGTCGCCGGTTTAGCAACCATGATCGGCATGCAGACCGTCATCAATCTCTATGTAAATTTAAATATGGCTCCTCCCAAAGGGATGACCCTTCCGTTTATTTCTTCAGGGGGCTCGTCCATGCTGGCCTGCTGTTTTACGGTTGGTCTCATATTGGCCTTCACGCGACGGCGTCCTGGTGCCTACGGGTTTGGTGACTAATGCCTAGAATGCTCTTAGCTGCCGGCGGGACCGGCGGACATATGTTCCCGGCACAGGCTTTGGCTGAGTATCTTAAAGCAAAGGACTGGGACATTGCTATGATGACCGATGCACGCGGGCGTAAACATTCAGGTCGTATCCCAGCGAACCCAATCGTCGAAGTTCAAGCCGCAACAATTTCCTTGCGTAAACCCATTCAGGCCATCAAGGGGGCATATAAGCTCTCACGCGGTGTCCAGGAGGCTAAAGCTTTTATCAAAGATTGGAAGCCTGACGTCGTTGTGGGATTTGGGGGCTATCCGGCGTTTCCGGCCATGCGGGCCGCGCAAAGCCTGGGCATTCCTACGGTTCTTCATGAACAGAACGCTGTATTGGGCCGGGTCAATCGGGTCTTTGCCAAAGGCGCCACCTATGTCGCCTCGGGATTTGAAAATCTTTCGCGTCTGCCTGCCGGGAGTAACCACAAACCCATAGGAAATCCGTTGCGGGCGCAGATCGTTGACGCCATACCCCAAGATTACGCAGCGCCAAAGGATAAGATCGAGCTTTTGATTGTCGGAGGCAGTTTGGGCGCCAAGCTGATTAGCGAAGTCATGCCGGAAGCGATCAAAGCCCTACCCGAAAGATTGCGATCTCGACTAAATGTAGTGCAACAAACTCGGGAGGAATATCTGGAGCAGGCCCGTAAAATTTACACGGACGCAGGAATTCCTCATCTTTGTGAGTCCTTTTTTACAGATATCGAAACCCATCTTGCCAAAGCCCATTATATTATTGGCCGGGCAGGGGCTTCCTCGGTTTCTGAAATTGCCATTATGGGCAAGCCAAGCCTATTGGTGCCGCTAGCTATTGCCATGGATGATCATCAGACTGAGAATGCAAAAGCTTTAAAAAGCCTTGGTGCTGCCGATATTCTGCCCGAATCTGACTTTACCCCGGACCGCGTAGCCGCTGTTCTGGAGGAAAGACTAAATGATGCAAACTGGCTTGAGACCGCTGCCCGTTCTGCTAGAAGCGCCGCAACTACCAATGCAACCGAGTCGATGGCCGAGCTGGTCATCGCGGCAGTTCGAAACGCCTGAAAGGCAGAACATGGTCAAAGCGGATACGCCGGGGATTTCTCAAAACCCGGCCATGGCAACCAAAGTTCCTTTTGATACGGGACCAATCCATTTTGTCGGCATAGGCGGCATTGGCATGAGTGGCATTGCGGAGGTCATGCTCAACCTCGGCTATACGGTGCAAGGATCGGATATTCGCGAGAACCCAAACGTAAAACGTCTACGCGAGCTGGGTGCAACCATATTTATCGGTCAAAAGGCCGAACAGGTCCACGGGGCCGGGGCCATTGTCATGTCATCGGCCATTAAACCCGATAACCCCGAACTTGTAGAGGCCCGCGCCCGGTCTATTCCGGTGGTGCGCCGTGCCGAAATGCTGGCGGAACTGATGCGCTTAAAATGGGCCGTCGCAGTGGGCGGAACCCATGGCAAAACCACAACGACAACTATGATTGCGGCTTTGCTGGAGGGAGGAAATCTCGATCCGACAGTCATCAATGGCGGCATCATTAATGCTTATGGTTCCAATGCCAAACTCGGCTTGGGAGACTGGATGGTGGTGGAGGCTGACGAGTCTGATGGGTCCTTCCTGACATTATTTCCAACTGTTGCTGTTGTTACGAACATTGATCCCGAGCATATGGAACATTACGGCGATTTCGACACGCTCCGCTCTGCCTTCACGATTTTTGTCGAAAGCCTGCCGTTTTATGGTTTTGGTGTGCTCTGTATTGATCATCCAGAAGTGCAGGCACTGGTGTCACGAATTCGAGACCGCCGAGTTATTACCTATGGCTTTAATCCACAGGCTGATGTGAGAGCTGATAATCTAAAGCTGGAATCCAATGGTTCGCGTTTTGATGTGGTATTTAGAAATGTCGACGGCGTTGAAGACCGTTGGAATGATCTCTTCCTGCCAATGGCCGGTAAACATAATACGCAAAATGTTCTCTCGGCCATCGCAGTGGCCCGTAAACTTGGAATATCTCAAGCCCAGGTTAGGGCTGCTTTAGATAGTTTTGGTGGTGTCAAACGGCGTTTCACCCATGTTGGCAATTGGAACGGTGTGCGGATTATTGATGACTATGGCCATCACCCGGTCGAGATTGCAGCTGTTCTACAGGCCGCCCGACAGGTTTGTGACGGTGCTGTTCATGCGGTTATGCAACCCCACCGCTATTCACGGCTTTCCGATCTTTTCGAAGATTTCTGCAAGTGCTTTAATCATGCGGATCAGGTTTATATTTCCGACGTTTATGCAGCGGGAGAGCAGCCTATTGACGGTGTCAGCGGAACCTCTTTGGTTGCCGGCATACAGGACCATGGCCATAGAAATGTTCAACTCATAACAAAAGAAAACCTGGCGGAAACTCTCAAGCCAAATCTCAAGCCCGGTGATCTAGTCGTGTGCTTGGGGGCAGGCGACATCACCTATTGGGCGGCTGGTCTGGCCGACGGGTTGGAGCAGGTTTGATGTCACTGATTGAGCGTTTGCCATCTGTTCGCGGCAAGCTCTCGGCGGACGTGACCCTGGCACCTTATACATGGTTACGTGTCGGTGGTCCTGCAGACGTCTTATTCATGCCTAAAGACGAGGCCGATTTGGCCTTATTTTTGTCGGCTGTTCCCGATGATATACCCGTTCAAGTTCTTGGCGTTGCCTCGAATACTTTGGTTCGTGATGGGGGCATACGAGGTGTCACTATTCGTTTAGGACCAGCATTTGCCAAAATCAAAATCGACGGATCGACCGTGACAGCAGGCGCAGCAGCACTCGATAACAAAGTCGCCAAAACAGCCGCTAAAGCTGGGGTTGCCGGCCTGGAGTTTTTTGCAGGTATTCCGGGTACGATTGGCGGAGCCCTTCGCATGAACGCCGGCTGCTACGGAACTGAAACTAAAGATGTTTTGCGATCAGTGATCGCCATTGATCGCCGGGGGCGTCGGCAGGAAATGAGCCTCGACGATATGCGATATAGCTATCGTCATTCTGGGGCCGCCAGTGATCTGATTTATACGCAAGCCGTGTTCGAAGGGTCAATGGACGAACCGGCCGAGATTGAGGCCCGTATCGCGGACATCACATCCCGTCGCGAAGAGAGTCAGCCTATCAAAGAAAAGACGGGAGGTTCGACTTTCAAGAATCCGGATCCAGATCAATCCGGCGGTCGAGGCGCGTGGAAAGTCATCGACGCGGCTGGCGGTCGTGGCTTTATGGTCGGCGGAGCTCAGATGAGTGAAAAGCACTGTAACTTCATGATCAATACGGGCGATGCTACTGCGGCTGACCTTGAAAACCTGGGTGAGACAATCCGCGTCATGGTGGAAAAGAGCGAAGGTGTCGAACTTGAATGGGAAATAAAACGGATTGGAGAACCTGTATGAGCAGACGCGTGGCAGTTCTAAAGGGCGGAATGTCGCCAGAACGAGACGTATCACTTGTATCAGGTGAGGCTTGCGCACAGGCTTTGCGCGGAGAAGGCTTCGATGTGGTGGAAATCGATGTCGGTCATAATCTCTGGGAGCAACTGCATGAAGCCGACCCAGATGTTGTTTTCAATGCCCTCCACGGTGCATGGGGCGAAGATGGTCGTGTGCAAGGCATTCTCGATCTATTTGGCGCGCCTTACACACACAGCGGTGTCATGGCGTCAGCTCTGGCCATGGATAAACATAGAACCAAGGCAGTTTTGCGTGATGTCGGCATAACCGTGCCAAAAGGGACCTTGGCCGAACGTATGTCTGTGGCTGAAGCCCACCCAATGGATCCGCCTTATGTGGTCAAACCCAATGCCCAAGGTTCAAGCGTTGGCGTTTACATTGTCAAAGACGGCGCAAACTCACCGCCCAAAGGTGTCGCCGACAATGAAGACATGGGCGATCTGGTTCTAGTAGAAGAATTTATCCCGGGGCGAGAGCTGACCGTCTCCGTTATGGACGGAAAAGCCTTGGCGGTGACAGAAATTATCCCGACCAAAGGCTGGTATGATTTCGAAGCAAAATATGCTGATGGCGGCTCGCGCCATGTTATCCCCGCCGAAATCCCGCAAGAAGTCGAAGAATTATGCAAAACTTGGGCGCTCTTGGCTCATGAAACCTTGGGGTGCCGGGGAGTCACCCGCTCTGACTTCAGATTTAATGATATTAATAACGACTTAAGCGATATCGTAAACAAAATCGTAATGCTTGAACTCAATACTCAACCCGGAATGACGCCGACGTCACTCGTGCCTGAACAGGCCGAGTATCTCGGCATGACTTTTGGCCAGCTTTGTCGCTGGATTGTTGAGGATGCTTCATGGCCACGATAAAACGTGTCAGCCCGTTAAAACCAGGACTGAAAGGCGCGCGCAACTGGATGACTGCCCAGGTGCGTCACGCCCAATACTCGCGAAAGGCCATGATCCGCTTTGTTGTGAGTCTGTTCTTGATTTTTGCCGCCATTGTTTTTGTAGCGCTTTGGTTGGGAGGGCTCCTGCCAAATGCTCAACAATCGGGCCGAGATGTGATCAAAAACCGTCTGATGCATATGGGGTTTGTGGTCGAGCATGTCGATGTACTCGGTGAGGGGGCCATAAGTGAGAATGATGTGATCCGCGCTCTTGGGGTATCAGGCGGCGATTATTTATTCGAAACGGATCTGAAAGCGGCCCAAGAACGGATTGAAAACATAACCTGGGTCGAAAGAGCGGTCGTTCGCCGTCTTTGGCCGAACCGAATCGTCGTTCAAATCATTGAACGCAAACCTTATGCACTCTGGCAGAATAATAACCAGTTTTTTCTGGTTGATAAAAAGGCTTCTGTGATCTCGGCCGTATCAATAGCCGCCTATCCTGACCTTCCTCTGATCGTCGGAGACGGCGCACCCTTAAATTATACTGAATTTCGGACAAAACTTGCCAAGGTCTCGACGATTCGAGACCGAGTCTCTGCGCTGGTTTATCATAACACCGGTCGTTGGGATCTTATCCTTGATAATGGCGCTTTGCGCGTCAAACTCCCATCTGAGCAACCAGAACAAGCGCTGTCTCAACTTTACAGACTGCAGTCGAATCGTCGCATACTTGATCGGAATATCAGCGAGATCGATCTGCGCCTTCCTGACCGGATCGTCCTTTTGCCCAAACAAAAAGAGCCTGCCTAACAGATGCTAACTGGGGGTCGACAGCGTAAAGCGGAAACGCATGCCGTTCTGGACATTGGATCCAGCAAGGTTGTGTGCCTGATTGGTCAATCGGATGCCAACCTTGGTGTGCGTCTGCTCGGATCAGGGTTTGGCGTCAGCGCAGGTCTGAAATCCGGAGCTGTCGTGGATATGGAAGCTTTGGCGCATGGTGTGCGAAAAGCCGTTCAGGACGCCGAAAAAGAGGCGGGACTCGCAGTCGACAAGGTCGCCGTCAATATTGCAGTGCGGTCCATGCGTTCGGAGCATCTCAATGTCCAAACGGAATTTGCTAGTGGAGAAGTGGCTGATCGCGACCTTCGCCGGTTGATCAATTCATCCCTTTCAGAGTTTGCGCAACCTGAACAAACTATCTTACACGCTATCCCACTGAGTTGGAGCGTAGATGGGGAGCAGAAAATCAATGAGCCGCGCGGCATGTTTGGCCGGTCTCTGGGCGTAGATATGCACTTCGTCCTGGCGGGCGTAGGGCCACTTCGAAATTTGGCTCATTGTATCGAGCGGTGCCATTTAAATATAAAGTCTGTTTCGGTTTCACCTTACATGTCGGGCATCTCCGTGTTGACGGACGATGAAAAAGACCTGGGCGTCACACTGATTGACCTCGGAGGCGGCATGACATCAGCCGCTGTTTTCCGGGACAATACACTGGTTCATGTTGAGTCTCTCCCAGTGGGGGGGCAGACACTAACAAAGGATATTGCCAGGGGATTGGTGACTCCAGCTGAGGCCGCTGAACGTATCAAATTGCTTTACGGGTCGGCCTTGCACGGTGCCGATGATGATATGGTCCAGATACCTTGTCCGCCCATGGGGGCACAGGATACACTTCATCACGAGCCTAAATTTATGCTGACCGGAATTATACGCAGCCGGGTCGAGGAAATTTTCGAAATTCTTCGGGACCGGATGCATGACCGTGGTCTGGACGCTTATGCGGGGCGTCGTATCGTTTTAACGGGTGGCGGAGCCCATCTGACTGGTGTGAGAGAATTGGCCGAGTTTGTTTTTAATAAGCGGGTCAGAATTGGGCGCCCTCACGGCGTATTGGGTTTGAAGGATTCTTTATCAGGTCCTGCTTTTGCTGTGGCTACCGGATTGCTTAAATACCAGTTCATGCAAGACGCAGAAGTTATCTCCGGACCACCTGATCTGACGGGTCGTCGATATATGAGAAAACGTTACAGCGGCGGAAGTCTTGGTCGATCTTGGCAGTGGATAAGAGAAAACTTCTAATCAATTTAGATTTTCTCTGCATATCCTTTGGCTTTTCAAGCAAAAATTAAGACCTACTTAACCGATTCCTTGCACATATTTACCAATTGGAAAGCATAAATAAGGCGCCGGATATGAGCATTAATCTGTCACTTCCCAAAGCAATGGACATCAAACCACGGATCGTCGTTATTGGCGTTGGTGGTGCAGGCGGGAACGCCGTCAACAATATGATCGAGTCTGGTCTTGAAGGCGTCGAATTTATCGTGGCCAACACAGATGCGCAGGCTTTGGCCTTTTCAAAGGCGGAACGCCGCATTCAAATGGGTACCGGTATTACCCGTGGTCTCGGTGCCGGCATGAAACCTGAGATCGGTGAGCAATCCGCTGAAGATTCGATGGCGGAGATTTTGGAGCAACTCGAAGGCGCTCACATGTTGTTTGTTGCCGCTGGTATGGGAGGCGGAACCGGTACAGGCGCAGCGCCTGTAATTGCTAATGCGGCCCGTGAAAAAGGTATTCTGACGGTCGCGATAGTCACGAAGCCTTTTCAATTTGAAGGGTCGCGCAGAATGGCTATAGCGGAGGCTGGAATTGACCGACTTTCTGCAGCCGTCGATACGTTGATCGTCATTCCGAACCAGAATTTATTCCGGATCGCAACAGAGCAAACGACTATGACCGATGCTTTCGCATTGGCTGATGAAGTCCTGAATTCAGGCGTTCGTGGTATCACTGATCTAATGGTCGTGCCTGGATTGATCAATCTGGACTTCAACGATGTCCGAACAATTATGGACGAGATGGGTAAAGCCATGATGGGCACAGGTGAGGCAACAGGTGAACGACGTGCAATTGAAGCCGCAGAGAGTGCTATTTCTAACCCATTACTTGATGACGTTTCATTGAAAGGCGCCAAAGGGGTCCTTATCAATATAACAGGTGGTAAAGATCTGACCCTCTATGAAGTCGACGAGGCAGCAGAATTAATCCGCTCTCAAGTGGATCAAGATGCGAACATTATCGTTGGGTCGGCTTTGGCCCCTGATCTTGATGGAATTGTCAGAGTGTCTGTTGTTGCTACCGGAGTCCGTGGGTCATCAGACATATCTCCCGTTGTTCAGTCCAGTATCGATTCAAATATTTCGAAGCTGAGAGAAACGGCGACGGCCCTAAAAGTCACAAAAGAACCTGTCAAAATGATTGACGAGGACGATATCCCTTCACTTGAAGAAATCGAGGCGCAATTAGAGCCGGATTATGTTAGAGAGGCTCGCTTTACGCCAGAGCCGGAACCAATCGCGCCGCCACCACCGATGCCAACGCAGGTGCAATCTCCAGCTCCGGCCCCTCAACCAGCGGTAGCAGCAGAAGCGATACCGGAGCCAGTACCGCAAAAGGTGGTAAAGCGCCCGTTAGCAAGTTTTTTTGGTAAAAAGAAGTCTATCCCCGTTTCCAAGACGGCGCCCGCGCGTCCAAAATCTCAAAATACAGGTGATCTCTTTGGAGAGGATATGGATGATGAATTGGAAATCCCCGCGTTTCTGAGACGTCAATCGCGGTAAAATTCCAACCATTCGGACAAAAGCCCCGGCATCGACCGGGGTTTTTTTATGAAAATGACTGTAATGTCATCTTGCGTAACAAACGGAAACAGGTCTTTTATTGAGTGGAGTATGTTTGCCTTGTAAATTCTTGGCATAAATCAGGACGAATTAGGTGACCCCAGTCAGGCGACAATCAACAATACACTCACCGGCTGTTTGCGCCGGGATCGAGTTACACGGGGGTGAGCACACACGACTCGTGTTGAAGCCTGCCCCTGTCGGGCAGGGCATCGTCTTTGTGCGCACAGATATCTCCGATAGGGATAACAGAATTATCGTTGGACCCGAGGCTGTCTCAGGTGTTAAAAACTGTACGACTTTGGAAAATGCCGCTGGTGTTAAAATTTCAACAATTGAACATTTGATGGCAGCGCTAGCGTCTGTCGGGATCGACAATTTGACAATTGATATTGATGGTCAGGAACTCCCGGCTCTGGACGGTAGTAGTGAACCTTTTCTAAAACTAATCGAGCAAGTCGGAATTACGAAACAGCCCGCGCCTCGTCGCTATGTGAAAATTCTGAAAACGGTCGAAACAGAAATTGGTCAGAGTTTTGGCCGGATTGAGCCTCACAATAATCTGTACCTGGATGTCACAATCGATTTTAAAGAAGGGGCAATTGGACTTCAGAGAATGGAAATCGAACCCGATACGCGGTCATTCCGAGACCGGTTGGCGTCAGCAAGAACCTTTGCAAGAGCTCACGAGGTAGCAGCGCTACGTGAAGCTGGCCTGAGTAAGGGCGGGTCCTATGACAATGCTGTCGTTGTGGACGGTGACAAGGTTCTTAATCCGGGCGGATTGCGGTTTAATGATGAATTTGTGCGCCACAAAGCTCTCGATTTAATGGGCGATTTGTACATGGCAGGGCCGATTTTGGGGAAAGTTACGACCGTCAGAGGTGGACACGGACTAAATCACGCATTGATGACAAAACTATTCGCCGATGAGAATGCGTGGAAATTTGTCTCAATGCCCTCAGAAAATTTGGAAATGGGCTGCGATTCAGTCCTAGCCTAACATTATTCTCACTTTTCCCAGATGGCATTCTCGGCTACAAGCCGTTTCCGGATATTGGGATAGAATCATCAAAGGGCTGTCATGCCAGTAAATAAAACAACAAAACTTGTATCGGCTGTCATCTTATCGGTCATGATTTGTGGCTGTTCCATACTAGGCGGCGGCAATAAAAAAGAAAAATTGGCTTATGTGGAGCGCCCAGCGGAAAATATCTACAATGAAGGCATGGACCAGATGGAGCGCAATGATCTGGACCGCGCAAAATTGTTTTTTCAAGAAGTTGAACGACAACATCCTTTTTCAAAATGGGCGCGACGCGCCATGTTGATGACAGCCTATGCGAATTACCTCTCAGCAGACTATGAAGAAGCCGTTTCCACGGCCCAAAGATTTATTAGCTTGCATCCGGGTAATGAAAGTACGCCGTACGCCTATTATCTGATTGCTATGTCATATTACGATCAAATCTATGATGTGGGCAGGGATCAAGCGACGACAACAAGTGCCGAGGCGGCATTACAACAGGTGGTTAGGCGCTATCCCGAAAGCGACTATGCGCGAGATGCCCTTTTGAAGCTTGAGTTAACGCATGACCATTTGGCGGGTAAGGAAATGTCTGTTGGTCGATATTATCTTAAAGAGAATCAGCAATTAGCAGCGATCGGACGTTTCAAAACCGTTGTGAAAGAGTTTGAAACAACCTCTCATGTTGAAGAGGCCATGCACCGTTTGGTCGAGGCCTATGTGTCGCTCGGCATTGTCGATGAAGCCAAGCTTGTCGGTTCTGTGCTCGGATATAACTATCCCAACAGTGAATGGTATCAGGACAGCTATGATTTACTTCAACGTTTTGGTATCGACCTGAATCAGGAAGTCGCGCGCGCGAAAGATCCATCCTACTTCCGTCGTTTGCGGGACCGTTTATTCTAGGACAAGCTTTATGCTCTCGGGGCTATCAATCCGGAACGTGGTTTTAATTGAGGCTCTGGAGCTGGAATGTTCCTCGGGACTGACCGCGTTAACGGGTGAAACCGGGGCAGGGAAATCTATCATTCTAGACGCCCTGTCTATGGCCACTGGGGCGCGTTCAGATAAGGGTCTGGTTCGTAAAGGCACGGACAAGGCTCAATGTACGGCCATATTTGAGATCCCGGAGAAGCATCCCGTTCACCAAATTCTATCCGACGCGGATTTTGATATGGACGGAGAAACCGAGCTAATCTTGCGCCGGGTTATTCGGGAAGATGGCCGAAGCAAAGCCTATATAAATGATACACCGGTCAGCATAAAGCTGCTGTCGGAATTAGGAGCAGAGCTCCTAGAGGTTCATGGTCAGCATGATGGCCGTGGATTACTCGATCCGGCACAACATGTTCGCATGTTAGATCGTTTTGGCGGTTACACAAAAGAATTGTCGAAGGTAAGAAGTTGTTTTGAGAATCTCCATTCTACTCAAAAAGCTTTGGAGGCCTTAAAGGCTCGATCTGAAAAGGCAGAGGCGGACCGGGATTACTTTTCTTATGCGCTCGAGGATTTGGACCGCTTAGATGTGAGGACTGGTGAAGAAGCTGAAATTGCGGCCCGCCGCAAATTTCTCCAAGGCGCTGAAGGGGCGTTAAACGAACTCAGCGCGGCACAAGCTGCCTTGGGTGGTGGTGAATATGAGAACCGGGTTGCGGCAGCTTTGGCCGGGATCGAAAAGGTCAAAGACCGTATCGGCGAAGGCGATGACCAGGCCAATCGAGCATTAGGGCGGGCTGCGGAGGCGTTGGAACGTGCGCTGCTTGAGGTAAATGAAGCTCGAACGGCTATCCGTGAAGCCTCATCAGTCTTTCATCTAGATCCAGGTGATCTCGATCAGACTGAACAGCGCTTATTCGCCATTAAAGCGGCGTGTCGAAAATATGGCGTCACGGCCGATGCGTTGATTGAAAAACGCAGGGAGTTTGCCGAAAACCTCTCTCAAATAGAAAATATAGGCTCGGACCTTGCCTATGCCACGAAGCAGGCCGAAAAGGCTGAACAAGATTACGACATAGCGGCGCATACATTGACCAAGGCCCGTCAAAAAGCAGCATCAATACTCGAGAAAAAAGTACTGAAAGAACTTCCAGATTTAAAGATGGAGAAGGCCCAATTTGCTTGCGAATTGACTGGCGGACCACCTTCACCCTCTGGACGGGACAAAATTAGATTTCTGGTCGCAACCAATCCTGGATCTACGAAAGGGCCTATGGACAAAGTTGCGTCTGGTGGCGAACTGGCGCGATTTTCGTTGGCGATCAAGGTCGCTCTTGCAGGACAGCAGGACAAAGTCATGATTTTTGACGAAGTCGATCAGGGTGTCGGTGGTGCTGTCGCCAGTGCTATTGGCCAACGATTGCAAAAACTATCGTCCGCAGGGCAGGTTTTCATTGTTACCCATAGTCCGCAGGTGGCTGCCTGTGCCCATAATCAGTATCGAATTGAGAAAGCCAGCAAGGCCAAAACCACGACTACCTCAGTCACACCTGTTGCCGCCAATGAAAGAGAAGAGGAAATTGCGCGCATGCTGGCCGGTGAAAAAATTACAGATGAAGCCCGCGCAGCAGCACGGCAATTGATGAAGGCCTCATGACCGAAAACGACGTCAAACAACGTTTAAAACAACTCTCCATGGAAATCCGGGCCGCTGACCAACAATATTATCAGGACGACGCTCCAATTTTGTCAGATGCCCAATACGATGCGCTGCGAAGAGAATTAAACGATCTCGAAGCCAATTATCCGCATCTGGTTCGCGCCGACAGCCCGTCCAAATCGGTCGGTGCGAAAGCTTCCGGTAAGTTCGGCAAAATTACCCATAGGGTCCCCATGCTATCATTGGATAATGCCTTTACAGATGGAGATGTCGAAGATTTCACTGCGCGGATCAAACGGTTTTTAAACCTGCCGGAAGATACAGTGTTGGAGTTCTCAGCAGAGCCCAAAATCGATGGTTTGTCTGCTGCGGTCCGTTATGAAAACGGAGTTTTGGTTTCTGGCGCCACGCGGGGTGATGGACAAGTTGGCGAAGATGTGACCGCCAACTTGATAACATTGGATACGGTGCCGAAAAAACTATCGGGAGATGATTGGCCGGAAGTCCTCGAGATCCGCGGCGAGGTTTACATTGACCATGCCGATTTCGATGCCATGAATGAGGCCCAGATCGCAGCCGGTAAAGATGCCTATAAAAACCCGCGCAATGCAGCCGCCGGTTCTCTTCGTCAAATTGACCCGTCCGTTACGGCAGGGCGGCCTTTGAAGTTTTTTGCCTACACATGGGGGGATATCAGCGCGCCTTTATCCGACACACAAATGGGGGCAGTCGACGCCATGAAACGTTGGGGGTTTTCCATCAATGATTTAATGCGGGTCCACAACTCTGCCGCTGAAATGATCGCTCATTATCATGACATTGAAACGGCCCGATCAGGTCTCGGCTACGATATTGACGGGGTAGTTTATAAGGTCAATGACTTGGCGTTACAGGCGCGATTGGGTTTCGTTTCCCGGGCTCCAAGATGGGCTATTGCCCATAAATTTCCCGCTGAGAAGGCAATCACAATAGTCAATGATATTGAAATTCAGGTGGGCCGAACCGGCTCCCTGACACCTGTCGCCAAGCTTGAGCCGGTTACTGTAGGCGGCGTTGTCGTCTCCAATGCCACTCTCCATAATGAAGACGAAATTAAACGCTTAGGGGTGAAGCCAGGAGATACAGTGGAAATTCAAAGGGCAGGGGATGTTATTCCTCAGATCCTGAGGGTAACCAAAGATGGTGGCTTGCCTGCCTTCTTATATCCTACAAAGTGCCCGGTTTGCGGGGCCGAAGCCAAAAATGACATAGACCCAAAAACCGGCCGTGTGGATATTGTTAGACGCTGTACAAATGGTATGAACTGTCCTGCGCAAGCTGTTGAAAGTCTTATACATTTTGTTTCAAGGCGCGCCTTTGATATTGACGGTATGGGTGAAAAGCAAATCGAAGCTTTTTACCAAAAAGACTTAGTCAAACAGCCTGCAGATATCTTTACCCTTGAAGCCCGCAACGATGACATTGGACTACAGACATGGGAAGGCTGGGGTACAACCAGCGCGCAAAACCTTTTCGATGCCATCAACGCCCGACGCAATGTAGACTTTGACAAATTTCTTTATGCCCTTGGCATTCGCCATATCGGGCAGGGCAATGCCAATCTTCTGGCCAAGCACTATCTGTCCTGGAACAAGTTTTACGAGGCGCTACTATCAATAGACTCAGAAGCGAGTCCGGCCTGGATAGACCTGATGGCGATAGACGGTGTCGGAGCAGGTGCGGCGAATGCCGTTAAAGAATTTCTGCAATCTGACAACAACAAGACTATGATAGCCGATCTGTTAAAAGAAGTGAATGTTGTCGACGCCGAAGCGCCATCATCTGATAGCGCAGTATCAGGCAAAACTGTTGTCTTTACTGGAAAGCTTGAAAAGTTTTCCAGGGACGAGGCCAAGGCTAAAGCGCAAGCTTTGGGCGCTAAGGTTTCCGGCAGTGTTTCGGCCAAAACAGACTTTCTGGTTGCGGGGCCGGGGGCCGGGTCAAAGCTAAAAAAGGCAGCCGCACTCGGCGTGAAAGTCCTCTCCGAGGATGAATGGCTAACATTCATCGAATGACTTAGATGTTTTTCGCGGTATCGTAATCATCCACCGCTTGTAGCCAATCTTCTTCTAGTGTGCTGATTTCTTCGTCCAGCTCCCGGCGCATATCGAGTATGATCTGGGCTTTGCGCGGATCGGAAGTGAACAACTCCCCGTCACCGAGTGTCTCATCGATTTTATCGATTTTTTTGCGGGCAATCGCAATTTTTTCTTCGAGCCCTTCTGCACGCTTTTTTAGCGGGGCCAGTCGCTCTCTTTCGGCCGCCGCCTGTTTGCGCTGACTGGTTTTGTCATTTTCCGGCGAGGGAGGCACTTTCCTTGTCGGTCGGTTTTTCTCAATCTGGAGTTGGCGATAGTCTTCCAATGAGCCTTCGAATGTAGTGACCGTGCCACCATCAACCAGCCAGAGCCGGTCAACGACGCTTTCCAGCAGGTTTCGGTCATGGCTGATCACCAAAAGAGCACCCTCATAACCATTAAGGGCATTGATCAGCTCCGCCCTGCTATCCATGTCCAAATGGTTGGCTGGTTCGTCAAGGACCAGCAAGTGAGGCGCATGAAAAGAAATAAGTGAGAACAGCAATCGCGCCTTCTCGCCGCCCGACAAATCGCCAGCTTTCGTTTCGGCCTTGTCAGCGCCCAGACCAAACCGGGCTAATCTCGCCCGTCTCTGAGCTTCAGTGGCGTCGGGCATTAGCTCAACCACATGGTCATAGGCACTGTGGCGCGGGTTTAAGGCATCAATTTCGTGTTGGGCAAAATAACCAATCGTCATCTTCTTGTGGCGTTTAATGAAGCCTTCCTGTGGCTCCAACACGCCCATGATGGCTTTGGCAAATGTAGATTTGCCTTGCCCATTTTTACCCAGAATGCCGATACGGTCCTCAGGGTCAATCCGCTGTTCGAGACGTTTCAGAACCGGCTTCTCTGGTTCATATCCAAGGGTAACGGTGTCAAATCTAACGATTGGCGGCGATAGGGCCCGTTCTGGTGACGGCAGGTCGATGGGTGGGATGGGATCATCGACAATGGTCGCGATGGGTTTAAGCTTTTCCAGCCGTTTCACCCGGCTTTGAGCCTGTTTGGCTTTGGAGGCTTTGGCTTTGAAACGTGTAACGAAGGCTTCGAGCCGGCGACGCTCGTCTTCCTGTTTGTCTCTAAGGGCCATAGACAGGCGTTGTTGTTCACGCATTTGTTTTTGGAAGCTGTCATAGCCGCCGGAATAAGCGAACAGTTTTTTGGTCCGCAGATGGGCGATGTGTGTAACGGCCCGATTGAGGAAATCCCGGTCATGCGAAATGATAAAAGCGGTGCCGGGATAGGATTTGATATGGGCCTCGAGCCAAACCGCCCCTTCAACATCCAGATAGTTGGTGGGTTCGTCGAGCAAAAGCAGATCAGGTTTGGCAAAGAGCATGGCGGCGAGGGCGACTCGCATCCGCCAGCCTCCACTGAAATCAGCGCATGGTTTTTGTTGTTCCTCGGCGCTAAAGCCAAGGCCCGATAGAATAGCTCCGGCGCGGGCCTCAGCCGAATAGGCGTCGATATCCGACAGCCGTGTATGAATGTTTGCGATCCGATCTGGGTCGGTGGCGGTTTCAGCTTCATCGAGTAGAGCCATACGTTCTTTGTCAGCCGCCAGTACTGTTGCCATCAGACTTTCAGGGCCAGATGGGACTTCCTGGTCTACCACACCAAGACGGGCGCCTTTACGCAAATTAATGGAGCCGTCATCCGGACTGATATCGCCTTTGATCAGCCGAAAGAGTGTGGATTTACCAGTGCCATTTCGGCCGACAAAGCCCATTTTCATACCCTCTGAGATGGCCATCGTTGCCTGCTCAAAGAGTGAGCGGCCTTCAATACGGTATGTCAGGTCGTTAATATGGAGCATGGTGGTGTAATTTTCGTACCCGCGCCCCATATCACGGCTTCACATATAGTCAAACGCCCGTTATAGAGCGCGAAATTTTAGACTATCACGCGCCGATCAAAGGAGATTTCCATGGCCGTACAACGTACATTTTCTATCATCAAGCCGGACGCGACAGAGCGCAACATCACGGGCCTTGTTAATGCCAAAATCGAAGAAGCCGGTCTGCGTATCGTGGCGCAAAAGCGAGTTCACTTAACAACAGAACAAGCCGGTAAATTTTACGAGGTTCACGCGGAACGTCCGTTTTACAACGACTTGGTTTCGTTCATGACATCTGGCCCTGTCGTTGTTCAGGTTCTGGAAGGTGAGAACGCTATCGCAAAATATCGCGAAGTCATGGGTGCGACTAATCCGTCTGAGGCCGCTGCAGGAACCATACGTGCCGAATACGCCAAGTCAATCGACGCGAATACAGTGCATGGCTCTGACGCGCCCGAGACGGCTATCATTGAGATTGCTCAGTTCTTTGCGGAAGATGAGATCGTCGGTTAATCGAATAAATACAAAACGGGTCTCGGTGAGGCCCGTTTTCTATATTGGTATAAAACGTAATTTAACTTGGGTTCTTGAAATAGACTGCATATCGATCAAGTCTAGAAGCGGAAACTCAAAGTTGAAATTATAGGTTATCGCCAATTCCGCATAGTCTCCGTCAAACTGATTGACGATGGTCACATTAGGTTCGTAAGTCCCAAACATCGCATTTTTCATGTTCTGTTTCAAAAGGGCCGACAATTCGTCTTGACTAGGTTGATCCATGATCCGTGCCATTCGGGCCGTCTCTTCAACCGTTCGTTGCGCCTGATGTGTCCCATAAAGATAGGTGCCGATACCAAACACCGCAAATAATACCGCTATCAAAATAGGGAAGATGATCGCGGCTTCGACAGCCGTGGCACCTTCCTTGTCATTTTGGTAACGATGAAGATATTTGGATATAACTTTCAATTACCGAACCCGTGTTTTCAAGTTCTTTTTAACAATCGTTTCTTTGCCGAACAGATCATACATGCGGTGATAGACATGAAATTCCGTAATGACTCGAGCTCTGCCACCGACAGGATCGGGGCAATCAAAAGCACAAAGCTCGCCTTTTCTCCAAGGTGACATGTTTGTCCGAGTGTAGAAATCCTTACTGCGGTCCTTGAAGTCAAATCCCTCGACGCTGTCGTCAGTGCCTGGTTGCTCAATGGCCATTTCAAAAGAACCGTCATCGGGAGGTTCATTTGTGCCGCCACCTTGTAGCCCAGCTGGGCTCGGACAACCGCAATATGTATCAATGGCAATTTCTTCCAGTTGGAGGTCTTCACCATAGGCCGACTGGACGACCCGTTTGATCATATTGACCAGATTTGTCTCCGATGAAGTGCCTGTCTTGCTATCGTAATTCGGACGCAGTTCTTCCACGGCATTTTCCATCAAATAATCTTGTAGATAGTTGCTCCCTGCGGTTAATGCGGAGCCGACTTTCTGATGCTTATTGACTTGGTGCCCCAAATTAATCGCGAATAACGTGCCAAAAATCATCATCGGCGCAATTAACGCAAATTCGAGGGAAACAACCCCGTCTTCGTTACGTCTAAATTTGTTAAAAAGTTTCTGCATTGCAATCTCTATTCGATTAAAAGGACGCCGCTCAGGCTGGTCATCGGTTCGATGCCCAAAGCTTCACAGTCTGTGTTAGAAAATCCGGCATTACCGCGAATATCCACGGTGTTGCCCACAACCAAGGTGCAGCGACTGCTTACATTTGCGCCACCATTAATTTGAATGTCCATAGACGGCGCATAAATAACGCCCTCAATCAAAGTATTCGCATTTCCATTGATCGTTAAATTAGTCTGTGTTGTTGTTTCTGGGTCAAAGAACATAGCCATGCCCGCATAATCACCGCTCGTTTGCGGGGTCAGGTTTATGTTACCTGCATTCGCCCCCATTAAAGTACCGCCATTCAAGAATACCAAAGTCACGTCCCGGCCAAAAATCAACGAGTTATTTCCGTCAGTTTCCAGCTGGACGCCGTCAAAGTAATAAGTTCCGGGGTCCAAAAACTCGATTAGGCCATTTGTGCGTACATTTTGACAAATTCGTCGGACGTTCTGGCCTGGTTCCATTGATAGAAACTGATTTTGTCCTTGTCTCGTCGCGCTACTGCAAGGCAGAGAACTCACGTCATCAGCAATAACTGTGTTGCGGAAAGGGTCCGGAGTTCGACCCGAAAATGGATCGGTTTGATCGTCGCATGCCATTGTCATGGTCCCGGTGGCATCGATACCACCGGCAGAACTCAAACATTCGGCCTCAATCGTTGTATTATTGCCGACAAGCACTGAATTTGGGGCCGAGGAATTAGAATGCAAAGCACAGTTTTGCATGCTGATCGAGGCATTGCCGCCCATATCGATGGCGGCTGGTGCCGTGGGGTTAATCGCAAGGACACAAACCGGACGACCTTCCAAAACGATAGCTGTTGCCCGCGTCGCCATATCAAAAGTTTTATTGCCGAAGTAACGAGAAAAATATGTCTTCTGCAGTTGATTGAGTTCGACTTCGACGGCATCGTCACGCCCGGCAAAGCGACCAGATAGGGGCGGGCTTATGACGACTACATCCCCATTATTATAGTCGAAACCGTTTTCATAGGCGTGACCCATGCCAGCATATTCGTATTTGGCGTCTTCCCGCAGGATTTTTATTTCTTGAGCGGCGGCGAAAGCCGTGGAGTCCGCTAACTCCTGTAATTTCGACTTATTCTGATGCCAATGACCCAGTTCAACGGCGAGGGCGATGCCGCCAATAAACATAGGTATTGCCAGAGCGAAAACTGCCGCCGTCGAACCTTCTTCGTTTTTTAAATACCGTTTTAGCATGCCAATCCCGCGCATTACTTCAGATACGCTTGTATCGCTAAATTAATAAATTTAGCTCAACAGACTTGGTTGGGAAGATATGAATATTTATGCTTAACCGAAAGTAATACTAGG
>JAHDBU010000033.1 GCA_020630275.1 Hellea sp.
TAAAGACGCTCAGAATGGCCAAGGTCAACACACCGATCTTTATCCTGTCCGGTACGTCCGATATCGACAGTAAAGTCCGCGGCCTCGGCACTGGCGCTGACGACTATATGACCAAGCCTTTCCACAAAGATGAGCTGATCGCCCGCATTCACGCGGTTGTCCGTCGCTCCAAAGGTCACTCACAATCCATTATCACAACCGGCGACATCAAAGTGAACCTGGATGCCAAGACGGTTGAAGTCGGTGACCACCGCGTCCACCTGACCGGCAAAGAATACCAAATGCTTGAGCTCCTCTCTTTGCGTAAGGGCACGACCCTGACCAAGGAAATGTTCCTGAACCACCTTTACGGCGGCATGGACGAGCCGGAACTGAAAATTATCGACGTCTTTATCTGTAAGCTGCGCAAGAAGTTAGCGTCCGCCACAGGTGGTGACCACTATATCGAGACCGTCTGGGGTCGCGGCTATGTGCTGCGCGAGCCCGCCAAGGACAAGCTCTCTGCTTAATATATAAAGAACAAGGCTTCGCCCCAAAAAACCCGTCTCATTGAGGCGGGTTTTTTTGTGGGGGTTAGTCAGACGTTTGGGATTCTAACTGGGCCGCAATTTCGGTTAGTTTCGTGCGGCTTTTTTCGAGGCCCTCAAGGGCTTTGGAGTTTTTGGGGTTCTTATCCAATAGTGACTTATACTCTTTTTCAGCATTTTCGAACATGAGTTTTGCATCAGGTAGATCTTCTTTTAGCAAGTATAGTTCCCCCATTTCATACCAGTTATTGGGAAAATCAATTCCAACAACATCAGTCATGTCAAAATAATGAAGTACATTCTCCTGACGTGCCTTAAGAGCTTCGTCATACCTTCCCATAGCCTTCAAGGCTTTAGCTTTTCCGCGATTGTTTCCTGTCAATCGCGCATGAGGCAGAGGGACGTTTTCGCCGGTTACCAGCGGAATCAGTAACTCGAAATATTTGTCCGATTGCTCCAACAGGCTTAAACTTGTGTCGAGATTTCCCAAAACCCTTTCTGCTTCAGCGGAAATTCTATATCCGATACCGAGATTCCAGTAAGGATGAAAAGCAAGCTTCTCGTCCGTATCAATGTCTCTTTCCAATTCCAATGGTAAATTAGCCTCCATCAAATTAAGGGCATTATCGATCTCCGCATGGGCTTTTTCGATCAATTCATCGTCTTCCAATTCCAATGAAATTGCCAAAAAGGTAAACGCGACTGCAAAGACTTCATACTCGGTTTTTGCGACTTTATTGAGAGCCTCAATGCCTTCCAGCGCTTCGATTTTTCTTCCGGTACTCACATAAGCTTGAATACGAAATGTCTGGACGTCGATGTCATTTGGCTCAAACTGTAAAGCTCGTTTCGTCGCCCTAATAGTACGACTTGGATCCTTATTTATGGTCATGCCGGCAATGAGCCGCCAATCTTCAAATGTGTTTGCATGACGTTCTAATTGATCCAATCCTTCCATATACACACTGGGGTCTCGAGATTGTGCCATGACCAAATATTTTTCCCGGTCCTCTTCATTAAGCTTGGAGACTAGCACCTTACATTCAATCCCTTTGTTCAGGTCAACCGAGAGGACGTTCTCTTTGCCATTACAAATTCTTATTGCGGTATCCGCTAACTCTCTGACGGGGTCTTTTGTGTTTAGGTTTGGAGTCTGTTCCTTTCCGCCGGTTAAAAAGAAACCAGCGGCGATCATCGCGAGACACACTCCGCCCAAAATTGCCAATACCTTTGGCTTCGACGGTTTGATCGCTTGTTTGATGGCTGGTTCCATTGATTTTTGAACCGAACTAACGGGATCTACCTTAACCACCAGCCTGTATCCACGTTTCGGGATCGTCTCAATAATTGCGTCTTCTACACCAGCAGATTTGAAGGTCTTGCGCAAAACAGAGATGGCCCGGGTCAGGCTTTCATCGCCGCCATATTCTACTTCCCAGATATTATCGATCAACTCATCGCGGCTGACAACTTCCGGAGCCTTTTGGGCCAGATAGCACAGCACGTCCATAACCCGGGGCTCCAGGGACAGCTCGGCTTTTTCGACAATGAGCAGGTTGCGTTTGGGCGAAACCTGCACGTCCCCGATTTTAAATTCACTTTGCAGTTTCATAAAAGTCCCACGTTCGGGAAATTTTATAATTCTCTGCAACCCATTTGCAAGAAATTCCGCGGTTCTTTAATCAACAATCAATTCTCCCCTTCATCATCAAACATATCCTCTATCCGGCAATCGAACAGCCGCGCCAGTTTAAAAGCCAGAGGCAGGGAAGGATCATAGCGTCCAGTTTCTATGGCAATAATGGTCTGGCGGGAGACATCAAGCTTGTCGCCTAATGCTGCTTGCGACCACCCCTGCCCTGTGCGTAACTCTTTAAGTCGGTTTTTCATCTAGCACTTTTCGCCGTCAATTTTGGTGAAATATCGCCCGAGACCACCGGCGGCGCAAAATAAAGGAAAGACCCAGAACAGAGAGATATGCGGAGCGTCAGCCAGAAGTTCCAGAAAGCCATAGCCGCTTGTCACTACGAGTATGACCAGAATGCCGATCAGCATGCCGGTAATCAGGCGCGAACGCTCAAACTCATCCGTCTCTTGGTAAAAGCGATAAGCGCCCCATAAAAACCACCAGACGCACAAAGCCGGTAATACGGCCAATATATATTTGACCACGGCCGCAAATTCGAAATTCTTGATGACATAGCTGGCCCCAAAAACGGCCGCCAAATAAACGCCCATTGATATGGCCGTATTCGTCAAATAACGTTTCTTCGCTGTCGAAGGGCTCATTTTACTCTCCACACTGTTAAGCACCCTTTACATAGTCAAGGACCCTTAACATGTCAAGCGCCCTTTACAATTCATCGTAAAACAACAAGAAACACCACACCGTGTCCCACGCCATTCAACGCCCATTGCCGCCTGTTCCACTGTGGAAATTTATCTGTTCCACGGTGGAACAAAATTATGCGCACAACTCTGCAACAATCGCTTGCGCCGGGAGTTGATTTTCCTATAGCCAAATAGCAACAATAAACGGGGAAAAATGTGTCGGGCTGGTTCTATCTGACGATCGCGATTTTGTTAGAAATAGCAGGGACGTTTTTCTTGAAACTCTCAGACGGTTTTTCTGACCTCGGATACGGACTGGCATCCCTGGTTCTGTATTGTCTTTGCTTTCTCTTCTTTGCTCCTGCGCTCAAAAAATTGCCTATGGGCGTTATGTATTCGATTTGGAGCGGGGCCGGCATTGTCGGGATTGCCGTGCTGGGATATTTCTATTTTGAACAATCTTTGTCCCCCACCCAGATGGGTTTTATTGGTCTCATCCTGGCAGGGGCGATCGGGTTGAATATGACGACGCAGGAAACATAAAGTCTCCCACACGAAATTGTGTCTTGGCCCGAAAGTGATATCCGCTAAAAGCTCCCCATGAACGCTCTGATCGATCCATCCAAGTTTAAAAATCCGTTTATCACGGCCAAGGGCGATACCCGCGCGGTCGTTAAGTGGGATCACTTAAAGACACTTTGGCTAAATACCGGAAGCCTTTGCAACATTGAATGTGCCAATTGCTATATTAAGAGCTCGCCCACAGCCGATCACTTTCTTTATTTGAAAGACACAGACCTGGCCCCTTATCTGGATGAGATTGATGAGATGGGTTTGGGCGCTGTGGAAATCGGTATGACAGGGGGTGAGCCCTGCATGAACCCGCATTTTTCCCGCATGTGCAAAATGATCCTGGAACGCGGACACAACCTGCTGGTTCTAACCAATGCCATGAAACCGATGATGCGGCCGCGCGTGCAAAAGGCGTTACTGGAACTCAAGGAAACATACGCCGATAAAATCACCATGCGCGTCAGTCTCGATCATTTCTCGGCCAAAGGCCACGACGAAGAGCGGGGCGCGGGCAGTTTTGAGATTGCCTTGAAGGGGCTCGATTGGCTGACAGAGCACGGGTTTAATCTTCACATCGCAGGACGGGCCATGTTCAGCGAAAGCCAGGCAGACGCTCGGGCAGGGTTTGCGGAGTTGATTTCGGCGCGAGGATGGAAGATTGATGCCAATGATCCCGCAGCCGTGATGCTATTCCCCGAAATGGATGAGACAGTGGACGTTCCCGAAATTACCACGGAATGCTGGGGTATTCTATCCATTGACCCGCGCTCTATGATGTGCGCCAATTCCCGCATGCTGGTCAAACGTAAGGGAGCAGATCGTCCTGCCCTGCTTTCTTGCACGCTTTTATGGGATGACCCGCAATTCGAAATGGGCCAGACCCTCAAAGAGAGCCTGACCCCTGTTCAGTTAAATCACCCCCATTGTGCCAAGTTTTGCGTATTGGGCGGGGCGAGTTGTTCGGCGTAAATTAGCGAGCAAATTCGCTATCGCCGATGGCTTTATTGAGGAACTTGTCTAGCTCAGCGAAGAATTTCTTACGGTTTTTCTCATTTGAGAGGTAGTGCCGGCGGCTTGGCAAAAGCTGATACGCTCAGGACAATCGATAAAATAAATGTAAAAACGATGATACGCATTTTGTTCCCCCACTTGATTACGATATCAAATTAGCGGGAATTTTTGCAACCCACAACCCCCGATTTTATAATCTGTTTAGTCTGCAAAATGTTTGGACAATCGGAGGCCTTGAGCCTGATAATGGGAACCGTTTTGGCCATATAGAACTTCGGGCGTTTCCTGCATGGGTTCAAACACCAGTTTGGCCACAGGTTGACCATGGCGCAGCAAGAAAGGCACATCTCGCCCTCGCACCTCCAATACGGCCCGAGATCCGGTGCCGCCCATAGCCCTCACTCCAAAACCCGGATCAAAAAACCCGGCGTAATGCGCGCGAAACTCACCGATTTCCGTTGCGATCGGTGCCATTTCGGCAGCCTGATCGGTTGGGATTTCGACGGCTTCTTTCGAGGCCAAAATATAAAATTCGCCCGGATCCAGGATAAGTTGGCCGTCCGGGGCTCTCAAAGGCTCCCAGTAATCTCTTGCTTTATGGGCTCCCACACCGGATACGGTCACCAAACCGGAATGCCGCCGCGCTCGGTAGCCTATAATATCGTCGGGGCCATCCCCCTTAAGATTAATACTAACGGTTTGAGTGGACAGGGTTTTATGGGCGCCGGCGCGAAACCGCAGCTGCACGAGCTGATCCCCGGGTTTCACCAGAATTGAAAAGGTCCGCGGCGCTATCTCAACATAAAGCGGCCCCTTATAACCAGCCGGAACAGCCTCAAATTCATCAGCCCCGTCGCAAATGACCCGGGTAAATACGTCCAGTCGGCCCGTTGAACTTTTGGGGTTGGCAGCCGCTGCCAGATCGGAAGGCAACGCCAGGCCTTCTTGTAGGGGTACGAGATAAACACAGCCGGTTTCCAAAACGGCCCCTTCGCGCATATCCACTTCGTGTAAGGTAATATCAGGCAAGCAATCGGCAACTGTCCGCCCGGAGCCGGGCAGAAAACTGGCGCGCAATCTGTAGGCGGTGTGCCCAAGCCGCAAATCCAAGCTGGCCGGTTGGATTTGGGAATCGTCCGGTGCCACAACAGACACGATATTTTGCCGTTCAATAAGGCCCTTAATGGCCTGTTTTGCCAATATTCCCTGTTTCATGGACATTTCCCTATCATTCCCTTCGCCTTAGGCAAGAATGAACTGTAATTAAAGCGCCAAGTGTGGATAAGACGCTTGCGCCTGGACAAAGATTAGTGAATGAACGAAGTCAATCCACGTCCCGGGGTAGGGAAACGTAAGAGAGGGAAGACGTGTACGAGCAAAAGACACGCGACGTTGTTGTGCGGGTAGAACCCGACTTTCTGGACGAGCAATCCTCGCCCGATGATGATCGTTTTATTTGGGCCTATACGGTCGAAATTGAAAATCAGACAGAAACAGATTTGAAAGTTGTTGAGCGATTTTGGAAAATCGCCGATAGCCGCGGACAGGTTCAAGAGGTCCGGGGAACTGGCGTTGTAGGGGAGCAGCCTGTTCTAAAGCCTGGCGAAGTTTTTCGGTATACATCCGGCGCCCCGTTGACAGCGCCTTCCGGCATGATGCTAGGAAACTACTACGTTCAGACACCGGAGGGTGACCGCTTCGAGGTCGAGATTCCGGCCTTTTTACTCGATAGTCCGCACGAACCTCGCTGCCTCAACTAATTTCTCTAAGAAAACGAAGAAAAACCCCTCACCGTAGTGAGGGGTTTTTTTGTGGGATTTAGAAAAAGGACTGCCGGTTGGATGTGGGAGTAACCTCTCGGCAAACGTTAAAAAGATTGGTTCTCTTCTATCGTCGATCAAAGTGATGCAAACCACATGCCAAATGGGTGACCTTCAATTCTGCAATTTTTCTTCTAACCGTTCCAATATGGAACAGTTTCTCTACCGAATTGGATTGGTCGGGTAATATCTTGGTGCCGAAGTAGATCCGTACTGCCCTATATATGGGTTGGCCTTGATGAAACCTTCCACATAATTTGGCGGTATATAGACCGGAATATCCTGACCATTCTGATCTAGCAAGGCAATGGACAAACCGTCAAACCTAGCCGCCAACAAACGGTCTTCCGGAATATGCAAAGTGATCCGCTCTTCTTTAATACAACGAGTTTTTTCATAGCGGTCTGTATAGCTACCACCTGAATAATAGCGGCGGTTGCGTGGCGTGGGCGAGCGCATACGATCACCAAATGATCGGTTTATGGACCGAGTAGAACTCGGCTTTTTCGAAGAACGCCGTGATGACGACGAACGATTATTAGAACCATTCGAAGAGGATGATCGATTGGGTTTAGGGGCTGTGCGTCCGCTGGCGCGTGGAGATGGCTTTACCGCGGGTTTAACGCTACGGTCCGGAACCGAACGCCGAGCGGGCTTTGAATGCCTTGGAGATTCAGAACGGGGAGCCTCAGCTCTCGTTGTCTGAACTCGTGGCGTTTGCAGCGTGCGCGTTCTAGGCGCTTCACTCCTGGCGGACCGGTTCGACCTGCGCGACCTCTCAGAAGGAGCGGAGCGTTGAACCGGCGAGGTTATTTCGCGCGTTCGGGCCGGGATTCTGATCCGAGGGCTGGAAAGTCTAGGTACGGCGTTTGACAATCGGGGAACACCAGCCGTAGCTCCAGAGACTCTAATTTGCTCGATTTCCTGTCTTCGACGGGACAAGCTCGAAGATTCTGCGGGATAACTATCTGACATGATCAGTCCGCGTCGTCCGGAAACAGGCTGCTGAATGTCTTCATTAATACGTTCATCCGATCGGCGGTCTTGGACCTGACTGTCCTCCATTCGAGCCCCTAAGTCGCCGTCGATGAAACGACCGCTCTCACCCGTGACTCTTTCGCGGATCGTCTCGCGGATTTCCGAACGTAGTCGTCTATCGCTACGCCAGCGACGGTCATAACCTGAATAATCTACATAGTTATCACGAAGGCCGCGCCAATTACCGTAGCGGATCCGGTCACATTCCCGATAATATCGGCTTGATCCTCGATAGCGGGGGAAAGGCCGGTAAAGACCGCCCAGATAGCCATAAGATGCGCCCCGGTAATAGCTGTCATCATAGGTCACATAAGTCACGTCACGCTGACAATCGAGCGCCTGAATATCATAGCTCATATAATCGACCGGCTGACCATTCATATAGACGCCGTGTTCAAGGCGTTTGCCATCCCAAGGATCTCGGGAGTCTGATGAGTAAACGACCGTCACATCTAGATAGGCACCGCCAACCACGCTCGCACCATCCCGCGTCATACCGCTAGACGCGGAACGCAGGCGCGCTGAACCAGCAACTTCATTGTCCTGCTCAAATGGATCGAAATCCTGGGCCAAATATTCTGTTCGGCCTGAGAGCGGATCATATTTGGAAACTACGTCCGCAGCGATCGCATCCGGCGACAGATCCGGTAGGGATTGAGTGGCGCTATAGGTGGTCTGAATGCTGTTTTGACCCGTCGTTTGCACCACAACATCAGGATAGGATTTGTAACTTTGTGCTTGCCCAATTGCGGCAGGCAAGAACACAAATGCAGTAGAAATTGCCAGGATGGATCTAAATGAAACAGGCTTAAAAAAGATGCGCATGGTAAACGCTATCATAGCAAAACTGAGACCAAGGTGAAGTCCCTATTCACATTATGTTCATGTTTGACCGCGGTCGTCGCCTTTCTTCCCTTCAATTCTCTCATAATTGCCCTATATGAGCGGCATGGCTATTGCGAAACTTGATCGAAAAATTCTTAAAATCTCTGGGGACGGAGTGACTGAGTGGCTGTCCGGTCTCGTCACGAATAATTTGGACAATCATATCAATTTTACGGCCCTGCTGACCCCGCAGGGTAAAATAATCGCTGACTTTTTTGCCATCCGTCACGAAAAAGACTGGTGGTTGGATGTGGCTGCGAAATATTCGGATAGCCTCATCAAGCGGCTATCCATGTATAAGCTCCGAGCTCCTATTACCATTGAGCCTTTGGAATTAGACGTTTGTGCCGCCTGGGGTGGAACGGGGCATGAAGGAGTTGAGGATCCACGCCATCCGGAACTGGGGCGTCGAATTTATGGACAAGGTCTGGATTGTGAAGTCGGCCCGGATGCGTATGATCAACACCGCCTCACTCTCGGCATTCCGGACAGTGCTATAGATTTTGAAACCGGTGAAACCTTCCCTGCCAATACCAATATGGACTTGTTGAACGGCGTCGATTTCAAGAAAGGCTGCTTTGTCGGACAGGAAGTCGTCAGTCGAATGTACCGCAAGACCGACGTCAAGAAACGCATGCGGGGGTTCTCTTTTTCAGGCGATTTAATAAGCGAAGATATCAAAGCCGGAGAAAGAGTGATTGGCTCGGTTATGCATCACCGGTCGAGCTATGGCATGGCCATGATCCGTCATGACCGATTGCCAGACGATAATACCCCGCTTATGATTGACGGCCGAGAGATTAAATTGTTGGACCTGCCGGATGGACATTCGACGTAACGATCCGCGCGATTTTCGCGCCTTTGCCGAGCTTAATATTGCCTGGATCAAAGACCTGCACCATGTGGAGACTTCGGATCAGAAAATGTATGATCATCCAGAAATCTATGCGCAAAACGGCAATTCCATTTTCGCAGCTGTCATTGAAAACGAGGTCGCCGGTGTAGTCGCCCTGAAACAGGATGATGAAGGAGAATGGGAACTCACTAAAATGGCCGTTGATCCCAAATTTCAAGGCAAAGGCGTCGGCAAAACCCTGATGGATGTAGTCGAGACTTATGCCAAAGATGAGCTGGGCCTGAACCGCATTTACCTGATCAGCAATACAATCAACGCAGCCGCCATCCGACTTTACAAAAGATGCGACTGGGTCGTCACCCATGAGGGTCCACATCCCCGCTACGCGCGCGCAGATATCGCTATGGAGAAACATCTTTGAGCCACAACCCAAATCTTTCCCGCTGCGCCTGGGTTCCACCGACAGACGAGTTGTATTGCAATTATCACGACACGGAGTGGGGCCGACCGATCAGAGACGATAAGGCCTTGTTTTCCAAACTCATCCAAGACGGTATGCAGGCGGGTCTCGCCTGGATCACAATATTGCGCAAACGCGAGAACATTCTGAAGGCTTTTGACGGACTCGATCCGGATATTATTGCCTTTTACACAGACAAAGACCGGGAGCGCTTGCTTTCCGACAAGGGCATTATTCGTTCGAAGCTTAAAATCAATGCAGCCATTTCTAATGCCCAGGTTTTTTTGAACATGCGCGATCAAAAGGGCATTGATTTCAGTGAATATCTTTGGAGTTACGTCGGCGGTACCCCCATCATAAATACATGGACCGATCGATCTCAGGTACCCGTTGATTCACCTGAGTCTATTGCTCTTTCCAAAGACCTAAAGAAACGCGGATTTAAGTTTGTCGGGCCCGTTATAGTTTACGCGTTTATGCAGGCTGTCGGCATGATCAATGATCATGAGGTCAGTTGTCATGCCTATGGTCCCTATAAATAGGGTTTAAAGGCCCAAATTTAGAGCCAAGCCTAAGGCGGCTAATGCGGCCATAACACCAATTCCCGCGTATAAAGCGTTTCGGTGCCGGACCTTGCGAATCTCGGCTTTCGAGAAGCCCAGATTCACCATGAATCTGTCGATCTTACTCGTCATGTGTCTCTCTTTTTTTCTTATACCTCCCAATATGGGTATTCAGATCAGTCTTTTAAAGGAGAGTTCCTCAACTCGCTCCGCATTAACATCTGACATCATAAAAAGGGCAGATTTATGGCAAACTTGAAATATCCAAGAAATAGCCCTTACCAAAACGGTGAGTCGCGCCCCTTATAATAAAGTATATTTTAAGTATATCACAAAGCGGGAGCGAATGCAAAACGGGTGAGTGCGGACAGCTAAAGCCCCTGTTTATTCAAAAACGTGTCAAAGCTTTCGAAGAACTGGTCTCGGAATTCATCTTTTTCCATAAAGATTTCGTGAAGAGCACCGGGTACGACTTTAAAATCTATACCCGCCATGTGTGCGAATTTAGAATTAGACGCAGGGTCAACAATCGGGTCTCCGCCTGCAGCTACAATTAGGCCCGGAACCTTCAGCTGGCGAGCGTTTCGGTTGATATAATTCATAGCCCAGAGCGCCTGTTTGACCCAGGCAATCGTTGGGCCGGCTACCCGGAGCTCCGGCGTGGTTTTAAAATAGCTGGCCCAACGCTGAAACCGGTCAAAATCTGATGTGAGCTTGTTTCCCTTAAACGGAACCGGCAGGCCGCCTGTTTGTTTTTGAAATGGAATATTCCGTTTCGACATGCCTAGCAGATTGAAGACATTAATAATCATTTCTGACAGACGGTTTTCGATATCAAAAATACCTGTCATAGGCGCGCTACACACAACGGCACTCGGGTTGACAACACCCGATAGAACCGCCAGCAAAACAATACATCCACCCATAGAATGCCCCATGGCAATATGCGGTTTTGGCAAATCAGCTTCAAAGGCTTTAATGCCAAAAGCAAAATCATCAGCATAATCTTGAAAGCTCTCAACATAACTTTTTAGGCGATCTTCGAGAAGACGGTCAGAGAGCCCTTGGCCGCGGGGATCAATGACCAGCATGTTAAAACCGCGACTAAGGAAGTCTTCCACAGTTTCAAAATATTTCTCGATAAATTCCGTGCGCCCCGGACTTAAAATTATGGAGCCGCGAGGATCAGGATTAGGCGTCTTCGCCAACATGACCCTCAGACGGACACCTTCGTGATGGATATAGAAAAACTCTGCCTGCCGAGTGATCACCTCCGGTAAAGGACCATCCCAGGGTCGAACAACTGGAGCTGTCTCGAATTTATTTGCTTGCGCCAAATTTAATCCCCAACCAGGCCTTTCCCCCCCCAAAAAAAAAGGGCCACCCCAAAACATATAGGAGGCCCTCTTTATACCCTACAGGGTAATTTACATAGAGCTAAAAAGGCTCTGCAGACCCATGGCCACGGACATGTCACCCGCGACTTTCAGCTTACCGGACATGAAAGCCATCATCGGATCGAGATCACCGGCGGCCAAAGCCAAAAAGTCGTCTTTGGAAACGGAGATCGTGCAGTCCGCATCATTGTCACCTTCAACAGCATCTTCGCCCTGGAGGAAGATTTTACCATCGTCTCCAAAGTCAAATTTGACGGATTTATCCGTTCCGCCTGAGGCGGCCAGTGCCTCTTTCATTTTTGCAACGATGTCTGCGTTATCCATAACAGGATCCTTTCGATATTATTTCCGGAGTTATAGAGCCAAAAAGGTTACCGATTCCAGTAAAAATAACGCCCAAAAATGAATGGGCGTTAACAATATTCCTACTTTGGTTTGCGGAATTTTAGTGTCGCCCGGTCGCTTTCGCCGATATTTTTGTAAAGCTCAGCATCAAAGTCCACCGCTTCGGGCGTACCTTCTTTCGGCGTGCGTGAGCGAGGCGGTAATGTCCAGACACCAAATGGATGATCCGCCGTATCTTTTGGATTGGCATTGATCTCGCTGGAACCGACAAATTCAAAGCCGGCCCGCGCCGCCAAATCCTTCATGTAGCTTTCTTGAACATAACCGGTTCGTCCACGAGGGTCCTGCTCCATGGTCTCGGGAAGACGGTGCTCGACAATGCCCAGAATGCCACCTGGCTTTAGAGCCGCATAAAATTCTGCAAAGGCTTCGTCAGCATATCCACGACCCATCCAGTTATGAACGTTTCTACGCGAAATCACGACGTCCGCCGTTCCTGGTTCCATCATAGCACCATGACCCTGACCAAAAGCGCCATATGCGATATCGCCATATTCCGCATTCCCAACATATTTATCTCGGAAAGCCTTATTGCGCTTATCGGTATATTCGCCTGCTCCGTCCGGATAAATCACGGCCGTGTAGCTGCCTTCATTCTCTTTATAATATTTCGCCAGAATGGGCGTGTAATAACCTGGCCACACTTCGGCAACATTCTTGCCAGGCTCGACCTCGAAAAAGGCCAGCGTCTCTGCCGGATTTCGAAACTTGTCAGCTTCAGAAGCCCCGGCCCGGCCTGGATCGGCTACGGCATCCGCTAATGTATAAACTTTTTCAACAGGAGTTTCGGCTTTTGCACTCGCCGAATTTTTGGCCGCTTCGGATGTCGTAGACTGTTTGCAACCCGATACGGTTAGCGCTCCGCCTAGTAGCAATGTACCAAGAATTGAATATTTCATTTTAGTCTCCCGGGATTGAAATTTTCGAAGTGGTTAATGGCCATTAACGAAAAATCAAGTCACTTATACGAGAGAAAAGAACATAACGAAAACATTTGTTGCGGAGTCGCGCAAATTATGAGAACAAAAGCCATGGAACCGGTTTTTACTTATGGCGATATTTCCGTCACACTCGTTGAAATTTTCGCAGGATTGGCCCTGATCCTCGTGAGTATTTTGATCACGCTTTATCTCTCGCGGCGGGCATCCCGCATGTGGGGACAGCACATTCATCATGTTCACCGCCAACAGGCAGAGCTTCAGGGACGTCTCAGCCAGATGGCCGAAGAGTCGGCCAAGCGTGAACTTATGTTACGCGAGTCATTAGACCAGCGGTTGGACAATGTTTCCGAACGCGTCGGTAAATCCATTGTTGAAACACAGGAACGGAACTCGGAAAACCTGAAACAATTACATGAGCGCCTGGCCCTGATTGACCGGGCCCAGAAAAACATAGAGACTTTGTCGGGGGAGGTATCAGGGCTGCAGAATCTGTTATCGAACAAACAAGCCCGCGGTGCCTTTGGCGAGAAGCAAATGCAGGATCTAATTTCTGATTACCTTCCCCCTAAAACTTATTCCTTTCAGGCGACGCTCTCTAATCGCAAGCGGGTCGATGCGCTGATTCACATGCCCGGCGACCAAGGTGATGTGGCAATTGATTCGAAATTTCCACTCGAAAGCTGGCGCCGTTTAATGGAGGTCGAGAATTCTCCCGAAGAAGATATGGCTCGCCGGGACTTTGCCCGGGATGTGCAGGGGCACATTAAAGACATTGCAGAGAAATATCTGATTTTTGGTGAGACCCATGATGTGGCCATGATGTTTCTGCCGTCTGAGGCTATTTATGCAGAACTGCACACACATTTCCCCAAGGTCATCGAAGCCGGGTTCAAACAAAAGGTCATGATCGTGTCGCCAACCACTTTTATGGCGACGCTTCATACCATGCGCGCCGTCATGAAAGACGCGGCTATGCGCGAACAAGCTCATATTATCCAAAAGGAAGTGGGCTTGATGGCCAAAGACGTTGCGCTTTTGGATACGCGCGTTGCCAAGCTGCAACAACACTTTGACCAATCCACCGAAGATATGCGACAAATACGGATATCCACGGGGAAGATAACCAAGCGGGCGGATAAAATCGATGCCATTGAAGACCATATGGATCAAACCGAACCCACAAATATTGCGGACTTTCGCAAGAAGGCCTGATCGATGATGTGGTATGACGGTCGGCTGTTCAAAATCCTCGAGAGCAGTGGTCGGACGCAGACCGGTAAAGACACGGTCTTTCAATATTTTCAGAAGGGTGACCTTCTAAAAGGGAAATATTCCGGTGGAGAGATTGAATATGGGCATATTCTTGGTCTGGTCGACGAGGACGGTAATATCAATTTCCGCTATCACCACATTACCTATGAAGGCACGATCATGACCGGCAAATGCAAATCGCGCCCTGAAGTTATGGAAAACGGCAAAATCCGCCTGCACGAACGCTGGCAGTGGACCTGTGGCGATCGCTCCAAAGGGACGAGTGTATTGGAAGAGATTTAAAACGGTCGCCGGGAATTTAGGGCGGCGTTAATCGTCCCGTCGTCCAGGTAATCCAACTCCCCACCTACGGGTACGCCGTGCGCCAAGCGCGAAATCGTCACCCCATGTCCCTCAATATGGTCGGTGATGTAATGGGCCGTCGTCTGACCATCGACCGTGGCATTCATGGCGAGAATAACTTCGGAAATACCACCCGCTTTGACACGGTCGACCAGGCTGGCAATGCGGAGATCTTCGGGCCGGATGCCATCAATGGCGGATAGTGTCCCACCGAGCACATGGTAGACGCCTTTAAACGTGGCCGCCCGTTCCATGGCCCAGAGATCGCCGACATCCTGCACCACACAGATCAGGCTTTGATCCCGCGCCGGGGCCGTACAAACATGGCAGGGATTGGCGGCGTCCACATTGCCGCAAATATCACACTCTTCTATTTTTTCCGCCGCCTCTGCCATAGCAGTGACGAGCGGTTTCATCAGCGGTTCGCGTTTTTTAATGAGCTCCAACGCCGCCCGACGGGCCGAACGCGGACCCAGCCCCGGCAGTTTGGACAGGAGCTTGATCAGACGGTCAATTTCCGGGCTGATATTCTGAGCCATTGAGTTCCTCGATTCGAGGGGACCCTAGCTAATTCTTAGTCAAAGGTGAACGTGTCATTAAGCCTATTTTTACCTTGTTCTAAATGAGTCCTTAAAACCGCTTTGAAGGCATATTAAACTTTTTGTGTGATAGAATTGCCATGACCGATAAAAAAATCACACAAGGTGAATGGTCGAACAGAGAGAGTGGCGCAAACTCTTCCGTGTTCGGAGGCGCCCGAAAACCAGGAAATAGCGGCCGATTGGTAGCTGTTTCCAATCGTACACCCTTAGATGCGGATGCGCGAGCTGGCGGCCTTGCTGTCGCATTATGGGATGCTATCGCCCGTAGCCAGGGACTCTGGATTGGTTGGAGCGGGGAGATTAATTCTTCGGAAAACCGTGTTCGAACCGAAAATTCTGACGGAATCGATTTTGCTGTTATGGATCTGACGCAAGATCAGCACAAAGGCTATTATCTCGATTATGCGAATTCTGTTTTGTGGCCGTTATTTCACAACAGGCTAGATTTGGTGCGCTTTAATAACAGGGCCTTCAAGACATATCGGGAAGTCAATGACGCTTTTGCCGATTTAATTAAGATACACGCCAAAAAGGATGATTTCGTCTGGGTTCATGACTATCACTTCATGCTTTTGGCGAAATATTTACGAGGTGCGTCTTGGGACGGACGTCTCGGATTTTTCCTGCATATTCCGTTTCCTGCACCTGAGGTTTTTCGGGCCTGCCCGCAACACCGCGAACTCGCAGAAGCCCTTTGCCATTTTGATATTTTGGGGTTTCAATCCAAAAAAGACGTCAAGAACTTCATCCGTTATGTCGAAGAAGAATTTAAAGGAAAACGCGTGATGGATGAACATGTCCGAGTCGGTGGACGCACGCTCATTGTACGCCACTGTCCTATCGGGCTAAACGCTCAGGATATGGCCTATACCGCCACTTTGCCACCGGCCAAAAAAACAGGTGCTCGAATCCGACAAGCATTAGGTAAACGCCGTCTGATCCTAGGTGTCGACCGTTTGGACTATTCCAAAGGTCTGCCACAACGATTTGAAGCGGTCGGGCAAATGTTCCGCAAATTTCCCCACGCCCGCGAGAACGTATCTTTTACCCAAATCGCGCCACCTTCACGCAAATCCGTCAAGGAATACTCTGATCTGCGCCATCAACTTGATGGCCTATGTGGACGTATAAATGGCGATTTTGCTGAACTCGATTGGACTCCGATTCGCTATCATACCCGTAGCTATGAGCGTGAAGAACTCGCTGGTATTTACCGGGAAGCTCATGTCGCCCTGATTACACCGCTGGCGGATGGCATGAATTTGGTCGCTAAGGAATTTGTCGCCGCTCAAGACTCTGAAGATCCCGGTGTTCTTATTCTGTCGCAATTTGCAGGCGCAGCGGAGCAAATGAAAGAAGCGCTCATCGTCAATCCTCACGATACAGAGGCGGTCGCCAACACTATTGTCCAAGCCTTGGATATGTCGCTGGAAGAACGCAAAACCCGCTGGAAAGCCCTCTGGGACGGCATAAACCAACAAGATATCAACTGGTGGCGAAAACGATTTATGGAAGGTGACGTTGTAGACATGCAAAAGGAGAAAATGCGCGCATGACCCAAGCTTTATCGCCCCGGTTCTCTTTGGCCAGGGATATGGCCTTGTTCCTAGATTTTGACGGAACCCTAGCACCATTGCAGGATAATCCGGATTCCGTTTTCATGCCCTATGCGGCTGCAATACTTATTCGAAATAGCGCCCGAAAACTCAAGGGTGCTTTGGCCGTTATCAGTGGTCGTGACATCGAAGACCTGAACCGAAGAACACCTGATAATATTTGGCGCATGGGCAATCATGGTCTTTATGCCATGCCGCCGGGGTCGCGGATTATTCCAGCCAAAGCCGAGCTACCCGCGCCTATGATTGGCGATATGAAAAAACTGGTGAAGTCCCTGCCAGGTACGCGGCTCGAGGAAAAAGGCCCTACGGCAGCTTTACATTACCGTGCGGCGCCACAACATGGCCCAGCCTGTATTTCCGGACTGGAAGTTATTGTCGCCGATTACGAGGGCTATAAAGTGCAAACGGGGAATAATATCTGCGAAGTCAAATTGTTTGCGGCCGACAAGGGCGAAGCCCTCGCCCGACAAATGCAGCGATCGGCATTTTCTGGACGACGCCCTGTCATGATCGGCGACGACACTACCGATGAGGACGCTATCGCCAGAGCGCAGAAACTGGGCGGGACCGGCATAAAAGTTGGTCAAGGAAAGACCTGTGCCCAATACAGAGTCGAAAAAGTCGGCGACGTTTATAAATTACTGGAGACGCTATCGTGAGTGTTGAGATGCACGACCTGGACCTCGGAATCATCGGCAATTGCACCATTGCCGGATTGATCAATAAAGTCGGCAGTATGAATTGGTTGTGCTTGCCGCGTCTTGATGGGCAACCGGTTTTCGACTCGCTTTTAAACGGTCAGGGAAATTTCTCTATCCATATGGAAGATATGGACAAGGCGGAACAGCACTATGTGCCGAATACAGCTATTCTGGTCACAACGCTGACATCTAAAAAAGGCGATGAACTGGAAATTACGGATTTCGCCCCACGTTTTAATAATCGAGGTCGTATCTTCCGACCAACATCTTTTGTTCGTCACCTCCGCCGCAAAAAAGGCTCACCCCGAATTCGTATCGAACTCTCTCCGCAAGGCGACTGGGGCGAACGCCCATTAGATTCCAAGCGCGGCGTTTCTCATATCAAATATGATTTGGGCGGCATCGGTTTTCGCGTCACAACGAATATGCCCGTATCCTATCTGGCTGAGGGCACTGAGTTTATCATGGAAGGCGACATCGCCTTTATCTGTGGACCAGATGAAACGGTCAGCGAAAACCCAACCTTTCTGGCTAATGACTGGGAGGACCGGACGCGAACCTATTGGAAAAGCTGGACCCGGCGTCTGGCTGTGCCGGTTGATTGGCAGAAAGCGGTCATTCGCGCTGCCATTACGCTCAAAGTCTGCGTCTATGAAGAGACCGGTGGCATCGTCGCGGCGCTAACCACGTCTATCCCGGAACATCATGGGTCCGAGCGTAACTGGGATTATCGCTTCTGTTGGATCCGAGACTCCTATTTTACCGTGACAGCTCTCAATCGCTTATCAGCGGTCGGGACTATGGAACACTATTCTCGCTTCCTGCGGAATGTTGTTGCTATGGCCAAAGGCGGCCATATCCAGCCCGTATTTGGTATTGGTCTGGAAACGGATCTGACGGAGCACATTGTCGACGCCCTCCCCGGCTATCGTAATCACCCGCCGGTGCGCCGGGGAAATCAGGCCGCCGAGCACATCCAGCACGATGTCTATGGCCAGGTCGTGCTCGCCGCCGCGCCCGCCTTTTTTGACGAACGTCTTTTTAATAAACCCGGCGTCGCAGAGTTTGAACAATTAGAACCTGTTGGTGAACGCGCTTACGAGGTTCATAACACACCTGATGCCGGTATATGGGAATTTAGAGGCTTCGCCCACGTCCATACCTCATCAGCCATTATGTGTTGGGCCGCCTGCGATCGGCTCTCCAAAATTGCAGCGCATTTGGGTGAAAAGAAAAAAGCCAAGTATTGGGAAAAGCGCGCAGAGGAAATCCACGCGCACATTCTGGACAAAGCCTATAACGCCGACATCAACGCCTTCACCGCTTATTATGGCGGTGACAGCCTCGATGCCTCCGTGCTTTTGATGGCGGAAATTGGTTTTATCGATCCAATGGACCCGCGCTATGTTGGTACGGTCGAGGCCGTCAATAACGACCTGCGTGAGGGTGATTTTGTTTTCCGTTATAAAACCGAAGATGACTTTGGACGCCCGGAAACAGCCTTTACGGTATGTACCTTCTGGCAAATTGATGCGCTCTTCCGCATTGGACGCGAGGACGAAGCCCGCAAAATGTTTGAGAGCGTGCTCGCGCGTCGCAATCACCTCGGCTTATTGTCCGAAGATATGCATCCAGTGACCAATGAGCTTTGGGGGAATTACCCGCAGACCTATTCCATGGTGGGGATCATCAACTCGGCCAATCTTATGAGCCGAAAATGGACGGATGTTGTTTAGGTCTAATTCTCCATCATTTTCGGTTAAGCTTTGTGCGTGAGGCGACCAAAGCAGACTTTGCGACTGAAATGACTGGAATACTGAAAGAAATTTATCTGTATTGAACGTGTCCTTCCCCGGACACATTATCGAAAATTTCTCCCTTTTGATAATATACTAGCCCGGCCCTTTCGTTGTCACAAAGGCCGGGCTTCTTTTTTGCTTAGTTCCCCCTCGCGGCCCCTTTGGGATCACGGCCATCGGCCGCCCCATAAAAATATAGTCCGTCCCAAGACACACTATTGGCCCGGCCATTGATATTTTGCGTCAATGTTCCGTCATCTTCGCGGGACATGATATGCCCCATCTCCTCGAGGATTCGAACCGTATCGATAGAGATACCCGGCTCAACAAAGACTAGGTCTGGGAGCCATTGATGGTGCATGCGCGGAGCCTGCACGGCGCGCTGAACATTCATATCAAAATCCACCACGTTCAAAATCACCTGCAAAGTCTGGGTGATAATCGTCGAACCGCCAATAGACCCGGTCACCAGTACATTGCGGCCATCTTTACGGACAATGGTCGGGCTCATAGAGGAAAGCGGGCGCTTGTGCGGCTCAATAGCGTTCGCCTCTGCACCAATCAAACCGTAGTAATTGGGGACACCGGGCTTGGAGGAGAAATCATCCATTTCATTATTTAACAGAAACCCCGCACCGTCCACTGAATGTCCGCTGCCATAAGAAAAATTGAGCGTATAAGTTACGGCCACAGCATTGCCCC
>JAHDBU010000170.1 GCA_020630275.1 Hellea sp.
TCCAAGCGCAAATCATTGTAGAATTGTGTGGGCGTGGTTGAGAGCTCCGATTTGAACAATCGCTCCATCTGTCTCTGAGAAATTCCAACTTCTTTTGACAGACGCGCAATGGTTATGGGCTGTTCGATATGGGCTTCCATATAACCAATAACCGCTAACATTTTCGGGTGGGTAACGCCGGTACGTTTCGTGATTTCCATGCGTTGCAGATCCTCGGGCGATCGGCCTGCAGAATAGAGCATCTGATCGGCAACTTTCATGGCCAGTTCCCGTCCGTAATCCAGTCGTATGGAATGCAGCATCATATCCATGGCCGCCAATCCGCCAGAGCAGGTGAAACGATTGCGGTCCGCTTCAAATAGTGATGACGTAATATCGAGCCGGGGATAGCGTTCGGCAAGGCTCTCTATGTTTTCCCAATGAATGGTGCAGCGATATCCATCCAAAAGCCCGGCTTCGGCGAGGGTCGCGCTACCGGTGCAAACGCTTCCTAATGGTATACCTTTTCGCGCTAAGGCTCTGAGAACATTAGAGGTTTTCTTATTGAGGTGGTCATAAGCTCGAACGCCAGAGCAAACAAATAAGATGTCGAAACCGGATGTTTCGAGTAGTGGCCCATCTGCATTGAATTCTACGTCATTACTGGCGCGGACCGGTTCGCCATCAATGGAGTATAGATCCCATTTAAATAGTGTTTTCCTGGCTACGCGATTAGCGGATCGAAGCGGCTCAATGGCCGCCGTAAAGGCAATCATGGAAAATTTCGGCGTCAGTAAAAACCCTATAGTTTGGGGGTTTGATAAGGGCTGACGGCCAAACATGATTATTCAGGCGAGGATGTCTGGCGGCGTTTGTTGACGCGGCGGCGTTTACGACGCTCTTCCAGCTTGGCATGGAGCGGGGGCAGGCGCTCTGGCAATTGTGCCAGGACTTCGTCGCGTTCGGCTTTGGTATAAAGCGTCCATCGGGCGATTTCATCCCGGGAACGTCCACAGCCAAAACAGCGGTCGCTTTCTTTGTCGACGGAACATACCAATACGCATGGGCTGTCAATGGGCTCAAAGTCAGCAAGATTCAGGTCTTCTTTTTTCATGTCAGTTTCCTAATAGACGCTCATCATATGGGTAGACAGTGAGATTTTCAAAGCCCGTTTCTGTTACCAGAACCTGATTTTCCAGTTTTACGCCTTCAACGCCATCGTCTTTGCCCACATAAGCTTCGACGCAGAGCACCATGCCCGGCTCCAGGTGGTAGTCAAACGCCCCTTCGATATAATTGTCCGGGTAATAAATGCTGGGGAACTCATCGCACAGACCAACGCCGTGCATTTTCACGCAATATTTTTTGGCTTGATATTCGGGTGGGAGTTCATGGCCTTTGAATGTCAGGTCGCGCATGGGCACACCAGGGGCGAGTAATGTGGCATTTGTTTCGATGTGCTCATGGGCAATTTTATACATCTCGATTTGTTCGGGGCGGGCGTCTGCGTCACCGACCAGCCACGTTCGCGACGTATCAACACAAATGCCGAATAGTCCGATGAGATCTGTATCAAAGGCCATAATCTCGCCCGTATTCATGATCCGCCCGCTGGCTTCACTCATCCAGGGATTAGTTCGCGGGCCAGACGCAAGAATTCGCGTTTCAATCCATTCCCCGCCTTGAGCTATGTTTTCACGGTGCAAGACCGACCAGAGCTCTACCTCGGCCATACCTGGCTGCATGGCCTTTTCCATTTCCGCCATTGCCATTTCACACCCGGCCACTGCGCAGCGCATAGCCAGAATTTCGTCAGGGGATTTAATTACCCGGGCGTGTTCCATAACCGTTTGACCGGCGATGATATTTAAATCAGTGGCGAAAAAAGCTTTGGCGATATCTGTATCCATACGGTCAATGCCAATGGGCCCGGACAATTTACGCGATGTCAGGATATCTTGGACCTCTTTGCAGAAAGATTTCGCCTGTTCGCCGACCGTATCGCCGAATTCGAAATAAAAGGACCCAGCAACCGTGCGAACCTCATCGATGAGGTCCAGATGCGCTGTCATATGTTCGCATTTTGTAAAATCCCAAAGGATGACATAACCATCAACCGTAACAAGCGCAGCTCGCGCCAGATTATGGGCTGTCCAAAGCTGCATATTCGAACTGTCTGTGGCATAACGAATATTAAGCGGGTCAAAGAGGAGCAAAGCATCCACTTTGCGCTTTTCCATTTCTTTTAAAATTCGGTCGCGGCGGTAATGTCTGATTTTGTTGAGATTTGGTAGCTTATAACCCAAACTCTGGAGTTTGCTTGTCATCGCCGGTGTGACGAAAACCTCATTGGGATCATAATAATTGATCATTTCTCCGGATCGGCGCAAGGGTGTAATCTTCGTCATAATAACAATCCCGTTTTAGCCATCATGCATAATTTTGATGGGGCGTCTTATCTGAAATCATATCATCTTAAAATATGATTATATCTCATTAGCCTAATCAAAAATTCTCCCGTTATAAGCTCTTAACGGCTAGTTTGCTATCTGTGCAATATGTCGTTTATGTGACACAAAATGTCGTATTAATTATAGTGAGTCAAATCGGAATTGCGTAGCAATCCAAGCATAAATTGGGGGGAGAGAATAATGACCCAGCAAAACCTGCCAGCACCTGGCGCGCCTGATATTGAAATCGCCCGTGCGGCCAAGATGAACCCTATTTTGCCTTTGGCCGATGATACACTAGGCATTCCGTCCGAGGCTCTCGTGCCTTATGGTCACTATAAAGCAAAACTTTCCCTCGATTATATCGATGAAATCAAAGACCGTCCTGACGGGAAACTTGTACTTGTCACCGCGGTTACGCCAACGCCTGCAGGTGAGGGGAAGACCACGACATCTGTTGGATTGAATGATGGATTAAACCGTATCGGTGTTAAATCCATGGTTTGCCTTCGTGAGCCGTCTCTTGGGCCTTGTTTCGGTATGAAGGGCGGCGCCGCTGGTGGTGGCCGTGCGCAAGTCCTCCCAATGGAAGATATCAATCTGCATTTTAATGGTGATTTTCATGCTATCACCTCTGCGCACTCCCTGATTTCAGCAATGCTCGACAATCACATGCAGTGGGGGAATGAGCTCAATATCGACCCCCGACGTATCACTTGGCGTCGTGTTGTTGATATGAATGACCGGGC
>JAHDBU010000171.1 GCA_020630275.1 Hellea sp.
TCTAGCAGCAGCTGTTTTCCCTTTGTGACGGGTCGGTTGTCACTTTGGGTTTGCCCTGCTTGGTTTCTTGTGGGTCGCGAATGCGAACGCCACAATCAGAGGCCGGCCATTCGATCCGCTCGGTGACCGGGACAGCCGGTTCGATGGCGATGAACTGATCGGCGTAGGGCTCTTTTTGCAAGAGGTTGAATGTCTTTTCGCAAACGGCAGAGCGCTCGCCGCGGCGGAAGACATGTCCGTCATCATCCTGCACATTGCGCCATGGACCTTTATAGATGACGGCCTGGTTCTTCTCGAGGCATTCACCTTGCTTACCTTTATAGGCGAGATAAGTGGCAGAGCGGTATTCGATACCGTCGACGATCTGCCAGGGCTCTAACTCCAATTTGTCGATCATGACGCCGTGGAAACCGGCATCTTCGAGGGCTTCACCAAAGGCGGTTTCGGTCATAGCGCCTGAGATACAACCGGACCAGAGCCGCGCATCTTGCTTGAGCGCTTCCGGACTGTCCTCATCAGAGACGATATCAGATACAGCGACACGGCCGCCCACTTTGAGCACGCGGAACATCTCGGCGAACATTTGCTTTTTCTTGGAATCAGAGACCAGGTTTAGCACGCAATTGGACACAATGACGTCCACACTATTGTCCGGGATCATGGTCATCTCGGTTTTCAGGCGCAGGATTTCCGCTTCCATAGCTTCCAGGTCAGAGGCGTTTTTCACCGGGTTATCGGCCAGCCATTTATTCAGATCATCATGATCGAGTTTGAGGTCTTCGATGTGACCGCGGCGGAACTCTACATTGGCATAGCCGAGGGTTTCGGCAATCACCGGCGCGGTCTCTCGGGACAGCTCCAGCATTTCGTCGGTCATGTCGACACCGATAACTTTGCCTTCCGGGCCCACAATCTGAGAGGCGATGAAACAAATCTTACCGCCGCCTGAACCCAGATCCAGCACCACATCGCCCTCGCGGACGTAGCGGGATGGGTCGCCGCAACCATAGTCACGGTCGAGCACTTCTTGGGGGATGATTTTCAGATATTGCGGATCGTAATCCACCGGACAGCAAAGCGCGGCTTCGACCGCCTGTGCGCCGGCACCGTAACGGTCTTGAACGCTGTCGCGCACGTCTGCATTGGTCGCGTGAAAATCGAGATCATCCATAGTCTTACTTTCTGGTAGTCCAAAGTTGGAGTTCAATTGGTCTATCGCGACAGGATTCGCAAATGACAAAATGGTGAAATCTTCGGCATAGCTGTATTATTTTGTGGATTTCAGCCAAAGCAGGGTACGGCCCTTGCCGAACTTTCTAAACTCAATGTCGTCCAGCTTATAACCCGCCTTTAAGAGATATCCTGTAGCTTCCTCGATCATGGCTTTGTCATTTTTGGGCAGCAGGACAGACACGGCCAGGACCGGGCAGGGGGTCTCTTTGAGGTGAGTGGCCTCTTTGAGATCCACCAGCTCGCCCGCAAAATCCCCAAACAGTTTCTCACTGGTCCAGGGATAGAGATCCTTAGGCAGGGCCGGTCGATAATAAACGGCCAGGGGCTGGTCCTGACAGGCCGACCGGTGCGGTTCCATGGCCGCGAGCAGTTCGGGAATCTGTTCCTTGTTTTTGAAATACTCCGGAATGAAGAGGAAAGGCATCACCATGGTCACCGCAGGAATAAACCGCGCCCATTTATGCTGCGTCGCATTGATCGCTCCGGCCATAACCCAAAGCAGGGCGGGCATGATCACGATAAAGGCGCGCTCTTTGATCATGTTCACGAAAAACAAATGCAGGACGAAGGCCATGATGACCGTTAGGATCGCCGCTCGCATGAGGGCCGCATTGGTCCGGTTCCGCCCCATGAGCGCAGCCCCGAGGGCGCCCAGCGATAAGAAAGTGATCAATGGGTTCGAGCCAAAAGTCTTGATCACCATTCCGCGCAGGAATTGCTTAGCCCCGGCCACGAACCGTTCAGCCAAGGGGGCGTCATTGGCAATGGCGCTAAAATCCATCTGGCCATAAGAATAATTTGCCCAGAGCAGAATAGGGATCATACCAATAGCGCTAATCAGCCCGGTTGTGATGAAGGCGGATTTTCGCCCGCTCGAGAGCTGGGTTATGCCGATGACAAATCCCAGACAGGCAAACCACAGCGCCCCGAAATAATGGGTCAGGGAAAGCATAACGCCGATGAGCAACCAGAACAGATAAAGCGAAAGGCCGGGCTTTTCCGTTTCGAGGATTTTCACCGCGCCCAGCGTCAGCAGCGCACTCAAGGTGAAATTCATCACATAGGGTCTGATTTCCGTGGCGAAATAAATCACCCAATAAGAGCCAATACAGATAAGTAAAAATACGAGGAGCCGCTGCCTATGCCGGGCCGCCGTGAGCTTTAACGCGGCCAGCGCGCCCATGCCTAGCCACACCAGCGACAGGCACTTCTGCCAAAACGGATTTACAGAGACATGACTCCAGAGCCAAAGTAGAGGATTATAGGCGGGCGGATGCGGGTCCGGCGCCCAGCGGTCCACGAACAAAAATGACAGGCTCTCACGGGGGTCTGCGAAAAACTGCGAGAAATACTCATCCCGCCAGAGAGGCTTCATCCACATGGCCACGAGCATCATGGCCACGGGCACAAGTGTCGCAAGAGCGAAAGCGCGCAGATTGAGCGTCGTGCCTTTTTCGATGGATGATGGATTTTCCATATTGACCTTCCCTAGCAAAATAGGCTCAAAATGCGAGTATGAAAAAACTATCCGATAAATATTACGTGGCCGGCCAGATCAGCCCCACTGAAATGCCGAACTTTGCCGAAGCCGGGATTGGTATCATCGTCAATAACCGCCCGGACGGGGAGTCGGATATGCAAACACCGGGTGAGGTCATCATGGCCACGGCGCAGCAGCAAAATATGGGCTATTTCGCGATTCCAGTGGCGGGCGGTATTTCCCCGGAACAAGTCCATGCTTTGCGGACCATTCTCGATAATGCAGGGGAGCCGGTCCTGGCCTATTGCGCCTCGGGTACGCGTTCGACCATTCTCTGGGCCCTGTCGCAGGCCGGCACAATGGAGACGGATGACATTATCAGCACCGCCGCCGACGCCGGTTATGACCTGAACCCTTATCGGCAAATGATCGTCACCGT
>JAHDBU010000172.1 GCA_020630275.1 Hellea sp.
ACAGCCTGTTGTTCTTTTTTATGTTTAGTGGAAATTCCGGTCGCCGTCGAGGCCGCAGCAGGGCGGCCCACATAACGGGCCCGGCTATGTTTCGCACCGATCTCGATGAGTGTTTCTTCCAGGAACGGATTGATAAAGGCCCATGCACCCATGTTCTTGGGCTCTTCCTGACACCAAACCATATCAGCGTCTTTAAACCGTTTTAGCTCGGTCGCCAATGCATCACCGGGATAAGGATAGAATTGCTCGACCCGCAAAAGATAGACATCATTAATACCGCGCTCCTCGCGCTCCTTATAGAGATCGTAATAGACCTTGCCGGAACAGATAATAACTTTTTCGATTTTGCCGTCCGAAGCCAGTTTAATTTTAGTTGTTTCGGGCTTAAATTGCGCATCGTCCCAAAGCACACGGTGGAAGTAGGTTCCTTCGCCCATTTCATCCAGAGACGACACGCAAAGAGGATGCCGTAGAAGGCTCTTCGGACTCATATTCACCAATGGCTTACGCACTCGACGATGGATTTGACGGCGCAACGCATGGAAATAATTGGCCGGTGTGGAAATATTCGTGACTTGCACATTATCTTCGGCGCACATTTGCAAGTAACGCTCAAGACGCGCAGAAGAATGTTCTGGTCCCTGCCCTTCATATCCATGAGGCAGAAGCATAACCAGTCCAGACATACGCAGCCATTTTTGTTCGGCAGAGCTGATGAACTGGTCAAACATGACCTGCGCACCATTAGCAAAGTCACCAAACTGCGCTTCCCAAATTGTCAGCGCGTGAGGTGCGGCCCCGGAAAATCCATATTCAAAACCCAGCACTGCCTCTTCTGAGAGGTGCGAGTTCATGACCTGATAATACTCCTGGGTCTCGGACAAATGGTTGAGCGGCGTATATTTTTCGCCGGTTTCCTGATCAACAAAACAAGACTGGCGCTGAGAGAAGGTTCCGCGCTCACTGTCCTGCCCGGATAGGCGAACCGGGTGTCCCTCAAGCACCAAAGACCCGAAAGCCAGATGTTCGGCCAAGCCCCAATCAATTTTAGACCCACCTGCCATTTTTTCGGCACGGGCATTAATGATACGTTTCAGCGTACGGTGAATATTAAATCCGTTAGGGATTTGAGTAATTTTCTCACCAATGTTTTTGAGGATATCGACCTCAACATCGGTATCACCCGTGCGCTTGCCTTTTCCGCGACGCTCGATACCGCTCCAAACGCCCCGCAACCAGTCCGGCTCCTTCGTTTCGAAGTCTTTAGCGAGTTCAAATTCACGATCCAAATAGCCGTAAAACTCATCGACCATTTTGGTATAATCGCCCTCGGAAATCGTGCTATTGGCTTTCAGGCGGTCCGCATAAATCCGGGCCACAGACGGCATGGAGTCGATGACTTTATACATGATGGGTTGGGTGAATGACGGATCGTCACCTTCATTGTGGCCGTAGCGGCGATAACAAATCAGATCGAGCACCACATCCTTACCGAATTTCTGACGGTATTCCGTCGCCACACGGGCGGCGTAAACCACAGCTTCCGGGTCATTACCGTTCACATGGAAAACCGGTGCTTCGACCATAAAGGCCACATCTGAACAATATTGCCCAGTGGCATATTCATCAGGTGTGGTAGTAAACCCTATCTGATTGTTCACGACGACATGTAATGTTCCACCGGTTCTGTAGCCGGCAAGCTGGGACATCTGAAAACTTTCCATGACAACGCCCTGCCCGGCAAACGCGCTATCCCCATGAAGGATAACCGCCATGACCTGCTCAGGGTTATGAGACCGATAAGTTCCGGATGCCATTTGCTGTTTGGCGCGGGTTTTCCCCATAACCACAGGCGCGACCACTTCGAGGTGAGACGGGTTCGGCGCCAGTGATAAGTGAACGCTATTGCCGTCAAATTCCCGGTCATCAGACACACCCAAGTGATACTTCACATCACCCGAGCCATAGTCTTCGCCACCCTCAGCGACGCCGCCCAGAAATTCAAAGAAAATGGCCGAATATGGCTTCTGCATAACGGCCGCCATGACGTTGAGACGCCCTCTGTGTGGCATACCGAAATTGATATCCTTGAGCCCTAATTGACCGCCGCGTTTGATGATCTGTTCTAGGGCTGGAATAAGCGCTTCGGCTCCGTCAATCCCAAACCGTTTCGTACCGGGATAGCGCTTATGCAAAAGTTGTTCGAATGACTCGGCCTCAATGACCTTTTTCAGGATGGATTTCCGACCCTCAGGCGTGAAAGAGATTTCCTTATCCGGGCCTTCGATCCGCTGCTGGATCCAGCTTTTCTCTTCCGGGTTGGATATATGCATGAACTGAACGCCAAAGGTCGAACAGTAAGTACGCTCCATAATTTCGATGATTTGGCGCAGGCTTGCTGTCTCCATGCCCATGACACCGTCTATGAAAATGGGGCGATCAAGATCAGCGTCCGTAAACCCATAACTTGTATATTCGAGCTCTGGATGGCGTTTCTTTTCGCGAAGTTTTAGAGGGTCAAGATCAGCAATCATATGACCGCGCACCCGATAGGCGCGAATAAGCATAAGAGCCCGCAGAGAATCTTTAGTCGCCTGACGTATATCCTCTTCCGAAGCGCCAGACATTTTACCCTTGACTTTTTCCTCGACTTTGGCGGGCTCTGGCCAATCCATAGTCAGAGCCGAGGTCAATTCTCCATTGGGATCGTTTGGCCAATCGGGTCGCTTCCAACTCGGGCCTTCAGCGTTTTTCTTGGCATTGCCCGGGTCTTCTCCGAGCGCGCGGAAATAATCCTGCCAGCTGGGATCGACACTCGATGGATTGGCCATATATTTGGCCAGCATCTGTTCCAGATAACCGGCATTGCCACCATCAAGGAACAATGTGTCGATCATCGCCTGGTTCTCAGCGGTGCGCGTTTTGTCGGACATGCGATTTTCCTCTGCCCCGGTTGCGTATCTAGCCGTTTAATAATTCCATCATGGTGACGCCCAGTTTGGCCGGGCTCTGCGAGACGCGGATGCCCGCTTTTTCCATGGCCGCGATCTTGTCTTCCGCACCGCCTTTGCCGCCGGATACGATCGCACCAGCATGGCCCATGGTCCGGCCTGGAGGCGCTGT
>JAHDBU010000034.1 GCA_020630275.1 Hellea sp.
TTTGATGCTATTTAGACTTTGGGTCAACATATATCAGTTCAACATCGATGCCGGTTGGCCCGACTTCGAAGGAGACCTGATCAAATTTCGGGATCTTTTTCTTCTTGAGGCGATGGGCATTCACAGCGCCAAAAGGCTCTTTGGGCTTGAAATTCCATTTCTTGTCCAGACGACGATCCGCATCGAGATCGTTATAGCCGACAACAGCGTAGGTTCCGACTTCGTCCACATTGATACAGACTCGAAAAGGCTCGTCATGAGCGGGAACGCGGATTTTGCGGTACTCGTCTTTCAGCCATTTATTGTGAGGTTTATAAAATTCGACTTTGGCAATGCCTTTGTGCTGCGCGCCTTTGACGGTCACACGGATTTGCTGCCCGTCATCGACACAGCTATCTGGCTTGTCGCGTGGAAACAATGGTAAGCTATCAGCCTCATGGTGGGCATGCGCCATTGGTGCGCCAATCAGTGCTATGGTCGCCGCCAGAATGAAACTCTGCTTTGCAATTTTAAAAGGCATATTTCCCGAAACTCTCAACTATTCTGTTCAGCGCGATACACGCCTGGACATCCGCAGTAAATAGGTAAGAACACTACCAGATCATTACAACAACATGTCTTTAAATTAATCTTGAACCAAAATTTATTTGGTGTTCAGAATGGTCTCCACAAGCTCGAGATCTGAAGGCTTGTCCACATCGATGGCTGCTTCTGCTATAGGAATAATTACGGGTCGCGCCGTAATGCCGAGTTTTTTTGACGCGTAAGCAAAGGCCCCGTCAAGAGTGAGGCGTCCCGTCAAATATAAAATCGGTGTGAATAGGCCAATACTGGCGGCCAATCGCACCGGACGTTTTCGAAAATCCTGCGCCCGGCGCCAAAACCGGATGGCCTCCAGGCCTTTTTCATTGGCAATATAAAAGAGATTACAGCCCGACACAGAGGTATCGCTGAAATTGAGATAGGTCCGTTTTACATGGGGATAGGCCGGCTGGATAACCGACTTTTCTGCTAGTCCGACACAAAAATCTGCGCCGTTCTGGATCGCCCCCTCAATGAAACTATCAAGCATGTCCGGGCTCAAAAGCGCATGATCCGCTGTTGTAACCAGCGTGGGCAATGAGATACCGTCTTCCAGAGCAATCAGAGCACTCCCGGCAGGACCAGGCGCGCTGGGCGACTGGGTCAAGCGGGGGTCATATTCGGCGCCAAATCCACTGACATGAAAAGGCTGCTTAAAGCCGGCTTTCTCCAAAGCCTCTAGCGGATAATCCAGCATAGGGCGGCCACAGACCGGAATGATCGCCTTACGCGCTTCGCCTGTCATGGCGCAAAGCGGGTCTACGACGCCCTCGCGCTGACCCGCCAGAATAAGAACAGCGATATCAGATTTGTTTTTCATACATTCTGTAGGTTTTATATTTCTTGGCGCTGGCCTGCTCGCAGATGCGGATCATGCTGGCATTAGTTTCCAAAATCCAGGACAGCTCGCAATGGGTGTAACCCTTATTTCGAGCATTTTCGAAAACCGTCTCACAGAGCTGCGCCGTGAGCGCGAGGCCCTGGCGTTTATTATGCCAGGCTTTCTTGAGACCCATGAGCGGAATGCGGGCCTGTTTCACACCGCTGACTTTCAGACGATAGAGAAACTTCGCAAACCCAAATGGGAAGAGCTTGCCGTCAAGGCCATGCGCCGCCGTATTGATATCGGGGATCATGGTGATGAAGGATACGGGCTCGCCATCAATCTCACCGATTAAAAACAAATCCGGATCAATAAGCGGCTTCATGTCCTTGGCCATGTGATCAATCTGATCTTTGGTGAACGGCAGAAAGCCCCAATTCTCTGACCAGGCATCATTGTAAATATCCATGGCCATGGTTATTTCTGCTTTGAAATCTTTCAGGCGCACCTTGCGGTAGGAAACCCGTTTATCCTTCTCTGCCAGCTTGACCATGGTCTGCGTGGTTTTGGGGCGCGGATAGCCCTCATGCAGAGCCGCTTGAAAAGCATACATATCGATGGCCTTTTCAAATCCAGCCTTTTCGATCATGTCTTGATAATGAGGTCGCCCGTACGGCATGAGCACAACGGGCGGGGTATCAAATCCGTCCACGAGTAAACCCGTATCCTCATTAACGCTCCAATTACACGGCCCGATGATTTTCGAAACGCCTTGCTCTTTGAGCCAGCCTTCTGCGGCGGCCAGCAAGGCTGCACCGGTTTCGGGATTATCTTCGCAGTCCCAAAGCCCAATATGACCGGCATTATCCCCATGCTGATCCAGATGGGCCGAATTGATGAAAGCCGCAATCCGGCCGACGGTTTGGCCGTCGTGAACCGCCAGAAATTTCTGTGGTCTAATCGTATTCAAGGTTGGGTTTTTAGTCGGATCAAGATGCATTTTGCGCTCAAACCGCAAAGGTGCGCGCCAATTAGGATCATCCGCATAAAGATTATAAGGCAGATTTAGAAAGTCGCTGGTTTGCGCCGCTGTCTCGACCTCAATAATTTCCAGCCCGTTTGACATTTCACTCCCTTTCGCACCCGCAGTTGAAAGCGCTTTTGGGGATTAGCTGCTGACAGGTCAAGAACCTGCTTATCACGAAGCCTTACAAAAGCGTCATACCCGCAAAAAATTGCTTCAATTCGCCTGTGACTCGATTAATACAGGCGCAGACGCAAATTGAGCGGGTATGGGACTGCTAAACAAATATATTTTTCGCAAAGCGGCGATCAGCATTGGTGGATTGATTATCTTCGCCATTTGCGTGCTTCTCATGGAGCGTCTGTTGCGGATATTTCAAATGGTTTCGAGTTCCGCAACACCTGGGTCTGATGCAACGACGATGATCGTAAATCTCTTGCCACACTATCTGGGTATGGCCATTCCCATGGCACTTTTGCTGGGAACGATTATCACCGTAGACCGCCTGAGCCGGACCAGTGAATTGACGTCTGCGCTCGGTTCTGGCGTTTCTCTTTTTCAAATGACCAAGCCCTTCATTATTTTAGCCGTCATTTTATCAGGAATTGCTCTTTATGTAGAAAGCATAGCCATTCCCAAAGGCCGTTACCAGTTCAGACAAACCGCGCATCTAGTCAAACAACAATCATATGCCGCCATTTTACGCCAAGGAACACCTACAACCGTTGGAAACCGTACCGTATTCCCTGGCAATAATCGCGATGGGGACGCCATTGGACCTGTTTTCATATATGAGGAATTTTTGGACAAAGGTGAGCGTTCCATTCGAATAACCACTGCTCAAGAAGCCCAGTTAGAAGTTCGTGAACAAACAAGGGATGTCGTGCTTAAATTGGAAAACGGCAAAACCCGTTTGGTGACCAAAAACAAAGAGGTCGAAGGTGATTTTGAATTTGATAAAAGTGCTATTACCGCAGCAGCTTCCATGGTTCCTTTCCGGGCGCGCGGTAATGACGAACGAGAACTCACCACCTGGGAATTGCTCAATAATCAAGATGGTAGCATAAATGCCTCCGTTGACCGCAACACCAATAATGCGGCTCTGCATGTGCGGATTGCCAAAAGCATTTTTCTGTTGCTCTTGCCATTCATCGCCGTGCCTTTTGGTTTGAATTATGGGCGAAATCCGTCTTCTGCCGGGATATTTGTCGGCGTGGTTTTCCTGGTCGCCGTCCAAAAAGCCCTAGAGCTCGGACAAAGCCTGGGCGCAGCTGGCACAGTGCCACCCTGGGCCGGTGTGTGGCCGATTGTATTCATAGTTGCCGCTCTCGCATTCTATCTCTTCCAGAAAAGCGCTTATAAGATGGGACAACCGCCGCTCACATCATTTGGCTATCTGGTCAAAGACGCCATGGCCTGGGTGAAACGAGACCTCTCAGAAACCAAAAAGACACTCTCTAAGGGCACAGTGTCATGAAGTTTCTGTTTTATCTTTCACGAAATTTCCTAACCATATGGCTGTCAGTGGTCTTTGGTTTTTTACTCCTCATTGGTCTGCTCGACTCTTTGGCCAATGGCGGCGATATTCTCTCTGGCGATGGCGCTTTCATCGACACTTTCCGTTATATGATGTATCGGGCGCCCGTTATCTTTGATCGGATTTTTGTGTTCACGCTGATCGTGGCGGCGCTGCTGACTTATGTGCGTCTGATCCGAAATCATGAACTGGTCGCGCTTTTAGGATTTGGCTATTCTGCGCCAAAACAATTCCTGACCCTGACACCTGTGATGCTCATTTGTTCGCTGGCCTCTATTCTATTTATCAATTCGGCCATGCCGCCTGCCGTTCGTGCTCTTCAGGCTTGGGGGATTGGTGAATATAAAGTCAAACAACTCTCCGACAAAAATCCGCTCTGGATACAAGACGGCACAGATGTCGTCATCGCCCGAGGTCGACCAGGCATGAATGAGTTGGCCAATCTGGAGATTTGGAAGCGCAATGAACGCGGTGAAATCCAAAGCGGTATCTGGGCCGACTGGGCGGTGTTTGACGGCAATGGCGGCTGGATCCTTAAAAAGAATGTGAGGCGGTTGCAGATTGCTGGCGAGGAAGGCGAAGTCCGAACCGCTGAACCCGTTGAAAGCCTGCGGTGGGACACAAAGCAAACGCCGTCGACGATTGCCCGCATGGCCGCCGAACCCCGCGATTTGGGCCTGAGTGATTTGAAGAATTTCAGCCTTAAGGGCAATTCCGGATCCAAGCCGCGATTCGCGTTTGAATTCTGGTATTGGCACCGCTGGACCCGGCCTATTGCTGCCATTCTACTTCTGCTCTGCGCCGTTCCAATTATGCAGCGAACTGGCCGGCAAGATAGTGGCGACAAGGCCCTCCTGATCGGTTTGGCGCTCGGCTTTATCTTTTTGATCATAGACGGGGCGATGGCGACTTTCGCGACGTCCGGCGGCATGACAGTATTCTGGGCCATATCTTTCCCGCTTGTCCTTCTGGCATTTCTCGGAAGCTTCCTTATCTTGAGAACAGAAACTCTGGGTAATAAGGAACGGAGCCGCGCTTGAAGCCGCTATTTATCATCAACCGCCAAAGCAGTCGTATTCGCAAAAAAGGATCGCAATTGGCCGAGCTGGCACAAAGCGCCGATGTGATGATTATCGAAACGGATAATCAGGAAAAATTCGTTCACAATTTGGCCGGAAGCCTTAGCGAAGCCCCGCATCATATCTTCATCGAGGGTGGCGACGGCACAGCCCAGCTGGCCATGACCGAGTATTTCCGGCGTCGAAACAGGGATGCGGCTCCCGCCCGGTTTACACTCATATCAGGCGGGACAACAAATCAGGTTGCCGGAAATATCGGGATTAAAACAATTAATCAGGATCGCCTGCGCAATATTCTCGAAATGACAACCGACACGGTGCACGACCTCTCGCTTCTGGATGTACGCGTTGATGGCAGCAAAGCCAGTTTCGGTTTTCTTTTTTCCAGCGGAGCCATTCCGATGGCCACCAATGTCTTTATGGGTAAGGTTGAGGAAAAGGGAAAAAAAGGTCCTGCTGCCGTTTACGCAACAATCCTTTCCGCTCTGGGTAAAGGAACTGACCGATCTGACTCACTTATGAACCCGAGCCCGATCAAACTGCGGGTCAACATGAGAAAAGAACAGGCCGTTATTGACGAGCCTCACCTTGGCACGATCACGACCACACTGCCTGGTTTCATTCTCGGGATCGATCCGTTCTGGGGCAAAGGTGAAGCGCCTTTGCGCACCACATATGTGGGTGGCAATAATCCCAAGATAATCCGTCTGGCTATGCAAGCCGCTCTAAAGCAATTTTCCAAATTGGACGAGACTGACGGCGTTGAGAGTTGGAATGCGGATCACATCTATATGGAATATGAAGGGCCAACAGTGCTCGACGGTGAGCCCATGCCAAAGTCGGAAAAATCCATTGAAATCCGACCCTCCGAACCTGTGACATTCGTGGCATAAAATGCGCACGATTCAGGATATCCTGGCGGATGAATTTATCATGCCTATACAGCGCATAGAGACCGTCTGCGCCGATATTCGCGCACGACATCCGGGACGCGTTCTCGCATTCGTTTATTACGGCTCCTCACTCCGCGATATGGAAGACCCGGAAAAGATGCTGGATTTTTATGTCCTCGTGGATAGCTACCGCAAAACTCATAAAAACCCGATCCGCGTGGTTCTAAACAAGCTTTTCCCTCCAGCCGTTTATTATCACGCCATGACCCATGAAGACGGCATACGTACGACCTGCAAATACTCGATCATGTCCCTGCCCGCCTTTGAGCGGCGCTGTTCATCCTCCGCCTTTTTATCTGTAACCTGGGGCCGGTTTTCCCAGCCCTGTGTGGTTCTATTTCCAAGTGATGACGTGATCAGAATGCGTGTACAGACCGCCCGCGAAAATGCAGTCCGCCATATGGCAGCACAAACGGTACCTTTATTTGACGGTCAAGCCTCGAGCTCAAAGTTCTGGGCAAAGGGCTTTATGCAAAGCTACCGTACGGAGCTGCGCCCTGAAAGTTCAGAGGGTCGGTCTGAGGAAATCGTCCTGCGTTACAAGGACCGTTACGAAGCTATCTTGACGGCCCTCTACGGCGAGCCAAACGACGATGGCATTTATTCTCTACCGCCGGGTTCAAAATTTGGCGCGCAGACCAAGTGGTTCTTCCGTCGCTTCCTGGGCAAGCCTTCTGCCGCTGTGCGTATTCTCTCCAGTGCTTTCACTTTTGAAGGTGGCTTCGACTATGTGGCCGACAAGCTGGAGCGCCACTCTGGCGTGAAGATCGAGGCCTCAGAAAGCCAGCGGAAACACCCCGTCTTATGGTCGCCCGTTCTGGCCTGGAAATACTGGCGTAAAGGGGCGTTTCGGTAAATCTACGTTATGCAAAGTATTTTTTAATTGCGCTTTGATATGATGAAATTGAAAATCGGGAGCGTAATATGACAAGAAAAATAACTTTGACAACCTGGGCTCAATTGGCTGTTGGGACTTTTCTGATTTTCAAAAGCGTCGAAATCTATCATTATTCAGGTTGGAAATTTAAGTGGGCGGACATCTCTTTTGCAAATAATGAATCCTTAGCGATGCTTGCTTTGGTCTTTGGCATTTGGAATGCCTGTATTGCAGTGAAAGCGATATACCGAGAGCTCTGAAACCCTATTTCTTATAGGGCAATCGTATTGCGGCAATCACGGCGACAATACATAGGCCAAAAATAAATGCCTTCACACCCAGCAGGAATTGCCAATTCAAGTTCCCCGAATTGAAATTGCTACCCTCTAAAAAACTCGCAAAGAAACTGGAATAAATCATGCCTAGCCCCACACCCCAGGCAGCTGCGAAAAAAGCCCGCCTCGCAGGTGTATCCTTGGTAAAAAGAATAGCTGCGGTGATTAGCAATACGCCGGAGAAGACATCATCCAGCTTCCAGATAATATGGCGACCATCTCCCCAAGAGCGATAGATTTCGCCCAAGATATTGATGCTGGCCAGTACAATCGTCATGATCCGAAAGAATTTCATTTTTCACCCCATATCCTCAACCTGAGGTCTTGATTGCACAAATCCGTATGTCGGGATAGGGTCGGCTTCGTCGAATCGAAAGATCATTGGGTTATCAGAGGGGATCTCATCATGGCCGACACCGAAAACACTTCTGAAGGAACAGAAGATATCACCAAAGCCTGGCAGGCAACGCAGGATCAAAAAGGACAAGCAAAGAAACTCCGCCTTTTTGCTGGATTGTCTTTTCTTGGGGCTATTGCCGGAGAAATTTTTGGCATCGTAAAGCTCAAACAGGGCGCATTTAATGAAGGCAATCTACCGCTTTTGATTGGCATTCTGGTCGCGATCGCTGTTCTCGCCATGCTCGGCAGTGTTCTGTGGAAGAAAGCCAATCGACACGACCCGGCCAGCAAAGCGGACGGTTTTAAATTCTTCGTGCAAAACCAGCTGGGTGCCATCCTGACACTCTTGGCCTTCTTACCGCTGATTGCGCTGATCTTTATGGATAAGGACATGGATCCGAACACCAAAAAAATCGCCGGTGGCGTGGGTGTTGTGCTAGCGGCAGTGGCCACGACGGTCGGGATCGATTTTAATCCACCGTCTGTTGAGCAGTACACGCAGGACATGAATGCCTGCGCGGCGCAAATTAAATCCGGCGCAGAGACAACGGCTTGTTCGCCAGCTGTCGCCGCCCAAGCTCAGGAAATTGCGCGTGACTCTGAAAAGGTCGCGTCTGCCACGGGCGGCCAGGACGTGGTTTATTGGATTGCCCCCAAGGACGGCGAGAAGTCCAAGCATGAGCTGGTTTTCCACCTTTGTGAGAATGTCAGCACACTTCGCGGCAAGAATGTCGTTAGCGGCTCTGTCACCGAAGCTTACGCGCAAAACGCGAAGCGCCTAACCAAGCAGCTCAAGTCAGAGCAGCGTCAGTGCGGGTTTCTTGAGGCGGCTGAGTAAATTTACTTAAACCTAATGAAAAAGCCCTGGGCATGACCGGGGCTTTTTTTGTGACTGCACTTTAGCGGTTTACCCCGCCAGCTTCATCAGGTTTTCCATGAGCTGCGGTTGGACGTCTTTCAGCTCCGCGAACTTACCGATGATCTGATTGACGTCGTCTTCCGTGTGGGCCGCCGACAGGGAAATCCGTAAGAGTGAGCTGGATTGCGGTGTGCCCGGCGGCACGGCCAGGTTTACATAAAGACCGTTCTCCAGCAGCCAGTTCCATTCCATAGCGCAGATAACTTCGTTCGGGCGGCGTGCGGCGATGACCGGGCTTGGCTCTGCACAGAGATCATAGCCCAGATCGGCCAGACCTTTGTGGAGTTGTGTGGCGCGGTCCCAGATATTCTGGCGCAACTCATTGCCATAGTCCGAATTGATCTTACCAACGGCTGCCAAAGCCGCCGAAACATTAGACGGCGTTGGAGAGGCCGTGAAGAGATAAGGTCGCATAACTTTGCGGGCGATTTCAAATTCCGGGTGTTTGGAAACACAAAAACCCCCGATGGACGCGAGGCTTTTGGAAAACGTTCCAGCGATAAAATCGACGCGGTCCATAACGCCTTGCGCCTCGGCCAGGCCGCAGCCGGTTTCCCCAAACACACCATAAGAGTGGGCTTCGTCAATATAGAGATAGCCGCCATGTTTATGGGTGACATCCAGGAACTCATCGATGGGCGCGATATCGCCAAACATTGAATAGAGGCCTTCGATGATGACAAAAAATTCGCCTTTTTTCTCTTTGATCCGGCTCATACGTTTGTCGAGATCTTCCGGACTATTGTGACGGAAACGAATAGTCGAGGCCTCGGACAGGCGGGTACCGTCAATGATACAGGCATGAGCATCTGCGTCCATAAAGATGATATCATCCTTATTGGTCAGCCCTGAAATCGCCGCCAGATTGGTCTGATAACCGGTGGAGAAAACAATACAGCTCGGCATTTTGAAATGATCAGCCAGAGCACGCTCTAGTTCCACATGTTCGGTATAAGTGCCATTGGCCACGCGAGACCCGGTCGTGCCCGTGCCGTGAGCATCGATGGCGTCTTTGGCCGCGATCATACAGTCTTCGTCAAAAGTCAGGCCGAGATAGTTATTGGTGCCCGCCAGGATAATTTCCCGGTTACCGATACGGCCTCTTGTCCGGCCCATTATATCGTCAAATTCAACGCCCAGCGGATCTCGGTTAATCAGTTTTTTGACATTGTCCAAGCGGCCCTGGATCGTGCCGTATTTATCCCAAAGTGACATCCACTATTCCTCCGCCAATTGTTTGATGGCCGAACACAGTTCGCCGACTGTTTTGATATCGCTGACCATTTCCATGGGTATGGATACATCATAGTGATCTTCGAGCCCCATAACCAAATCAAAAACGGCTACAGAGTCCACCTCTAAATCGGAGACGATTCCGCTTTGCATGGTGATCGGGCGGTTCTCCGGGTTATAAGGTTTGAGGAGTTCGCAAACTTTCGCGAATATCTCGTCATGGTCAGGCATCGGTCTTCCTTATGCGTCGCGATAGGACGCCATAGTTTGTTTGAGCGCCTCAATAGGCGGTGTCGGGTCTGAAATCAATGTCTCACTTGACCAGTCCGCATGTAAGAATTCACCCAGTTTATCCAGAGTCAAATGCCCCATTCCAAGAAAACGGGACGAAATACTGGTAACGGCACCAACTGGGTAAAGCAGAGTTTTAGGAAGGGGAATGACTCGGATTTTGCGCTCAGCGGCCTTGGTACATAAATCCGCGAACTCCTCCCAGGTCGCATTTGGTATATTTGCCGGAGATGCTATCTCGCCATCATAACAGCCTGTGACAGCTGTCCGGACGATGTCTCTCGCCAAATCAGGTGCATAAACCATGCTGATCTTGCGGTCTTTCCAACCACCGCCCCCCGGAACCGGGAGCAGGCCTTTGCCCAAAAGTTTGAAAAACGGCTCTGTGGCCTCATCCCCAGCCCCGAAAACAGCGGGCGCACGAATAATGGCTATCTTACCCGCGAAAGCATTTTGCAAAGCCCTCTCGCCCGCGCGCTTGGATCCGGCATAATGGGATAAATCAGGTTCACGCGCAGCCATGGATGAAATCAGGACGAAACGTTTGACACGCGCCTTTTCAGCAACAGCACCCAGCACACCACAAGCCTTGCCATTGATACGGTAGAAATCCTCTTTGCGTCGGGCCTTGATCAATCCAGCTAAGTGAATAACCGCATCCGCCCCCTCACAAATATCAGCGTCAGCTACGCCTAACCCTCCTTTGATCCAAGTCAGGTTGTCGTGCTTAAAACTTTCAACCTTCTCCGGATTGCGCACCATAGCCCGAATGGAATGCCCCTGCGCCAAGGCTTGCTCGATGACATAACGACCGAGGAAACCTGTCCCGCCTGTAATCGCAATTGTAAGAGGTTTTGGAGCCAATTAACCAGTGGCTTCGTTTGCAACCACTTTGAGCGGTTCGCTCGCCTGAAGGTCAATAATCCCACCGGTCAGGAACTTTTCTTTGACCCTCGCCCGTGAAAGCTTGCCAGAAGACGTCATAATCATGGATCCACGAGGTACAAGCTGCAGCTTGACCGGCACTCCGACTTCCAATCGTATCGCTGCGCTAACAGCGTTATTGATCTCCGCCAGAAGGTTTTCATCTCTGGTTCGACATTCCAGCAGAAGCATGATTGTCTTATTGTCACCGGCACCACCAATCGAGAAAGCGCAAGCTCGACCGCAACGATGTGGCGCGGCGGCCTGAGCAGCCCATTCCAAATCTTGCGGCCAGATATTACGGCCATGCCAAAGGATGAGATCCTTATAGCGACCTGTCACAACAACCTGATTGTCAAACCAGTATCCCAGATCGCCCGTATCCAGCCATCCATCAGACGAGAAGGACGCTTCTGTGGCCTGCTGATTACGAAAATAACCCGGCGAAACGCTTGGGCCTTTTAAACATATACGTCCTGCCTTTTTCTCGCCGAGAACAGTGCCGTCGAAATCGCGAATTTCGATCTCGTGATCTGGCAAAACCGTCCCGCAGGCCACAAATGTTCTAACATGATCCGCATTGGTGATATCAGAAACCTCGACCGCTTCATTGGTTCGTTCGTATCGGTCCATATCGATGGTATGCGTTTTTAAACCGGTGCTTAGCGGATTAAATGTTGCCGCCAAAGTTGTTTCAGCCAGACCATAGCTCGGCATAAATGCTGTCTCCGAGAAGCCCATGCTGGAGAATAGCTCGGAAAATTCGGATAATGGCTCAGGGCGAACCATATCTCCGCCGATACCAGCAATGCGCAGACTGGACAAATCAAGCTCTGCATCATTGCGCCAGCGACGGACACATAACTCATAACCAAAGGTGGGACTGTAGGTCATGGTACAACGGTTTTCAGAAATCAGTTTCAGCCAGGAAATAGGACGGCGTGTGAAATCCTGAGGGTCCATGAAATCGGCTGTCATCTGGCTCATCATCGGTGAGAGCAAACATCCAATTAGTCCCATATCGTGATACATCGGGAGCCAACAGGCCCCCCGGTCCGTTTCATTGTGCTTCAGGCCATGTTGAACAATGGCCTTGCAATTAGATGTAACGGACTTTTGCGTGCCGATAATTCCTTTTGGGGAACTTGAGCTACCGGAAGAGTATTGAATATAGCAAAGCTCATTAGCGCCAAACGGGCGTGTTTCTGTTCCGGCCGGTAATTCCATCACGTCTTCAAAGGTCATGACCGGTGTTTCGTGGTCGTTGAGCGCGGCGCTTATAATTGCTTCCATGCTGGACGGCGTTAGAATAGCATGAAAATCGCCAGTATCAGCCATACGCTGCAACTGCCGCTCATAAGAGCTGCGGCCGCCTAAGGTTACTGGCAATGGCAGCGGTGCTGGAACCAGACCAGCATACTGGCAAGCAAAGAAAAGAATGGCAAATTCTGGTGACGTTGTAGCGCAAAGCCCAATCCGGGCGTCTTTTTCGGCAAAAGGTACGAGCCGCTTGGCCATGTCGATCGCTTGATCGCGCAAGTCTTTGTACGATAAGACCGATTTGAGCTCGGCCCTTGCGGAATAATAGTTAAAGCCTGTGGCACATTGTGCGGCGTAGTCCAGCCCTTCTGTAAGGGTGTTAAATTTACTGGGTATGAGTGCATTCCCGCGGTCTGTCGGTAGAGCTGTCAGCATTATATTTATGGCTTCCGTTACAGTTTTATGACCGTCCTATGACAGCGACATATTCAAAATTTTACACCGAATGTAAAGAATAGCCTTGCCCTAGATGTCCCAATTAATGTCACGTCTCAATACAAATTGTAACAGCCTGTGAAGCACCCCATCCCCAAGCCGTGGGCCTTATAGGGAACAAAAGCGCGACTGAAAAGGCTGATTTTTAATATTTTTCCGTCTTTATCGTAGTCCGAAGCTTCTGGCCTGCGCCTTGACGGCACGAACAACAACTTCCTCGAGAGTTTTACTTTTTTCGTCTGAATTTCTCTGGTTTTTGACATATTCGGCGCGTTTTTTCTCTAATGATGCAATTTTGGAGGCAATGTCTTTTCTCTCAGCTATTTTAGCTTCGATGAAAGATCCGCGTTCTTCTTTATTCATACCCTGCATTGCCTTTGGCAAAGCAGAATCGTCCATTTCTAAAAGTTGCTGTTTATTGGATTTATAAAGATCAATGGCATCCCATTTGGAATTGTCATAGGCGGAGGAGGATTTTGACTTGGCACGGGCAATGGAACTGCCAAATCCCATGGATTTGGCGTTGCTATCCTGGACTTCCTGCCGGACCTTGTTGGCCGCACCGAGCGCACCATATCCGAAATAGGTTTTATTGAGCTTCTGGTTGAGCTCCATAATCTTATCATCATAGGGCGACGGGACAAACTGGGCGACTTCGTCTTGGTTGATGGTCATATAAATACCGCCGCCGCAATCAGCTCCGGCTTTCCATTTCGTATCAATGCCCAGCTTTTCGTCGCCGCAATGAATAGTGTCGATTAAAATGCCCTTTTTGCGAGCCAAGGCACAAGCGCTTTCATAACTGACCGGACCCTGAGTGAAGGGTTCGTTCCCCGCAATAATCAACAGCTTCATATCGGCGGGCTCGTCCGACCATTCTAGCTTATCGACCGCCGTGGAAATTACCTGCCCGGCATACTCCTGGCCGCCTCGGGTTTTAAGCGCGAATAATTGCTCCGACACACCGTCAAGGTCGGTCGTCAATGGCATGACTTGGCGTACATAACCTTTGGAAACAGAGATATTGCTATTACCATATTCATAAAGCGCCAGCTCGATCTTTGGGGACTCTCCATTTCGTTCGGTCTCTTGTAGTTCATTAACCAGCATCCAGAGCTGGGACTTGGTCTGATCAATCAAACCATCCATTGAGTTAGAGGTATCGAGCAGCAGGGCCAATTGAATACGCGGTGGAGGACATTCTGTGGTCTCGCAATCAGGCACTTCATGGGCACTCGCCGAGCCTGATAAATATAGGCACAGAAAAACAGTCGTTAGAAAGGCAGATCGGATTTTCATGTGGCAGTCCCTGTCGTAATAATATTACCAGAGGACCTAAGACAGGCTGGCTGTACCTAAACTTACAAAGAGATTACAAATCCGTTAGGGTTACGATCCTTATGCCTGCCGACTACTCTGCCCGGTGACCCGGGTTTGCTCCTTACTAGGGTAAAGTCACAAATCCGTAAGTCTACGCAACCGATCGACTGCTGCGGTAACCCTGCAGATTTTCTATCACTCGGGTCGTGATCGGCGCCGTATTGAGTGTATAAAAATGGAAATGATCCACACCGCTTTTGATAAGGTCTTCAACCAGTTCGGTTGCAAAGCGCACGGTCAGGTCTTCACGAGCCTCGACGTCATCACCGGCATGATTATAGGCCACACGCCAATCCTCTGGCACTTCGACACCGCACATATCTGACATTTTGCTTAGACCGGCAAAATTGGGCTGTAGCATAATGCCCGGAATAATCGGCAGGTCGATACCGGCATCGGCGACCCGATCCTGAAATGCCAAGAAAGTATCCGCACGGAAGAAAAACTGTGTGATGGCGTTATCAGCACCTTTGTCGACTTTGCGCTTCAAATTATCCAGCTCGGCTTGCCAGGTCGCACTTTCCGGATGGCGTTCGGGATAAGCGGAGACACTGATTTTGGCACCAGGCGACAGACGGCGAATACCGCCTACCAAGTCTGACGCATAAGCATAGCCGTCATCACTCGGCGTATAAACGCCATCGACGGCACCAGGCGGATCCCCGCGCAGGGCGACAAAATGATTAACACCCATGTCTAGATATTCGCGGATGATTTCATCAATCTCTTCACGGCTGGCATTGACACAAGTCAGGTGAGTTGCAGGATTAATTGGCCGCTGCTTTTGAATATTTTCAACAGTTTTAAATGTGCGCTCTCGGGTCGTTCCGCCCGCCCCATAAGTGATGGAGACATATTCCGGGTTTAGTAACTCCAACGCGTTCAAAGCCGTCTCGAGACGGTCCGCCGCTTTCTCCGTCTTCGGCGGAAAGAATTCGAAACTATAGCTAAATCCAGTCATGATTTTTACCTAAGATTTTTCGCAGAGCCAAAGCCGCACGTCCGGCTTTCCGCTGCCAGTCGAAACATTGTCGATCGCATTTAAAGTCAGTTCGTGGTCAGAGGCCCACCCCCGAATATCATCATCAGAAAACCCCAGGCGGCGATGGGCGTATTTTTCCCGGAATTCGTCTTGGTTATGGGCCGCAAAATCCACGATGAGAAGCTTACCTTTGGATTGCAATAAACGAGACGACTCCCGCAATGCATCTGCGGGTTCATCCAGATAATGCAGGACCTGATGAATTGTAACCAAATCGGCTGTTTCCGCCCCAAATGGCGTCGCAGAAAGTTCCCCATGCCGGACAGTCAGATGGGCCGCTCCTGTCTCCGAAAGACGGTGACGGGCGACTTTGAGCATTTCGGAATTATTATCAACACCGGCACCCCGTTCGATTTTGTCCGCCAAAAGCTTGAGCATGCGCCCTGTGCCCGTGCCCAAATCCACCATAAAGGCGAATGTGCTGTTCCCAAGAATAGCCCGGATTTTATCGTCCATATCGTCACGGGGGAGATATTCATCGCCCAATTGGCCATCATCACTCGCCACCATATCAAAAAACGCATCCGCATCTTTGGAGCGCTCGGCGCGCACATCATCTAAACGGCGGCGATCGGACAGGAGTATGGCATCGTCGCGGGGCAACATTTCCAGGGTTTTCGAGACCAGATTGAAGAGGTCTTTATTGGCACGGCTAATGCGCGAGAATACCCAGCTCCCCTCTTTGACACGATCGATAATGCCCGCATCTTCGAGAGATTTGATATATTGCGTCACCCGAGGTTGCGATAACCCTAATATTTTAACCAGCTCGCTGACCGTGAGTTCCCCATGTGACAACAGCGCCATAATGCGCAAACGCTCATTATGGCCCATGGCTTTCAAGGCTGTGGAAATACGGTCCATACCCTGTTATAGCACAGCCGGAATAAAAAGATATAAAAAAATTCTTATATCTTTATTTATGGAAAAATTCTAGAAAGGACTACTCCATTTAGGATCCGTATAAATGGCCTGTCCAGAAAGTGTACGCAAGAAAGCAATGACTTGATCTTTCTCCACCTGAGTTAGGTTCAGACGTTCAACCTGACCAAACTCGACTAATTGTTCGTCTATAGTTTCCATAAATTCTTGCTGAATAGCAGGGTCGGTCGGTACCGGGATGACATCATAGTGATCCATGACCTCGGCCATGGTTGCCAAGGATCCGTCATGCATAAACGGCCCATTGGGGGTTCCGTTCGGTTTGAACACATCTCTAATCGACGGTGAACGAGTATTGGTGAAATCCGTCCTATTTGGATCACCCGCGACCCCAATAGTTCCGATATGACCGGAAAATTCAAAAATCGAAAACTCGGGATCAGCATGACAACGTCGACATCCCGCCCCATTATCTTCGGGACCTGAAAGGAACAGGTTTTTGCCTTGGTTTTCATCAAATGTGAAATTCGGAAATGGCAGAAACGGATCTGTAACTTGCGCCCGACCTTCATCGAATCGGCTATCAAAAGAAACAATCGAATTGACAAACTGTGAAAGAGCCGACTGCATGCGGGCCTCGGTGACTTCTGGCGTCCCAAAGGTGAAAGCGAAGAGCTCACTATAATAATCTATGCCTTCCAGCTTGACGAGAAGGTCATCAAAGTCGGGCCTGCCATTCTGCCCGGAAAACCCATGTTCATTGTGATCCCGAATCGGTCGTGTAACTTGATCTTCCAGATCAGCTGCGCGCTCATCCCAGAAAAATCTTGGCTCATCGCCCCATTGCGTATTGACCAAGCGCATGGAGTGGCGACCCGTCACGCCGCCTTCAACACCACCGCTCACGACGGCGCTATCGCCAAAGGCATTGGCCTGTTGGTGGCAAGAGGAACAAGAAACCGTGTCGTCAATAGAAAGCGCCGGATCGTAAAACAGAACCCTACCTAAAGTGGCGCCCGCATTGGTCACAGGACTAGTCACCGTATTCGGCGCGCGGATATAATCCGGCGTCGGTCGATTTTCGTAATCAGCTAGAGCGGACAAATCGATGGATGTGCCAAAGGCTGCCTGAATAGCATCCTGATCAAAGGCAACTGAGAGGACGAAACTATCTGATTGAGACGCTGGATTTGCGGCGTCGGCGGCGGAAACGGTGACAGTCACGTCTCCAGGCGTTAGTCCTTGACCGCTAATTATGCCATCAACAGCGGTGAATTCTCCAGTGTCTGGTGCAAAGGTAACCGTGTAGGTGAGACGATTGCCCTCCGCATCTGTAAAGGTTTGACCATTTTGCGTCGTGTCATAAGAGAATTCGTGCCCGACTCCGGCCAATTGGTCAGGATTCGTCATGGATAAAACAGGTGCGGAATTTGCGCCGCCGCCACCTGAGCCGAAAAACCCCTGCCCGCTATCGTCGCTGGTTGCACTGCCGCCGCCGCTACCGCAAGCGGATAGTCCCAGCAAAGCCGCAAATATAAAGGCCGTTTTTCGCATATTTCTAACACCCATTACTCCCGCAAATAGTAGCAGTTGGGAGTTAGGGAACGCTTAAGATGCCCGCCCTGGCCGTTAACATATATTTAGTATATTCAACTAACGCTGAGCCTTTGACGAGCGTTTATAAGATTAGCGCCTGGATTTATCGCCCAATAGTCGTTTGGCTCTTTTGATTTTGATAATTTCCAGCGCTATCGAGTTCTAATCGAATAGCTTTCGGAATATCGAACCATCCTTCGACCTCAGTCCAATCAGACTCGACCAACTCAACGAGCCTTTCCTTTCGCCAATCAACAGTATTAGAATTCAGCTCATGCCGAGTGATTATATCAATCGCCTCCGATCGCGAAATTGAAGTTTGAGACTTACCGCTCAAACTTCACAAACTTCAGCTTTTTCGGCAGGTCCGCATCCGGACCGAGGCGGCGTTTCTTGTCTTCGATGTAATCGGCGAAGTTGCCTTCAAACCACTCCACATGGCTGTCGCCTTCAAACGCCAGAATATGTGTGGCCAGACGATCCAGGAAGAAACGGTCGTGAGAGATGACCACGGCACAGCCTGGGAATTTCTCTAAAGCGACTTCGAGTGACGCCAGTGTTTCCCGGTCCAAATCATTGGTCGGTTCGTCGAGCAACAGGACGTTACACGGCTTGGACAGCATTTTCGCCAGGTTGACCCGGTTGCGTTCACCGCCAGATAATTGCCCAACATTTTTCTGTTGGTCTGTCCCTTTGAAATTGAAAGCCCCCACATAGGCCCGGCTTGGCACTTCGCGCTTGCCCATCGTGATGATATCCAGACCGTCGGAAATGGCTTCCCAGACATTTTTGCTCGGGTCGAGATTATCGCGCATCTGATCCACATAACCGAGCTGAACGGTTTCGCCGACTTTGAAAGTGCCTTCGTCCGGATTTTCCGAGCCGGTAATCATTTTAAACAAAGTCGTCTTACCCGCACCATTGGGCCCGATAATTCCGACAATACCACCCGGCGGCAGGCGAAAGGACAGATCCTTAATCAGGAGCTTTTCACCAAAGGCTTTCGCAATTTCGTTGGCTTCGATCACGACGCCGCCCAGGCGGTCGCCCATCGGAATTCGGATATCGGCATGGCCGACCTTTTCGTTTTCGGCCTCTTCGAGGAGTTTATCATAGGCCTTGATACGGGCCTTTGATTTGGTCTGCCGCGCTTTGGGGTTTTGGTTGATCCATTCCAGTTCGCGTTTGAGGGCTTTGGTCTTACTATCCGCTTCGCGGCCTTCTTGATCCATGCGTTTGGCTTTTGCCGCCAGCCAGGACGAGTAATTACCTTCATGGGGCAGTCCGCGACCGCGGTCGAGCTCCAGTGTCCAACCGGTGATGTTGTCGAGGAAGTAGCGATCGTGGGTAATCAGAATAATCGCGCCGTTATAATTGATCAGATAATTCTCAAGCCAGGCGACCGTTTCGGCGTCCAGATGGTTGGTCGGTTCATCGAGCAAAAGCAGATCTGGTTTAGAAAGCAAAAGCTGACACAAAGCGGTGCGGCGCGCCTCACCCCCTGAGAGATTATCAACCGGGCTATCGGCCGGTGGACAGCGCAAGGCCTGCATGGCCATTTCGATCTTACTGTCGATATCCCAAGCATCGCGAGCGTCGACTTTTTCCTGAAGCTCAGTCATTTCTTCCATGAGCTCGTCAGTGTATTCTTCGGCCATTTTCGCGGCCACCGCATTAT
>JAHDBU010000173.1 GCA_020630275.1 Hellea sp.
AGCTGACGACCGATTATCAGGATCTGGTCGATGCCAAGCCCGATATCTTTGTTGACGTGTCCGGACCAATTGAACCGCCTCTGGAATATACCAAAGATATGCTCTCCCGGGGCGTCCATGTGGTCTCTGCGAATAAGCAGGCGATTGCGGCGGGCGGACAAGCGCTTTTGGACCACGCCCGAGACAATGGACGGTTCCTACAATTTTCCAGCGCGGCCGGGGGCGGCATGCCGGTCCTTGAAATGTGTATCCGCGAGGCAGGGCGCATTACGCGTGTCGAAGCACTTCTGAACGGAACAACCAATTTCATGCTCGACGAAATCAGCGCAGGGCTTTCTTACGCCGAGGCCCTGAAAATCGCCCAGGACAAAGGCTATGCCGAAGCGGATCCGTCCTCAGATGTGGGCGGCGCTGATGCTGGCGCGAAGATCAGATTGGTCTCTCTCTTGGGTTTTGGCAAGGAAATCACACTGAACGATATTCCCCGCGACACCATCGAAAACTTTGAGGCACCGGACAATATCAAAGGGGCCATCAAACGCGTCTCAAAAGTGACCAAAACCAGCTCAGGCATCGAAGCCAAATTAGAGCTCAAAGATTTGTCGCTCAATAATTTCATCGCTCAGGCCCGCGCCGAAGAAGCCCACGCCGTCTTTCACTTTGATGATGGAGATGTCTATCGCATCCGCGGCAAAGGCGCTGGCCGCTGGCCAACGACCGAGTCAGTCATGGCCGATCTCTATGATATCTCGGCGAGTTATTTTTAGTTTCCTAAGCCGCCTTCCCATGCGCCTTGTCATAGTCGGCGCGGGCTTTGTCGATTTCGGATAGATTGTTCAGCGCCCACATACCCAGGGCATTGACCGGTTCCCGAAAAGACTCGCCCATAGGGGTCAGACTATATTCGACTTTTGGAGGAATAGTTGGGTGATAGGTCCTGTCGACCAAGCCGTCGCGCTCCAGTTTTTTCAAAGTCAGGCTGAGCATGCGCTGTGAGATACCCAGATTGCGCTTCAGCGCATTGAAGCGCAGCGTACCATATTGTGCTAGCGAAATGATCACGAGAACGCTCCAGCGATCACCGACGCGGGTAAGGACTTCGCTAATCCGTCCACAATCCGGACATTTCTCTGTATCGCTCATAGGGGTTCCCTTTTTGTAACCGGGGTTCAAAAATGTGCCTTCTTGCAAAGGCAATTAGTTCTCAATATATCTTCGGTAACAAATATATACCACATATTCTATACACCGACAACAGGACAAAAAATGAGCGACAAATCTTTCAACGAGCTTCTGAACTGGCGCTACGCCACCAAGAAAATGGATCCATCTAAAGCGGTCCCCCAAGACAAAGTCGACGCCATTATCGAAGCCGTCAGAATGGCGCCGACCTCCAGCGGAACCCAGCCCTTTGAACTTATCGTTGTTACCAATCCGGAGGTGCGGGCGAACATCCAGAAAGCCGCCAGCGGGCAGACTCCCATTACTGACGGTTCTCATCTTCTCGTATTTGCGGCCTGGGATAATTACACGGATGCGCGCATTGATGCGGTCAAACAGGCCAATATTAACCTGCGCGGTGACATCCCGCTGATCCATCAATATTATGACAATCTCAAAGCTGGCTATGTGCCGCGCGACGCCGAGATCAATTACGCCCACGCCGCCCGCCAAGCCTATATCGCCCTGGGTTTCGCCATGCTGGCCGCAGCAGAACAAGGTGTCGATTGCACACCCATGGAAGGCTTTGATCCGGCCAAGGTGGACGAAATTCTAGGACTAAAAGAGAAAGGCCTGCGCTCGGTCGTGTTGCTGCCGCTGGGCTATCGCGACGAGGCCGGTGACTGGCTCTTGCCAATGCCAAAAGTGCGCAAATCCCGCGAGACCATGGTTACATTTGTTGAATAGGTCAAGTAGAGAAATTCATGTCATTCTTAAGAAAACTTCTGGGCGCAGCGCCCACGCCCACAGAGGACGGCGCCTTCAGCCCGTCGCCGCTGGCGCTCAAGCTCGCTACCTCTCCAACCACCGATTATGACGGGGGCAGTTACGAGGCCTCTGTGGCCGGGCAGAATAAACGTATTCTCATGGTCTGCACGGAAGAGCGCAATATGACCATGGACAATGGAAAGAAATTTTCTACTGGCAATCATCCGGTCGAAATGGGCCTGCCTATGCTGCATTTGCTGGCAGCCGGATTTGAGATTGATGTGGTTACGCCCACAGGCGGCTCGGCCAAAATCGAAGAATGGGCCATGCCATCCGAAGACGGAGCCGTTCAAAACCTTTTCCAGAATTTCGCAGAGCGCCTGAAGAAGCCGGGCAGCTTGGCGGAATTTGCTGCCGGGTCTCTGACGGACACCTCCCCTTATGTTGCCGTCTATCTACCCGGTGGCCACGGTGCCATGCTTGGCCTGCCGGAGAATGAAGATTTAGGCAAGGTGCTGCGCTGGGCTCATGACCAAGATCTTTATACGCTGGCCATTTGTCATGGTCCGGCGGCTCTGCTGGCGGCCAAGGATGAAAAGGGCTTTATCTATGACGGTTATGAAATGGCCGCCTTCCCGGATGCCGTGGACAAGCAAACGCCTATGATCGGCTATATGCCCGGTCACATGCCCTGGAAGTTTGGCGAAAAACTGACGGAACTGGGCGTGAAAATCATCAATAAAAAGGCCGATGCTTCTTGCCATAAAGACCGTAAACTCATCACCGGGGCTAGCCCGCAAGCAGCAAATCCATTTGGACGATTAGCAGCGGAGACGATGTTGGATGCTTCTCGTGTCTAATAAAAATCACCCAGTTCGCGGCGGAATTGGCGGGGTGCTTTAAACAGGAAGCGCTTAAGCCCGCTGCGATCAAAGGGTGCCCAGTCGCCCTCTGCCTGTGCCAGGCGGTCGGCAAGAATATACATGATCGAGACGTTGACACCCATGCCCAGATGGGAGCCGTAAACTTCGATATTTTCGGAACCCTCTACGTCGTCTTGCACGGAGCCGTGCCAGTGGACGACACCATCAGACCGTGAATAGATGGAGGTAGACGGTACAGGCGGCGGTACATGGAGCTGCTTTAAGCGCTCTGCTGTCGCCGGGGATGGCTTGCCATTGAGCA
>JAHDBU010000174.1 GCA_020630275.1 Hellea sp.
GTGAAGATTTCGCACCCATCTTTCGTAACACCCACAGAATGTTCGAACTGCGCGGTCAATTTTCTGTCCCGCGTAACGGCCGTCCAACCGTCGGACAGGATTTTGACATGCGGCTTGCCCAGATTAATCATGGGTTCGATGGTAAAAAACATGCCTTCTTTGAGGACTTCGCCTTGTCCGGGACGACCCACATGCAAAATGTTTGGCGCATCATGGAACAAGCGTCCCAGACCGTGACCGCAGAAATCGGTCACAACGGAACAACGCTCGCCTTCGGCGAACTTTTGGATGGCATGACCGATATCGCCAGTTGTATTCCCGGGTTTTACCTGCGCGATCCCCAACATAAGGGAGTCATAGGTAATCTGATTGAGCCGCTCGGCGCGACGACTGATCTCCCCGACAGGGTACATGCGTGACGTATCTCCATGCCAGCCGTCGACAATGGCGGTCACATCAATATTAACAATATCGCCGTTTTTGAGCGGTTTAGGATTTGGAATGCCATGGCAGACCACGTGATTGATGGATGTGCAGGTGGTGTGTTGGTAGCCACGATAACCGAGGCAAGCTGGCACGCCACCATTGTCGACAATAAATTCAAAGGCGAGCTTATCCAACTCTGCCGTGGAGACTCCGGGTTTCACCAGAGGGGCCAGCATGTCCAGACACTCGGCCGCGAGGCGACCAGCCTTGCGCATACCCGCAAAGTCTTCAGTGCTATGGAGTTTTATGGCACCGTCCCGTGTCATGGGCGCGTCTATGGCATCGACATAATTCATAAGGGGCCTATATCAGCGCTCCTACCGATTTCCAATAGAATTTCTGGCTGATTATCGGACTTGCGGCAACAGGGCTGTCCGGTTATCGTCTCCAATAAGGAGAGACTTATGTGGGCTAAGTTTTTTAAAGCGATTATTTTTGCAACCATTTTGTTTTATGGTCAAATGACCTCGGCTGTTGCTAAATTGGTCGAAGTCAAATCAGAAAATTTTGTGTTTTACGGAGACACATCGCCAAAGGCCGCAATTGACCTCATTGAAAACCTCGAAGCCTACCGGGCTATTCTGTATTCTATCTACAATATAAATCCTGCACGTGAATATATCCCGGTACGTATTTACGGCTTTAAATCTCAAAAGCGCCTCGAGGCCGTAACGGGTCGAGACAATATTGGAGGTCTTTACACAACAACTCTAGAAGGGCCGGTATTTTTGCTATCAACTGAGGGCGGCTTAAAGCGTGGCAAGCCGGCCAGACGAACAGCCTATCATGAATACACACACCATATTCTTTCCAGTTTCTCAAGTCGCGTTTATCCAAGATGGTATAATGAGGGGATGGCAGAATACTTGTCGACATTTGAATACAAAAAGAATGGTTCGTTCAAAATCGGCATGCCAAGCCAACACCGCGCTTATGCACTGTCCACGATAAAGTGGTTGCCGACAGAACGGCTCCTGATGTCGATCAAGGATTATCCGTTTCAGAAACAAGGCGGGAAGAACAATGATATCTTGCAAAGCATTTTCTACGCACAAAGTTGGCTGGTTGCGCATTACATTGCGTCAACACCCGGATATTCTAGTAAGATGGACGGTTATATCAGCGACCTGAACAAAGGGGCTCTGTCAGATAGGTCTTTTCAGGACTCGATGGGCATAACAACCGAAGAATTTGATGAAGCCATCAAGGCCTATTACAAAAAGAATAAGTATCCATATGTGACGGCGAAACTGAAAGACGGAATCGTAGTGCCCCCGGCTCGCGTTCGCGAAATTTCCAAAGCTGAATTCAGTTACCATCAAGGTGAAGCGGTCCGCATTATGTTTAACTCTGACAGATCTCGCAAATTGGCCAATGAGTTTTTGGCGGAGGCAGAAGGTGTATTGGGTGAGACCACGGAAATTCTTTGGTCGAAGGCCATGGTGGCATTTGAGAAAGACGATTTGACATCCGCAAGAAGCTATATCGATAAAGCTTATGCGGCGGAGCCGGACAATCGTCATGTTAAACGGGTGAAAGGCATTTTGGAGGTTGAGGCCTATCAACGATTGGGTTCGACCAAAGGGTCTCTAAAAGAAGGTAGGAAGCTGCTTAAAAGCGCTATGCGGGCTTATCCGGACGACGTGCCGGCTCATTACTATTACGCCAAAAGTTACACGATTGGTGGAACGACCCCCTCAAAACAAGCTATCGCATCGGCATTGAGCGCGCTTGACTACTATCGTGCGTTGGAGTTCATGGAGCAAAATCACGATATGGCAATTGTTCTAGAAAAAGGTGGTAACCCCGCTGCCGCTCGGCCTGTCTATGAGAGGATTTCTATATGGGGTCCCAGCTCAGGGATTCGGTCAATGGCCAGACGCAAACTTAAGGAACTTCAGTAGCTGTACGCATACGTCTACCGATGACAATGCCGGCTTTCGTGATTTCGGTGTGATACAAGATACGTTCCACGCCCGCCTTGGCCGCCTTTTCAAATTCCGCCGCATAATCCGGATCAATGTCCTCCGCCAGCTTAAAGCTTTCGCAATCATCCCGGTTGACCAGATAAAACATGACGGCCCGGTGACCTGCTCGGGACATGTCGGCGAGTTCGCGGAGATGTTTAGTGCCTCGTTCTGTGCGGGCGTCGGGGAATTCTGCCAAGCCTGTTTCGCGGGAGAGAGTGACGTTTTTGATCTCAACATAACAGAGCGGTTTATTCGGATCTTCAAGCAGAATATCGATGCGACTATTCTGACCGTATTTTACTTCGCGCCTTAGATTTTCATAGCCTGCTAATTCAGGTACCTGACCGGCGAGAATGGCCTTTTCGACTATTTTATTGGGCAGGGCTGTATTGATGCAGACTTTGGCGTCTCCAATCTCAATCACCTGCCAATCCCATTTCAGCTTGCGGTTGGGATTGGTCGCGGGCGAAACCCAAACGGTCGAGCCTTCATCCTTCACGCCCATCATGGAACCAGAATTGGCACAATGTGCAGTGATAATCTCGCCGTTCAGTTCAATATCGGCGAGGAAGCGCTTATAGCGTTTGATCAAGCGACCTTTTTGGATGGG
>JAHDBU010000175.1 GCA_020630275.1 Hellea sp.
GAGCCAAAAAGCAAAACACACCGTAAGGAAATCCTGCCACTCACCTTCGATCACGGTTCGCCGAGACAGGAAGCTCTCGGGTTCGAAATAGGCGTCATAGCCCTCGCCCTCCAGTTTCATATCGAAACCAAATGATGAATTGGGCTTCAGGCTCAAGAGATGTGTGGGCGTATAAATTTCGAAAGCCCGGTGCAAGGAGCTTGGTTTTTTGGCTGACATGACAGGCTCGCCGTCCAATTCTAAAGACCATAATCCTGTAAACGGATTTTCCCGCTCGATCTCATAGCTCGTGTCGTCGATGACGATCGATCCGGTTTCGGCGAAAATATCGAAGCGCAGCTCCGCTTCGCGCTCGCCACCGATGACGCGGTAATTGCCACTGAACAGGCCTATGGGTACAGCTTTTAACACAGTCATAAATTGGGGATTATAGATGCGCTTGGCAATAGGAAATTAGCGCCGCATCATCCCTCCGAGGATCCCCCGGATGATACGCCCACCCTGTACACCGAATATGGATTTACCGACTTCATAGGCAATTTGTCTTGCGCCCTGTTCCATGCCTTTGCGAACGGGACTTTTGCGGCGCGAGCTTGAGCGGGTTGATGTCGTTTTCTTTTTGCTGCTCGTAGAGGAGGTTTTCTTCGCGGCTTTGACTTTTTCTTCTGCCGCTTTTTCGGCCGCCTTTCGGGCAGCTTCCCGTTTCTTGGTTAGGATCTCGTAGGCGGATTTGCGATCAACCATGTCATCATAAACACCTTTGACGGGACTATCGGCCATGACCGTTTTGCGTTCGGCTTCAGTAGCCGGGCCGAGGCGGGACGATGGTGGCCGGATCAAGGTCTGGCCAACAATCTGCGGCGCGCCTTTTTCATTCAACACAGATACCAGCGCTTCGCCTACCCCCAGTTCTGTAATGACCTCTTTGGTGTCAAAGCCCGGATTGGGCCGGAAGGCCGACGCGCTGGCCTTGATGGCTTTTTGTTCTTTGGGTGTATAGCCGCGCAGGGCGTGTTGGATGCGGTTGCCAATCTGACCCAGTACATCATCGGGAATGTCCGCCGGGTTCTGAGTGACAAACCAGACTGAAACACCTTTGGAGCGGATCAGGCGTGCCACTTGTGTGATCTTTTCGACCAGCGCTTTGGGGCTTTCGTCGAAAACCAAATGCGCTTCATCAAAAAAGAAAGCCATAACCGGTTTGTCGGGATCGCCAACTTCTGGGAGTTCTTCGAACAGCTCACTCATGAGCCATAGTAGAAATGTCGAATAAAGCCGGGGCGAATTGATCAACTTATCGGCCGCCAGAATATTCATGAAACCGAGGCCGTCTTCACTGACGCGCATCAGATCTTTGAGTTTGAGTGCGGGCTCGCCGAAAAATTCATCTGCCCCTTCACGTTCCAAAACCAATAGACCCCGTACGATCGCGCCCACGGATTGGGTAGTGATATTGCCGTAATCTAGGATCAGCATGTCCCGGTTTTCGGAAATGAAATGCAGCGTGGCTTTGAGATCCTTCAGATCAATCAGGGGCCAGTCATTGTCTTCGGCCACATCAAAGGCGATATTCATGATGCCTTCCTGCGTGTCCGTCAGATCCATCAGACGGGAGAGCAACATAGGGCCCATTTCGGAAATTGTCGTGCGGATAGGGTGCCCCTTTTCGCCGTGCAGATCCCAGAACACGGTCGGAATGGCGCCGTACTCATAAGGATCAAGACCGATTTTTTCAGCCCGGGCTATCAGTTTGTCATGCAGTTTATGCTCGGCTGACCCGCTCTGAGAAATACCGGACAGATCGCCTTTCACATCCGCCGCGAATACAGGCACGCCGGCTTTGGCAAAGCCTTCGGATAAAATCTGAAGGGTCACCGTTTTACCCGTACCGGTTGCCCCGGCCACGAGACCATGGCGGTTGGCGCGGTTAAGCAGGAGTTCCTGTGTCTTTCCGTCCGTGTCTTTACCAATAAAGATTGTGCTCATGCCCAGAATCCCTCTATAGCTTCAAACCTGTTATGAGGTGCCGTCAGATTTGGCAATATGGGGAGGCAGTCTAGATGAGCAATATTCCAAACGGTTCGCAATTAATGGCCGATAATACGGTCCGCGCCTGTCTTTTGTTTATCTGTTTTGTTTTGGGGGTTTACAGCCTCCACGCCACGCAAAGCCTATTGGCGCCTTTTGCTTTGGCCATATTTATCTGGTTGATTATTGATGCTTTCGCCCGTTGGATTGACGGGCTGTCACCAAAGGTCCCGTATTGGATGGCGCTGACCATCGCGCTGCTTGTTGTGTTTATGGGGTTGGTCGGCGTTGTTTTCATTATTGCGGATACAGGTTTTACCATTGCTGATGAAAGTGACAAATATGCGGAGCGCATTTCAGAACTTTTTGCAGGTCTCGTGGCTTTTCTCAATAAGTTTGAAGTAATTAGGGACAATGTCACTCTAACACCTGAGGGTATCAACGAACGCCTCGATATAGCCGGCAAATTGCAAGGCTTGATCCTTGGCTTTATGGGCGCAGTCCAAGGATTTTTGTCCAACTTCTTTTTGATCGCAACTTATGTGGCGTTTTTGTTTGTGGCTCAGAATGGATTTAAAAAGCGCGTCGATGATCTGTGGCCAGATATTAACAAGCGCGCGCAAGCAACTAAAGTCCTGGAGCGCATCCGTGTTTCCGTTGAAAAATATATCAGTGTGCAGACTCTGATGAGTTTGGTTCAAACCATTTTGTCTTACATTGTCATGGTTATGTTTGGACTGGATAATGCTTTATTCTGGGCCATGGTGATTTTCATCCTGAACTTCATCCCAATTGTCGGTGGCATTCTCGCTGTTGTATTCCCGGTCTTGTTTGCTGTCGTGCAGTTTGAGACTTTGGGGAAAGTCGGTGGTCTTTTCGGGGGACTCTTCCTCGTTCAGTTCATTATCAATAATACGGTTCAGCCCAAAATGATGGGGGACAGTATGAACATGTCGTCTCTTGTTGTGATCCTGGCCTTGGCCATGTGGACTGCGCTTTGGGGCGG
>JAHDBU010000035.1 GCA_020630275.1 Hellea sp.
AAAAAATATACGCCAGCAGAGGCTGACAAAAAACGGCAAAAGGTATTGGAAACTCGGTTCGGACCTGCCGTTAAAAAGGTATTTGATAAATATCCCAATCTTCAAAGTGCAGTTCTTATGATTGCTCAGTATTGGTGCGACGAAGCCTATGACGGTATCGAAATTGAGCTTCCGTTTTCGACAAAATTAAGTCCGGATATTGAGTCCTGGTTGAATTATATGGATGACGATCTGGAAGAAGAGTTCTGGCAGTCCAAGCCAAGTTTTATAGAGGGAAAAAAGGGAGCGTTGGAGGCAAAAGTAAGTTTTGATGCCTCTGGTGTCTCTGATATTTTTACCGTCCTGCGGGATGTTCTCAATGACCCAGAGGGTGAGTACATCCCGATCTTCTCCGCTTTTTGCAAAGAAGGCGGAAATCAGGGCGCGTCGTATAGCAATAATTACACCTCTTACGCGATTTTTAGGCGCGCGTCCGCCGAGGCAGATATTGAAATCGAGATTGTAGGTGAAATGCTCCGCCCCTGGCTCGATGGCGTTATGCCCTTGGTTGAACAAGAGGAAAAGGATTTTCCAGAGACCGTAGCCTATGCGGAGGGTCTTAAGCGCACCGCTGGTGTTACCGAGCCTATAAAAACAAAGGTCTCTTTTTTAGAACGCGTGCAAAACTCGATGGACCCTTTGATCGGCCCTGACCCGAACGATCAGGAGCCCGTCGCACCCATGACCGAGTTTGAGGCGCTCAAACTGGTGATGAAGCTCCTGGGGCTGGTATTCCTGGTAATGCTGGCATTTACCTTGATGGGCGGGTCTTAACGACCGACGCCAGAGAAAAAGCCCCAAATCCTCTCGGCTGCATTGAGGTCGGCATTAACGCCGTCTGGCCAGACATGACCCATGCCGTCCATCACATAATAGGACACAGCCGCGTCACAACCGCCAAAGCTTGTGTACGTGCCGCCCATAATGTCGCCCGTGATATCGGGCATAGATGTGACAGCGCCTGTACCGGCACAGCCATTGGCCTGGCCCCAAAACCCGACCATATTATCGATCGGCAGGTTTAAGGCGCTGCCGGCATATGGGACGACTCCGTCCAGCTTGCCGTGAATGTGGATGGTTGGCATGGCTTGCGACGGGGCACAACTGGCCGGGTTAAAGGCACTGGCGACAGAACCGATAGCGGCAAAACGGCCAGAATCAGAGCAGGCCAGTTTATGGCTCATGGTCCCGCCAGCACCCATGCCGGCTGCGAAAATGCGGTTTGCATCGATCTTATAGCTTTCGCTCAGATAGTCGCTTACAGCGCCGATAAAGGCGACATCATTAGTGCCTTCTACATCCCAATGGGTTTGTCCTGTCGTATTCAGAACGGAGCCCTGGGGGTAAGCGACGAGGAATCCGCTCTTCTCTGCCAAAGGCTGAAATCCGGAATAATCAATATTGGTTTGAGCCGTTTCATTGTCGCCGTGGAAACTGAACACTAACGGTACGGCTTCGGCCTGAGAGCCATATGAGGTCGGCACAAACAAAGAGAACGCTCTGTCCAGGCCGCCAGAAGATATGACGCAGGATTGGTAGACATCGCTTGTCCCGATCGGGTTACATTGCGCTTTTGTTACGGGGTTGTCGGATGGATCATCAACTACGGTGATCACGAAATTCTTGGAGTCGGAATTCGGGCCGTCGGAGACGGTGATCGTTATTTCGTAAACATTATCCGTATTCGCATCGGTTGGAGCTTCGAAGTCTGGTCCAGAAACAAAAACAATTTCACCGCCGCCTGGATGGGCGAAATCGTCAGCATCTGTGCCGGAAATTGTCAGGCTCAACCGCTCGAAATTGGCATCAATCGCTGAAACTGTGAAAGCTAATGCGCTCTCATTTTCAGTGACTTGAACATTTAAATTTGTATTCAAAATGACGGGAGAGGTATTAATTGAACCGACCACGGACTCACTGGAGCCGCCAAGGCTGCAGGCTGAGAGCCCGGTTGTTACCAATAGTGCTGATATAAAAATTCGCATATTCATTTCGGTTCCCCTAAATATCCTTTGCATTTTTTCTACCCCCTACGCCCAACATACACCGTAATCTGGTCGTTTCAACCGACTAGACCACTTTGTGATCAGGCTTCAGCACATACCAGACTGCGGATAATGCGATAAAATCGCAACTTTGATCCGGGGTCTGGTCGTTATCTAGGTCCGCCGGAGAATTTCGGGTTATAATTATTCCGATAGGTTGATCCGTCTTTTTGCAGATCACGGGACCTCCACTCATGCCCGTGACAACGGGTTCGTTAGGACGGTGAATTTGCGCGATCCAGACGCCGGATTTTGGGCTGCGTTCGATATAGACCTCACCGTGGCGAACCGCCAGATCGCTGGATCCCGCCGGAAAGCCCATGATTTTTACCTTTTGCCCCGAATAGGGTTTAGGGGGCGCTTGTTCGGGGAGTCGGCAGTTTTTCAAAGCCGCATCCAGACCTGCCGGCCATAGTTTTTCTTTGCCCTCACTGGCGAAAGGTGGCCATTTGTGCCCGCTGCTGGTCATGACATGACCGGCTGTTATCCATCCGCCCCAATACGGAAAAAACGTGCCATAGCATTGATGGGTTTTGTGATTATAGAAATGACGACGGACTTTGAACGGCTTGGGCGAAACATCGGTCGTTGATGCAGAGGAAACCTTGGTTTCCGGGTCTGGCGCTAAGGCCTGTGGTGCTTTTCGTTTGCGTCTAAAAAAATCGAACCATCCCATGGACGGTTTATGGCGCTCACCCTGACCTGTGACAAGTCTATTTGTAACAAGCCCATTTGTAATAGCATGGAAATCGATTATAAACGGATCATGCTGCGATTTCTTTCTTTTCTGTTTGCCGGTTTTTTGCTCGGAGCTTCCAGCTGTGCGGGAACTGATACGGATCATGGCCATGACAAGTCTGGTTCAGATAGAGCGCATGCTAGTGAATCGCACGCTCATACATCCCATGACGGGGACGATCCGCATCACGAAAACAGTCCCAGGCCCTATGACGCACTCGCCGATGCCTGGGAGGACCTTGATCGAACAATGTTAGCGGCACGAGTTAACGGGAAACACGCTCTTATCGTCATGGGGGCCAATTGGTGCCACGATAGCCGGGGCCTCGCTTTTCATTTCGAAAACCCCGAATTCAGGGCCGAACATATCACCCCTTATTTTGAGCAGGTCTATATCGATGTCGGCGAAAAAAACCGTAATATCGATATTGCCCAGAAGTTTGGGCTTGAGGATATAAAAGGAACACCAACCATTTTTGTTCTTTCGTCCGATGGTGACGTTCTGAACCTGGATACGGCGCCTACATGGCGCAATGCCGCCAGTCGAAGCAAAGACGAGATCATCGAATATTTTAAAGGATATCGTCCTTCGAATTAAGAAAACGGCTCTAGGATTTATCGCGTGATTTAATTGCGCGAAATTCCCGACCTTTGATGATGGCGGATTTGCCAAACTTCTCCCGTGCTTTGTCCGAGGCGCGCTCAGCCTGCCCCCGTTTGATCGCGCCCGGATCCAGCAGGCTCCCCGCATCCCCTACGGGGTCAGAGAGTTCCGAGATCCCCGCACCCAAGAGCCGGAATTGACGCCCATTGGCCTCCTTTTCGATGAGAGGTTCCAGCGCCTGATAAATAGCGTCAGCCAGTTGCACGGGCTGGGTGAGGGTGCGCCGACGGGTAATCGTTTCGAAGTTTTTAGTTTTCATTTTGAGCGTGACCACACGCCCGGCAATGTTCTTGGCTTTGGACCTGTCCGCCGTTTTTACACACAACATCCAGAGTCGGTCTTTGAGGGCTTCAAGATCGGAAATATCCTCGTTGAAGGTGGACTCGGCTGAGACGCTTTTGCGATTGCTGGCCGGACTGACCTTACGAAAGTCTTCGGCGCGCGCCAGTTTCGATAAGCGTAATCCCGCTTCGCCGAAATGCTTCATCATATAACTGTCATCACGACGACGGATATCAGCAATGGTTTTAAGTCCGCCTTTGGCCAGGCTGCGTGCAAAGGCCGGCCCGACCCCAAATATGAAATCTACCGGCTTATCCTCCAGGAATTCTAGAGCATCGTCGCGGCCCAGGACAGCAAAACCGCTAGGTTTATCCAGATCGGAGGCCGTCTTCGCGAGAAATTTATTATAGCTCAATCCCACAGAAACGGTGACTCCGATCTCAGAAAGGATTTTATTTTGCAGCACGATCAGGCTTTGTGCGGGCGTTTGGCCGTGCAGTCGCTCAGTACCGCTTAAGTCCAAGAAGGCTTCGTCAATGGATAGAGGTTCGACAAGAGGGGTCAGGTCAAGCATCATGGATTTTATACGGGCGCCTTCGCTGGCATATTTCGTCATATGAGGCTTGATAACCACCGCATCCGGACAGGCCTTGAGGGCTTTGAACATTGGCATAGCCGACCGAACCCCATACATCCTCGCCATATAGCAGGCAGCGGATACTACACCTCTTGTGCCGCCGCCCACGATTACGGGTTTATGGGCGATATCAGGATTGTCGCGCTTTTCTATAGAGGCATAAAAAGCATCGCAATCCACATGGGCAATACCGAGGTCAGCCAATTCTTTATGGGATATTTGCCGATAGCCTTGGCAAAAGCCACAAACATCGCCGGTTAGCAATTCCTCGGCACAATCCCTACAATATGTGACTTTTGGTTCGTTCACGCTCAAAATTCGTCAAAAATTAATGTTCTTTTTATGTTCTTTTAAGTCCCTGTAAAGGAATTACACACGCTTGATTAAGGATATTGGTGTTTAATGACATCATAATAATAGGCGTTTAGAACCGGGTGAATTGGAAGCATGTTACAGATTATGCCGAAAAAGGTCCTCATAGTTGAAGATAATGAGCTCAATATGAAGCTCTTTTCAGACCTGCTTGATGCACATGGCTTTGAAACCGAGCAGACCCGTGAGGGACTAAAGGCCATTTCCATCGCGAAAGAGTTTCGTCCTGATCTTATCCTAATGGATATTCAACTGCCCGAAGTTTCTGGTCTTGAAGTAACGAAATGGATCAAAGACGATAAGTCCTTGTCCGGTATCCCAATCATCGCGGTTACGGCTTTTGCCATGAAGGGCGATGAAAAACGTATCCGCGATGGCGGCTGCGAGGCTTATATCTCCAAGCCTATCAACGTTTCTTCATTCCTGGCGACCATCCGTAAATTCATCAAATAGGGCGCGGATATGAGTGCCCGAATTTTAATCGTCGATGACTTGGCGCCAAATCTGCATTTGTTGCAGGTCAAATTGTCTGCCGAATATTACGACGTCTTGACCGCGCAATCCGGTTTCGAAGCCCTTGAAAAAATTAAAACCGAGCGAGTCGATTTGATCTTGATGGACGCTATCATGCCCGAAATGGATGGGTTTGAGACCTGCCGCAAGCTCAAAAACAATCCGGACACATACCATATTCCTGTCATCATGGTGACAGCACTGGATAGTACCAAAGATCGCATTCGGGGACTTGAGGCCGGCGCGGACGATTTTATCACCAAGCCATTTGAAGATTTTAACTTGCTGGCAAGAGTCAAATCGCTGCTCCGGTTAAAAATGGTGACGGACCAACTTCTCAGCCATACAGGGCACTCGCTCGCCAATTCCAGGACAATTGTCCAGGAAATTGAAAAGCGCAAAGGTCATATTGTTGTGCTTGAAGATCATGAAAAAAGGGCCCAGCAAATTACGGCACCGCTTCAGGATATTCACCGGTTCACAATCGCTAAAGACCCGTCAGAGGTTGTTGCCCGACGCCCCAGTGATACGGATTTGATCATTGTCAGCCTCTCGTCGGATAATTTTGACGGGTTGCGGGTTTGTGCGTCCTTGAAGTTCGATCAGGCCACGCGGTTAATACCAGTCTTGCTGGTTGGTACGCCCGAAGACGAAAACCGATTTGTCCGTGCCTATGATCTTGGAATCAACGACACGCTGATGCGACCAATCGAAAAGCAGGAACTGATCGCGCGGGTCAATACGCAGCTTAAAAGAAAATTCTATTCGGATGCTTTGCAAGAAAACTTCAACCAAGATCTGGAAATGGTGGTTGCGGACCCTTTGACGGGCCTCGGCAATCGCCGATATTTTGAGCGCTCTGTGGCACCACTGTTTGAAGGTCTTGAAGCCGGAGATCCTTTTTCCATTATCGTTTTCGATATCGACCACTTTAAGCGGGTCAATGATATCCTCGGTCATGATATTGGTGATGATATTCTCAAAGAGGTCGCGACACGGCTAGTTACCCATATGCGCGCTGTCGATATTGTCAGTCGTTATGGTGGTGAGGAGTTTATGATCGCCATGCCAAACACTGTTTTGGAAGACGCGACCTTTGCGGCGGATCGTATTCGAGGACTTATCGGTGGCACGCCCATTTATGTGGATGGCCAGGCGCTCTCTGTAACATTGAGTGCAGGCGTTGCCGAGGTCGAGTCCGGAGAAAAGCTTCGCGAAGTGTTCAAACGAGCAGATTCAGCGCTCTACAAGGCGAAGCGGGAAGGGCGCAATAATGTAAAATCTGCGCCCAAGAAAAAAGCCGCCTCGACGGCGGCCTGATCCAACGGAAAGAGATTTCCGCTTTATTTGATTTTGCCTTCTTTAAACTCAACATGCTTTCGGGCAATTGGGTCGTACTTACGCTTAACCATTTTTTCGGTCATTGTGCGCGAGTTCTTCTTGGTCACATAAAAGTAACCGGTCCCGGCCGTTGAATTCAGGCGAATTTTAATTGTGGTTGGCTTGGCCATGTCTCCACCTTTTGGTCTTCTAGAATCTCAAGCGGCGCTTATAGGCGGGGATTTCTTAAAGTCAACGCCCAATCTATCTTGGAAAACGCTCCTGAATATAGGTTCCGCGTCGCATATAAGAATGAAAAATATCAGCGGGCGCTTTTTCGGTCTTTAAATAGTCTTTCAATATACCGAGCATCATGGTTGTTGCGCGCTGCATATCCAAAGATGTGATATCGTCCCAACTATACCAGCCCACATTTGAGAGCTCTCCACTATCACCGATTTGTTTTGGGTCGCCCTCAAATTTCTGAATGAAAAACCAGGTATCATAACGCTTGTGACGGTGGGGCGGTGTGACGGCGCGTCCAAAGACTTCTATGCTCGATAGATCGGGCATAATACCTGCCTGTCGGAACGCATCCCAACTTGGATCATTAATATTCTTTGTCCAAGTCCCGGGGCGTCCAGTCATTAGGCCTGTTTCTTCCCAGGTCTCTCGGATGGCCGCAAGGACACAGGCCCTGGCCTTACGTGGCGCATAGGCGGCCTCCAATATGTGCGCTGTGCGGGGAGATAGATTACCGTCAAAAGGCGCATAGCTATCTGAGCGATCGACGCGTCCACCTGGGAAAACATAGACAGATGGCATGAAATCATTACGGGGTGATCGTTGTCCCATCAGAATTTTTGGATCCTGACGCGAGCCGGTGTAGAGTACTATGGTTGAGGCCAGACGTGGTCGTGGTGCGCGTTTGAGAGCCGCTCGTCTCTCAGCCTCAACCTTTGTCAGCTTCGGCATCTTCATCGGCGTTTTTTCCGGCCGCGATTGGAAGAGCCGTATTTTTGGTTCCGGCCACGAGGGTTGTGTTTCGGCCGCGGACCTTTCTCTGGTTTGGAGAGCATTTCAAAAATCAATCCGCCCGTCACTGGTGTGGCCTCTTTTAGGCGGACGCTGACCTTGCGTCCAAATCGATATGTTCCGCCGGTTTGTGTATTGATCAGAGATTTGGTTTTTTCATCGAACATGAAATAATCAGCCCCCAAAATGCGCGCTGGGATAAACCCGTCAGCCCCGGTTTCGTCCAAGGTTATAAACAGCCCGGCCTTGGTGGCGCCTGTAATCCGCGCCGGGAACTCTGCGCCGACCCGGTTTTCCAGATAGGCGGCGATATAGCGGTCTTTGGCATCACGCTCAGCTGCCATGGCTCGACGCTCAGTATTCGAGATATGTTCGGAGGTTTCTTTCAGGCGTGTAAATTCTTCCTGTGTGGTGCCGTCATGGCCCAGATCAAAAGTTCGGATCAGGGCCCGGTGCACGACCAGGTCGGCATAGCGGCGAATGGGAGAGGTAAAGTGGGCATAATGGGTCAGTGATAATCCAAAATGACCTTTTGGGTCTGGGCCGTAATAGGCCTGTGTCTGGCTTCGGAGAACGGCCATGCCAACCGTTTCTGTCAGGTCCTTTTCAGATGCCATTGCAAGGAGCTTGTTAAAACGCTGGGTCGACACTCGCTCGCCCACATTCCATTTCAGGCCTACAGCCGGGAGGAAGTCCGACAGGCTTTGCAGTTTCTCGCGCGCTGGCGGTTCATGGTTGCGGACGATGGTTGTCACGCCTTTATCCGCAAGCGCCTGAGCAGCAGCCACATTGGCCTGGACCATGAATTCTTCGACTAGTTTGTGGGCATCGAAACGCTCACGCAAAGTAATGCTTGTGACTTTTCCGTCGTCATTAATATTGACCCGCCGTTCCGGAAGTTCAATGGCTAAAGGTGCTCGCTGATTGCGGGCTTTGCGCAGGGCCTTATATGCGGCAAAAATATCATTGAGCGTATCGATCACGGTTTCGGCAACTTCTCCGGGGTTGCCGTCAAACCCTTCTTGTGCCTGAGCATATGTCAGCCGCGCATGGGAGCGCATCATGCCCCGGACAAATTTGTGGTCGAGCTTGGAACCGTCGCCGCGAAACCGCATGCGCACTGCCATACAGGCGCGATCTTCGTGGGGGCGCAATGAACAGAGATCGGCAGAAAGCTCCTCTGGCAGCATGGGCTCTACCCGGTCGGGCAGGTAAACAGAATTGCCTTTTGTGCGAGCTGTTTTATCAAGCGCACTATCGGGCTGCACGAAGGCCGCCACATCGGCGATAGCCACCCAGACAATCCAGCCGCCTTTATTTTTCGGATCATCGTCCATGCGCGCAAAAATGGCGTCGTCGAAATCTTTGGCATCCACAGGATCAATCGTCAGAAGCGGAATGTGGCGAATATCTTCGCGGTATTTATCAATCTTTGGCAGTTTGAGCTTGGCGGCCTCGGCCATGACGTCATCATCAAAGCCAACAGGAATGCCGTGCTGGCGCAGGGAAATAAGGGAGGCCGCTTTCGGGTCATTGGCCGGGCCGATGATTTTTGTGATCTCGGCGCGGCGCTCATAAGAGCCACCTCGTTTTGAGCTCGACGTGCGATATTCTACCAGACTGTCAATTTCTGTACCTTCCGGTACTTTGGTTGGGCGAAACTCATTGCGGGATTTTTTATCGACGGGTTGAATTTTCCAACCTCGACCGTCCTGATAGAGAATACCCAGATGACGCATACCGCCCCGACCGAGCTTTTTCATCACCTGCGCCACATAACCGTTTTCATCAGGCTTGATTTTGCAAAGCGCCCGGCTGTTCATGCCCAGCTGCGCACTGGCATGGCCTTTAGATTTCTTGGAAATATTGCCTTCTTTGACGATCATTCGCGGGGCAGGGCCATCATCTTTCCAATTATCCGGTACACCGATCATATCGCCCTGATCGTCAATTTCGACGACACGAATGACCATCACACCAGGGAGCTCTCCCGCTATGCGGTAAGTCTTGCGATCGGTTTTGACGAGAACGCCACCCTCGACCATTTCCCGCATAGTTTTACGCAAGGTCCGACGGTCATCGCCCTTAACACCCAGTCGACGAGCGATATCCTTCAGGATAAACTTGTCCGGATTAGCCCGGATCAGGTCTAAAATATCATTATTGAGGTTGTCCACGCGCGCGGGGTAGCACAGTTTATTGTTCTAACAAGGGTTTTCTATGAGGCTGCATTCTCACATATAATTCGCAGGCACAGCTAAATAGGTGATCCTCAAATATATTGCGCGCCAAATGCACCTAGTAACTCGAGCAACATGGGTGAACTCACCGCGATAATAAGGCTTAGGAATAGCGCATATAAAAAGGCCTTTTTTGCCTTTTTCGATGGAGGGTCAAGTGCGGCTTTGAAAAAGGCGTAAATGAACAAGACGGGAATGGCGATCAAAATGACCGGGACCAAGAAAAGCAACATGCATAAAGCGATCGCACTTAGAGTGTCGATATTTGAGCCCAATAGTATGGCTAACAATAAAGGCGTTAAAGCCGGGATCGCACAGGCCCATATCCAGAAAGGCGAAGGTCTTTCTGGATGTTGAGGCAAGAATTAACTCGCCTTTTTCTTCGACGCTGCTTTCTGGGTGGCTTTTTTCTTGGTTGTTTTTTTCTTCCCCGATTTGGCTTCTTTGGCGGCGATATATTCTAGCGCCATTTCCAAGGTCACCTCTTCGGGCTTGGTGCCCTTGGGGATCGTGGCGTTGATTTTCTCATATTTGACATAAGGGCCGTAGCGGCCATCCATAACCTTGATGGGTTTTTTCGTTTCGGGGTGCTCGCCCAGATCCTTGAGGGCCGCTGCTGTCCGCCGTCCACGACCGCCACCATTGGCGCGTTTCTCTGCCAGTAATGTCACGGCCCGGTTCAAGCCCACTTCAAACATTTCGTCCACATCCGGCAAGTTCACATAGGTTCCGCTGTGCAAGATATATGGCCCGTAGCGTCCGATATTGGCGGAGATCATCTCATTATCTTCTGGATGCTTACCGACCTCACGGGGGAGTCGCAGAAGGCGGAGAGCACGCTCTAGGTCTATGGAGTCATAGGGCCATGTTTTTGGCAGGCCTGTCCGCTTTGGTTTCTTCTCTTCGCCGAGCTGAACATAGGGGCCGAAACGACCGGTCTTCAAGAAAACATCCATGCCAGAGTCAGGGTCGACGCCAAGCATTTTGTCTTCTTTATTGGCTTCGGCCGCTTCGTCGGCACCCTGTCCAAACGGGCGTGTGAACTTACAATCCGGATAGTTGGAACACCCGATGAAAGCGCCAAATTTACCGACTTTAAGGGAGAGTTCTCCATCGTCACAGGACGTGCAGCTGCGCGGGTCTGAACCGTCTTTGCGGTCCGGGAACACTATGGGTTTCAAGGCAATATTCAAGGCATCGAGGACCTGAGAGACGCGGAGCTCTTTGGTGCCGTCCACATGAGCGGAGAAGGCCTCCCAGAATTCCTGCAACAGCTTCTTCCATCCTAGATCCCCCGCGGATACGCGGTCCAGACGGTCTTCAAGATCGGCCGTATAATCATATTGGACATAGCGTGTGAAAAATTCTTCTAGGAAGGCGGTTACAAGGCGGCCCTTATCAGACGGCGTGAAGCGTCGCTTATCCAAAGTGACATAGTCGCGGTTCTGCAGCGTCTTGAGTGTGGAGGCGTAAGTCGACGGGCGACCAATACCCAGCTCTTCCATCTTCTTGACCAGGCTGGCTTCGGAGTAGCGTGGCGGCGGCTGCGTAAAATGTTGCTCGGCCTCAACCTTTTGCGTGCCGGCGTTTTCGCCTCGTTCCACGGCTGGTAAGAGACCGCTGTCTTCTTCTTTTTCTTCGGAGGCAGGTTTCGCGGCCTCGTAAAGTTTCAAAAAGCCGTCAAATTTCAGGACCGAACCTGTTGATCGCAAACCAACCGTCTGTGCGTCGTCGCCGATTTCAATTGTGGTGCGCTCCAAACGAGCTTCTTCCATTTGACTGGCCATGGCCCGCTTCCAGATCAACTCATAGAGTTTGGCCTGGTCACCGGTCAGTTTGACCCGGCCAGGCACACGGGCAAAACTCGTCGGACGGATCGCTTCGTGCGCTTCCTGAGCGTTTTTGGCTTTGTTCTTAAAGACGCGCGGGGATTTCGGCAGATAGGTCTCGCCAAATTCTGATTTCACGATCTCGCGGGCTTCGGTAATGGCTTCGCCCACCATCGAGATACCATCAGTCCGCATATAGGTAATCAGGCCGACTGTCTCGCCGCCAATGTCGATCCCCTCATAAAGGCGCTGCGCGGTTTGCATGGTCCGCGTCGCAGAAAACCCCAGCTTGCGAGAGGCTTCCTGTTGCAGGGTGGAGGTGGTGAAAGGTGCATATGGCTTGCGCTTGACCGGCTTGGCTTCGACGCTTTGAATTTTCAGATCAGCATCTTCGACGGACTTTTTGGCTGCCATCGCATCGGACTCAGTACCCAGTGAAAACTTGTCCAGTTTTTCCCCCGAGAGTTTAACTAGATTGGCGGAGAAGGGTTTTCCATCGGCGGATTTCAGATCCGCATGCACGGACCAGTATTCCTGTGCGGTAAATTTTTCGATCTCATTTTCACGCTCACAAATCAGGCGCAGGGCCACAGACTGCACGCGACCTGCAGATCGGGAGCCGGGAAGCTTGCGCCACAATACCGGCGACAGTGTAAAGCCCACGAGATAGTCGAGAGCCCGGCGGGCCAGATAGGCCTCCACCAATTCCATGTCGAGTTCGCGTGGATTGGCGATAGCTTCTGTGACGTTTTTCTTAGTGATGGCGTTAAAGACGACCCGTTCGACAGTTTTGTCTTTCAGCGCCTTTTTCTTGTTCAAGACTTCCAATAAGTGCCAGGAGATGGCTTCACCTTCGCGGTCCGGGTCGGTTGCGAGAATAAGTTTTTCAGACTTTTCCAAAGCCTTTTCGATGTCTTTGACCCGGGTCTTGGATTTCGTGTCGACAGCCCATTTCATGGCGAACTCGGCCTCGGGATCAACGGATCCGTTTTTGGATGGCAGATCGCGGATATGACCGAAGCTGGCCAGAACCTTATAGTCCTTACCTAGATATTTTTCGATGGTTTTGGCTTTGGCCGGGCTTTCAACAATGACCAGATTCATAAGGCGGGCATTTCTCGTGGTGAAAATCAGGCGCTCAAATGGGGGAAGAGTCTGGGAATGTCAACGGGCTTTCAGAAATTGTATTAACGATTGCGCTCGCAGTAATACTTTCATGGCCGAATTGCTGCTTGTGCCTAAAGATAAATATAAGCTAAGAATTGACGATGAAATCTTCGGTAAAAAAAATCGTCATTGTTGGCGGCGGCACGGCAGGCTGGATTACGGCCAGTTACCTAAACGGCGCACTGAATGATCGCGGCAATAAACCTGAGTTCCTGATAACTCTTATCGAGTCTCCAGACGTTCCGCGAATTTCTGTCGGTGAGGCAACCGTGCCCTCAATTCACCACGTATTAGAAGTGGTAGGGGTCAACGAAATCGATTTTATGAAGGCGACAGATGCCACCTTCAAGCAATCCATTAAATATGTGGATTGGTTGTACGGCGAGGGCGAAGCCTATCATCACCCGTTCAGCCGTTTCACACCGGGACCAATTGATCGTTCTGGATCCCGATGGATGGCAAGTCTTCGGGACATTCCATTTATGGAAACTGTTTCGGCGCAAGCCGTTATTGCTGATATTGTACGAGCTCCTAAGACCATGGACGGTCGACCCTTTCAAACGCCGCTCAAATACGCATATCATTTTGATGCCCAGTTATTTGCTGACTATCTCCAAGAATTTTCAGTTGGTCGAGGTGTGGAGCATATTCTTGCCAATGTAACGACACCGAATATGTCCGATGATGGATATATTGAAAGTGTGAATTTAGAGGATGGCCGTTCCATTGAAGGAGAGCTCTTCATTGACTGTACAGGATTTAAGGGCCTTTTGATTAGCGAAACCATGGGTGTACCATGGGAAGACTTTTCTCAGTGGTTGTTTTGCAACCGCGCAGTTGTCACCCAATTTGAATATGAAGATCATTTCCCTGGTATAATACGGCCTTATACGACGGCAACAGCGCAATCCGCTGGATGGATATGGGATACGCCAACGCAAACACGGCGGGCAACAGGATATGTATATGCTTCTGATTTTATCTCTGACGAGAAGGCAGAAGAGGAGCTTTTAGCGTATCAGGGCAATGGAGCGAAGAGCGCAACTCGGGTTATTCATTTCAGGACCGGGCAAAGACAAAAAGTTTGGACCAAAAACTGTATCGCTATCGGTTTAGCGGGCGGCTTTATTGAGCCCTTGGAATCTACAGGTATCTATCTCTCAGAGTTAGGTGCGGTTTTATTGGCAGAGCATTTTCCACATGATAAGGCCGCGCTTCAAGCGATGGCATTTCGTTACAATAGGATAATGTCGAACCGATATTACGAGGTTCTGGACTTCATTAATCTACACTATTGCCTGACCCGGCGGCAGGACACAGAATTCTGGAAAGTGGTGCAACAGCCTGAACACATAACCGATCGCTTGAAGGCCAAACTCGAACTTTGGCGGCAGAAGTCACCTAGTTTGTCGGATTTTGACGATCAGTCTTTTGCTGGATTTGACTATGCAATGCGGCCAGGAAATGACCCCGAGATAGACCCACGTCCGCCGACGGATGCGGCAGGTCTTTGGAATCACGCGAGTTACGAGTCCATTCTTTTTGGAATGGATTTCAGAGGACCCGAATTCGCGGAGAATTTTGGTGCAGATCGCCCCAATTCCCGAGTGCCTCAGTTCGTCATCAATGCGGTCCGTGCAGCACCCAAACTGTTGCCGCCCCATCATGTGTGGTTACATAAGCACCTTGGTATGAATGCATGGCCAAAAGGAACTATTCCAGAAGCCTGGTTAAAGCATCAGGCATAACCCAGAATATCACGAAGGCCCGGGCAGGCATAGTCGACCAATTTTTTTTGCGTATCAGGCAGCACCTCAGGGACCTGTTGACCTTTCAGCATGAGATTTTCCCGCGCCGTCCCACTTTGTTTACGGTCAGATCCAATTTGGACGCGCTCACGCCAATCCTCTGGCAGATCAATTTCGGCAAGACCCAACAGGTCTTTGAAAAACGTCTCTGCCTCTGTACTTTCCAGATTTTTGACATGCTGGATCAGGTCTTCATATTTGACAAACTGGGCTTTGGTGCCCATCCAGGCAACAGCGTTATTTTCGTAGATTTCTCTCATTGTCGGGAATAGGTTGAATACGCCAAAGATCATCATGTTGAGGAACTCCTCCATATTGACTTTGCCGTTTTTCATATGCTCCAGATTAGCCTGGAAATTATCTGAGAGGAAAAACCGTGTTCGTGCGAGGACCCAGTCATATGGGTCACGGACAAGAAGAATATGACTAGCATCTTTTAACAGGATAGATGGGCCATCTCCAAATAATAAGTGCCCCCAACTTAATTGCGGCTTTGATGGATGAAAGGCTGACTGGTGATTTTTCAATGTGGGGTATTGAATGAAATCTCTATTATATTGTTGGTCGACCGGCACAAACATCCGCACAATGTTCTTTAGCAAATGGCTACCGCTTTTGGGGACGCTATTTAGGAAAAATGTCTGTGTGAGGGGCTCTTGTTTGTAATTGGGATTGAGCTCGTCCAAATTATCCGGTGTTGCAATGACGCGTGGCATGTAGGTCTCTTAAATACAAAAAAAAAGCGGGCCAAGTGGCCCGCTTAAATCTTATTTCGACGAATTAATCAAATTGCTTTGAAACATTCAGGAATAGTCTCCGACCCAGCAAATCATACTGAGATGCGATCAGGGGTGTATTACCGGCGCTCGCGGCAATACTGGAAGCTGCTGGATGCTCATCAAAAATGTTATTGATACCAGCCCGTAAGGTTACACCCCAAGGCATAGCTGCCTCGGCCGAAAAGCTGTGATAGATTGTCGGTTCAAGTTCGGTTTTCCAGAACACAGTTTGACCTAGCTGAGTTACATCGTAAGGCGCTGTCGGGTCGTCTAGATCTGTGGACAGATTAATGTTTCGAACTGGCTCTTGTGCTCCGATGTAATCAATCCCCCAGCGAAGACTTAAGTCTTCTTTTGGTTGGAAAGTCAAATTAGCAAATCCGGTCCAATAAGGTTCTCCAATTGAACCATTGAGGAATTGAGTTTGGCTTTCGGCTACAAGATCAATTTCGTCTTCTAGTTGACGAGAGGCTTGCGCATTGAAGCTGAAATCGCCCCATTTTGTGTCCTTGTTAGCTCGGAGAGTGAAATCCAGACCGCGATTTCGTTGTGAGTTGATGTTAATAAAACTCGCACGAACATTGGCAATTCTATTTGGAACCGTTGGGTCTGGTGGCGATAATTCGAATCCGCGATCTACCAAATCACACAGAGGTTCATTGGCGAAATCTGTTGAACCATAACAACCAGATACAATCAATCCTGCACTTAGCGAGTCGATTTCATCTTTGACTTCGATGTCAAAGTAATCAACGGCAAAACTGATATCCGCAAAATCAAAGTCTGGTGACAATACGCCACCAACGGTGAAGTTTTTCGAAGTTTCGGGTTCAAGAAGTCCAAAACCACCCCCGGTCAACACTGAAACGGAAATAGGGGCCCCTACGTAGTCATCTGGAATGCCTTCGGCAGCACAATTTGCCTGGATTTGCTCAAAGTTAGCAAAGTCGTCGGCTGTTAGGTCGCCCCATCCCCGGCAAGGGTCAATAGATTGACGTGCACTCGAGGATTCGTCGGCCAGGAACTGTTCAAACAAACCGGGTGCCCGGAATGAAGTCCCTTGGGAAGCTCGGAGACGGATCCAATCATTCATTCGCCAATCCAATGTTGCACGATAATTAAATCCATCGACTTTGACGCTTCGGCCATCTTGATGTTCCGAGGTGATTTCAGAATATCGTCCAGATACAGTTGCGGACAGTTCTTGAGCGAAGCCCTCGTCTTTCAGAATTGGGACACTCAACTCTCCATAAACAGCGTTCGTTTTTTGAACACCGGTGGTGATGCCAGCGCTTGATCCAAAGAACTCATTGCCTAACAATGTCGTATCGGATGGTCTGTCATAAATTTCGTCACGTTGATGGAAAAGACCCACCGCAGCCCCCAGCTTGCCAGCAGGCAGATTTATCAAATCACCAGTGACGTAACCTTCAACTGTCCATTGATCGAAATCCGTGTAACCAAAATCGTCATCTAGCAACATCGCGCGCTCAGCGTCATTGAGCTGACCGGCCAGGAAGTACGGATCGAACCAACGTACATCAGTACACGGAACACCATCGATGGTAATGGTTTCCCCATCAACTTCACCGGAAGCACCCGGCGTTGTGGTGCCCGCACAAGACGATGTTCCGAAATTGTAAGGGAAAATTGCATCAGCACGAACATGTTGTTCCCAGTATTCGCCGTGTGAATCGGAATATTGACTGTAAATATCAAAATCCCATCCATCTAGGCCAATTGAGTCTAGACCACCTTTCAAACCACCGACGAGGCGGAAGTAATCGATAGTGACTTCTTCATCTCCATGCTCAACGACTGGCGTTGGAGAGAACCAAGATAGAGGTCCACCCCATTGCGGGTCTAATGGGAATGGGTTTGGAGTTCCAAACAGGGAATTACCATATTGGTATGTCCAATATTGTTTGTGGCCATTGACATAATTTTGACGACGGTTGAACAAACCCTCCGCATAGAGACTAAGGTCATCCGACAGATCAAACTCTACATCTCCCATCAAAGTCATTCTTTCGACTTCAGGTGTAACTGAGTCCCGTCTTTGCATTTCCGGATAAAGGTTTGTCACCCGATCTGGTCCAAAGTCCGTAACGTCGATTCCCGCCCAGGCAGGCAAGCCATCAATGTGGTCCTGCGTATATTCAACCTGGAACCAACCTGGAGGAGCTTCGAGACCAAACCCAGAAAGAGACGTTGGAATTGCGGGAATGAAATTCCCAAGATTGTCGCCCGGATAATCATATTGGAATATCAAATTGCGTGGATTCTGGGCAATGTTGTCCGAACCATAATCATACACCCAGACATGTCCCCAAATTGTTCCGCCGCACTGAAAGTTGCCAGTTCGAGGGTCAATCACATCAGCGCGAGTTGTCAAACTGGAGTCTGTAAACGACATGCTTTCGTTGCAATCCAGATAGGCCCTGTCTTTGCGGGCTAATTCTTTGGCCTTGTAATAGTCACCGGTAACCCTGAAGCGACCTTTATCAAATGAGTCGCCATAGGTCGCACTGGCTCGGAAAACCTGTCCGCCTGTATCTTCTGGTAATGATGTAAACAGGTCGACTTCACCGCCGTCAGATTTATCCGTGATATAGTTGATAACACCGGCGATCGCGTCAGAACCATAAACGGAAGATGCGCCGTCTTTTAAAATGTCAACGCGTTCCATGCCAACTAGAGGGATTGAGCCGAGATCAAAGGAGCTGATAGAGCCACGGGTTCCAGAAGGACCGGCACGTCTTCCGTTGATTAAGTCAAGCGTTCGGTTGGCCCCTAGACCGCGCAGTCCTACCGTTTCAGATCCGACCCCGCCTTGGGCAACAAATGCTGTTGATACAGCAGCTGTGATTTGAGAAGAGCCCGAAGCGGCTGTTGATGTCTGTAGGAGACCAGCAATATCGGCGATCCCTTCAATTTGAGCATCATCAACTTCTAATACGTCCATGGAAACCGGGCTAGAGAACGTATCCTTGCGAATACGCGAGCCGGTTACAACGACTTCATCATCGCCAGCTTCCTGTTCTAGCGGAGTTTGATCTTCTAAAGTTTCGACGTCTTGTGAATTTGCTGTTCCAACAACCAGCGCAAGCGCCGCGGTTGATTGAAACAACCATTTAAGGTGTGATTTCATCATAAATTCCCCTGATTAATCCAGTTTTCGCGAATCCCCTGTCCCACATCACAAAATAATCACGTTATTTTGAGCATACATCAGGTTTGGAGAAAGACAATTCTAATTTTGCCCGTTTTAAAGGCAAAAATCGGCCAATCCAGAGAGGATTAAATGTTTGGCATTATCCTCTCGGATGGGCTGCTTTATGTACACGCCGTAATCCGTCAACGTCGACGCCCGTA
>JAHDBU010000176.1 GCA_020630275.1 Hellea sp.
CTTCTACCTGCCGTTCACAAGCTACATCCCAGACCTGGACGTGTTTTTTGAGGTGATGATAGTCGGCTTCGACACTCTCAAACACGGTCGGCAAAAGCATATGGTTATAAACAGTATAGGCCGACACACCATTTTCCGTTACCCGGCGGGTGAAAGGTGTTGAGCGCGTTCGGCGACTAACCGATAAGAAAGGCGGCTGGCTCATAATGTCTCCAGAATGGCCCGGAACTAGCTCCAGATGAAACTAGCTCCAGGGGAAGGGGCTATTGGATGTCGGGTGCAGATCGCCTTCAGCATATCTTGCGAATCTGAAGGGTTTCAACAATTCCGACGTTTGGCCCATAATATGTTCGGCCACCAATTTGCCAACACCCAGCATCTTATAACCGTGATTAGAGTCGGCGATGATGTAGACGTTTTCGCAAAACTCATCAAAGACCGGAAAGCTATCAGGTGTGAAGCAGCCTACGCCACCGGATGGCTCCTTATGGTAGTGGTCCATCGTGCCTTCAAAACGCTTATGACAATGAGCGAGCGCCGAGACCCACATATGGGCAAACTCGGGAGAGGAAATCCATTCCGGGCTGGCTGGGCCGTAGGGATCCAGCTGTAACTCGTCAACGGGTGTTTCGACAGGGTAGGGCATAGCGCCACCCTGAACGCCACCGAAGTGGAAGTCCGGTTTATAGTAGAGGCCCCAGATTTTACCCTCTTCAATAACCGAGCCATCGACCGTTGATAGAAGCGGCGCGTCGGTATCAACATGCATGACAGGCGGCTGGTCGCCATTATTGAGCTTGAACATGCTCGGGTCCACATTGAGAACGCCTTCTTCCAGCTGCCAGTAAATCCACATACCCACATTATTATGGACTTTCCCGTCCTTGCCTTTAACCGAAATCTGTTTGGGGAGTTCGAGCATGTTCCAGATGTCACGCACCCAGGGGCCGACCCCAGCGATAACATAGTCACAGTCGATGGTGCCACGATTGGTGATGACACTACGGACGGCGGATGATGAGCCATTGGCCCGGTTAAAGCCTTGAACCTCGACACCAGTCATGATGCGTACGCCTTCGGCTTCAGCTTTGGCGGCAAGGCCGTACATTGATTTTGTGTTATTGGCGTAGCCACCTTTTTTCTCATGTAGGACGGAGGTAATGTTTTTAGCCTGCCAGTCCGAGAAGAGCTCCTTCATGTATATGTCGCAGTATTTTTCACCTTCAATGAAGACGCTTTCATAGCCAATGGCTTGTTGCTGCTCATAGATAGAGGCCACATCAGCGTGCATGCTTTCGCAGGAAATTTGCATATAGCCGACAGGATGATAGGAATAATTTTTTGGATCTGTTTCCCAAACACCCACTGAATGCGCCATCAATTCGCGCATGGCTGGCTGGTAGTAATTATTGCGGACTACCCCGCAGGCAATACCGCTCGCACCGGACGCAATGCCGTCTTTATCCAAAACCAAAATGTCTTCGCCAGAACCCTTTCCTGATGCCTTAAGTTCCAGGGCCAAATGATAAGCGGTAGACAGTCCGTGAATGCCTGCGCCTACAATGACGTATGGGCTTTTTGTTGGGAAAACCATGAATCTACTCCACGCTAATAGTAAGTTCACCATAGCTTATAAAATTTGAAATTTTAATAGTGTGAGGTGAAATATATGGTTTTCAATGACGAAGCGTTATGATAAGTGCTGACTAATAATATTGGGGGATTGCTTGGGTGAATAAAATTCCAAACCATTTTGACCTTCGGTCGCTGGAAGTCTTCGTGGTGACGGCCGAACAAGGCGGCATGACGCAAAGCGCCAAGGTCTTGAGGATGACGCAATCGGCGGTATCGCAGATCATTGCCGGCCTTGAAGAGGGGATTGGCGTCAAGCTGTTTGACCGCTCCGTCAGACCGATTGTGTTGACGACCGCAGGACGAATATTGCTGGAACGTGTCCGGCAGATTTTAAAAGACACCCGCGAAGCGCTACGCGAAACCCAGACTCAGGAGCGCCGTAGATTGGCTTCGTTGACGGTTGCCATGTCTGATAGCTTGTCAGCATCTCTTGGGCCTCTGTTATATGTAAAGCTCAATGAGTTGTCCGGTTATTGGCGGTTTTGGAGTGGGTTGTCGCCATTTCACCGGGCTGACTTCTTGGCCCACAATATTGATATCGTTTTTACCAGTAGCAATGTGATGGAAGATATCGCAGGCGTTGAGCGCCATATGGTCTTTCAAGAGCCCTATGTCCTGATTTTTCCCAAGGATTATAAGGGCGACAAAGAACTCCATACAGGTGAAAAAGAAGACTTGCCGTTTTTACGCATATCTCTACGGTCGGCCATGGGCCTACGGATCGAGCGCCAGCTCAATCGACTGCGGGTCAAATTTCCTGATGTCGCGGAATTTGATCGCGCCCCGGCGCACTCAACTGCTGTCGCGAAGGGTATGGGCTGGGGGGTAACAACGCCGCTTTGTTTGTTGGAGAAGCCAGACATAATTCCGCATCTGCAGATTATGCCTATCACGCGTGGTGCCTTCAGTCGGCAGTTTGATCTGCTTGCGAGAGAAGGGTCTTTGGGCGAAATTCCTAAGGACCTGGCAACCGAAGCTAGGCGTCTTCTTAGAGAGGAATGTGTCCCGGTTTTATTTGATCAAGTGCCCTGGCTTGAGGGAAAGTTTAAGTGGGATGACGAAGAGCTTTAGAATAATTGACGCTAATAGTGCGGGAAAATACCCGCTTATTACCAAACTCTTGAATTGCGGGATCTGAAATTTCCATAAATATTTGAGACTCGGAGATGGAGTAGGTCAATGGATCTGTCGACAGTTTTAAAGCCAATTGAAGAGGCCAGAGGCCTACCCAATCAATGCTATACATCCGTCGATTATTACGCCACGGAAAAACAAAAGATTTTCTTCGGTGGTTGGGCCGCTTTTGCCTTTATAAGTGACGCTCCAAATGCGGGGGATGTAT
>JAHDBU010000036.1 GCA_020630275.1 Hellea sp.
CAACTCGACCGGCTTCTTGCAAAGGCACATTGTCGCGAAGCCTTTGCAGACGTTCTTCTGAAAGCTCACCGGTACAGAGTGTCGCTGTCATATCCCATTTTTCCGCAATCACACGGTCACTACGGTCTGCCGGGTCGAGATAATGGGAAAAAACGACAAAACGGTAGAGCCCCTCGCCTGTATTCACCTCATAAACTGCTTCACCGTAGCCATTATCGTCAAGGTCGAACTTTGAGCGATTGATCGACCAGCCGCCGCCCATGATTTTGCGAACCAGACAACGCATGAAGCTCAGAGGGTAAGGATAAAGCGTGCCCAATCGGTCGAGATCCATCACTGTATCGACGGGCCTAAACGGCAGGTTATGGGAGGCGAAAGCGCTCACGCCGGGGCAAATCCAGCTTCGAAGAAATTATACCAGTTGCGGCCCATAACCTTCTCAATATCGTTTTGGTTCATACCTTTATCGGCTAAACCTCTTGCAATATTGCTAAAATCTTTGGACGATCCAAACCAGTCCGGTTGCCTCGGCCAATCAGCATTGCTGGCGCTGCCCTCGCCGTAATCCGGCTTAAAGGTCCACTTGCCGGAGCGCATCCATTCCAGAGTTTCATAACCCCAGTTCTGACAGAGGTCCGATCCAATTCCAATATGATCAATGCCCATAAGCTCGGCCGTATCCATAATCATGCCGCAGAAATCATCCAGCGTGCAGTCCGGCCCATTGTTGAGATGAAATGGATACATAGAAAAGCCCAGCATGCCACCACTCTGGCCCAATGCTTTCAATACATCGTCAGACTTATTGCGAAGCGCTTCATGCCAGCGAGACGGATTAGCGTGGGTAATGGCGATAGGCCGCTCAGACAATTCAATGGTTTGGAGCGTCGACTGTTCAGCACTGTGAGACATGTCGATGATCATGCCGACGCGGTTCATTTCCTTGATCACTTCGCGACCAAAACGGGTAACGCCGCTATCGCCCTGTTCATAACACCCCGTCGCTAGCAGGCTTTGATTGTTATAGGTGAGCTGCATGATACGCGCACCTTCATTATACATGGTCTCAACGAGGCGGAGGTCATCTTCAATGGGTGAGCAGTTCTGAAATCCGAAGATGATCCCGACTTTGTTTTCGGCTTTAGCTTTGTCGATATCGGAAGCTTGCAGGACGGGCATGATGATATCCGAATGATCGCGAAAGCGACGTCGCCAATCACCTATATTCTCAAGCGTATCCCGAGTATTTTCCCAATAGGCAATTGTCACATGGATCGCATTGACGCCCCCTTCCCGGGCCTCTTCGAAAAGCTCTCGGGTCCAGTTTACGTATTGTAAGGCGTCTATGATCATCATGGCTTAGCCTGGGTTTGTATATGAGGTTTTCATAATGGTGTAGAAATCTTTGGCATGCTCGCCCTGCTCTCTTGGGCCATAGCTGGAAGAGTTTCGACCGCCAAAGGGGACATGATAATCAAGGCCGGCTGTCGGCAGATTGACCAAAACACATCCATACTGTGCTTGGCGCTTGAACTGCTCCGAGAGTTTCAGAGATTGCGTCATGATGGCCGCTGACAGGCCAAAATCTGTGTCATTGACGATTGAGACGCCCTCTTCGAAACTGTCGACTTTCATGACACAGGTCATGGGCCCAAAGACCTCTTCGCGATTCACCCGCATATCATTGGTGGTATTGGTATAAATGGTCGGGGCTAGATAATAGCCTTCGGTATCACGCTCGAGGCGATTTCCGCCGGTCACCAGCTCGCCGCCTTCTTCCTTGGCCAACTCCATATAGGACAAAATTTTGTTCATCTGACTTTCGTTGACGACAGGCCCAAGCTCTGTGCCTTCCGCCAAAGCATGCCCAACCTTTTTGGCCTCGGCGGCTTTGGTTAGTCGGTCGACAAACTCGTCATGAACATCTTTGTGAACAATCAGCCTTGAGCTGGCCGTACATTTCTGACCAGATGCGCCAAAGGCTCCGTGGGTCGCCCCAGCGACCGCCACATCCATATCGGCATCATCCATAACAAGGATTGGGTTTTTGCTGCCCATTTCGCATTGGACCCGCGCCATATTTTGAATGGCCGCGGCCGCAATTTTGCGTCCGGTTGAGACTGAGCCGGTAAAGGATACAGCATCAATTTTTCCAGAAGACAAAGCCGCGCCAACTTTTCCGTCGCCTTGCACCATGTTGAAGACACCATCAGGTAAATGCTTATTCAGAACCTCGGCCAGCAGATGGGCTGTCGCCGGGGTCACTTCCGACGGCTTTAAGACAACCGTATTGCCATAAGCCAAAGCTGGGCCCATTTTCCAGGCTGCAATAGCAATTGGGAAGTTCCAAGGCGTAATCAGTCCAACAACACCGACAGCCTCGCGGGTAATGTCGATGTGGATGCCCGGACGAACGGATGCCGCGCTTTCACCGATCTGGCGGAGGCATTCGGCGGCGTAATATTGGTAGAACTCTCCGGCCCGAAAGGTTTCGCCGCGACCTTCGGCAAAGGGCTTGCCTTCTTCGCGAGACAAAATAGTCCCGATTTCATCACAGCGATCAATCAGCTCTTGGCCGATAGCATGGAGGATATTCTTCTTCTCCTCGAGCTTTACGGCCTCCCAACCCGGTTGAGCAGCACGGGCGGCCGCAATAGCATCAGCAACCTGCGCCTCTGTAGCCAACGCCATGTGACCGACGGTTTCTGAGATGTCTGACGGATTGATATTGGCCTTTTGTGTGCCACTATCTATCCATTCTCCATTGATAAGCTGTCCGAATATCTGATCCATGCGGGTGTACCTCTTTTTACTGTCCTAACCGAATTTGACAGGACGGGATAGTTTTACAAAATTATCTAATGCCAGTCAGTAAGCTGGCTTTATAGGGCGGCAATCTTTTCCAGAACAATCGGAGATACTTCGACGCCTTGTTGGTCGTGTTTAGCCCTGTTTTCATAACGACGGTCACCTGGCAGGCGCGTCCCGTCCTGTTCATAGATTTTATCAAAAAAGCCTTCGGCGTGATCGGCCCAATCTTCATTTCCACGTACGAGCGACGGATTGATGGCAAATACAAATTGCCCGCCCTGTGGTGGGCCGCCGTCGGCGATATCGCGCTCCGCCGCTTCAAAGCTAAAGCTTTCCCCGATCATGGCTGCCGATAATAATTCCACCATCATGGAGATGGACGAACCTTTATAGCCGCCAAAAGCTAAAAGCGCACCTTTGAGAATTTCATTGGGGTCCGTGGTCGGATTTCCGTCCGCGTCTACGCCGACACCTTCTTTGAGCGTATGACCTTCGCGGGCAGCAATCCCCACTTCGCCTCGGGCCATGACCGAGGTTGCCATATCAAAAATCATCGGCGACTTACCGGGGCGCGGCCAACCAAAAGCGATGGGGTTAGTACCGTACAGGGCCTTCTTGCCGCCCGCAGGAATGACGGATGGTTTGTAATTGACGCAAGAAAAGGCCGCTAATCCATTATCGCAAATCTCTTCAAGGTCTGGCCAAAGCGCTGCGAAATGGTGGACCCTGATCATAGGCATGACCGCGATGCCGCAAGTCTTGGCCGCTTCTATCAAGGCCACCCTTCCGGCCTGCAGAGCATGTGGCGCGAAACAATTGTGGCCATCAACCTGAACCACGGCAGGTGCAAGTGATTTTACAGTTGGCTTAGCATTACCGTCGACTTTGCCGCTTTTGAGCGTTGCCACATAGCCGGGCAATCTGAATAGGCCGTGCGACAAACATCCGTCCCTCTCGGCCATGGTAATTGTATCTGCGACGGCGCCAGCATTCGCATCATCTGCTCCAAATTTGGATAAAGTAGATTTTGCCAGATCATGGATCTCGGCAACACTCATAAGTTGGTTGGCCATTGTTTTCCCCTATATCGGATATCGTTTTAATATGTCTGGGCCCAAGGCCTCTTTTAGCGGATCGAGCCAAGGCTCAAAATTTCGCCACTGCTCTAAACCTGATTTGAAGATAGGTTGACGGACCTGTTCCGAACTCGCGGTTCGAACAGAACGTTTGGTTTTATGAAATTCAACACACGCCTCTTCGAAGGGCAGTTCCAAATAATCGAGAATGCGCCGCACCTGTGCTTCTATATCCGCAACAACATCTTCATACTGGACCCGCAAAACTTGCCCTGGCAGCACCTCATCCCAATGATCCATCAGGGCCACATAATCCCGATAATATCGCCCGACTTGCTCTAAACCATAGGTAAACTCTTGCCCCTCTGCGAAGAGTTGTTTGAAGCCCGAAAAACAACAGGCCATGGGATGTCGGCGGGCGTCAATAATTTTCGCATTGGGCAGTATCAATTTGATAAAACCGATATGACGGAAATTATTGGGCATTTTATCAATGAAGAACGGCGCCCCTTTCCGGTGAATTTGTGTTTCTTCAATAAATTGCTCGCCAAATCCTTTGAGTTGCTCTGGTGTTAAGTCATGCAAAATACGTGGATAACGTCCGTCCGCACTTATGGGCTCTTTGCCACGCAAACGAAAAGCCATTGAGAGAATATTAGGAAGCTCTAACGTGCCGTCCACCTGACTATGAGACGCTACGATCTGTTCTAAAAGGGTGGAACCGGCACGCGGCAACCCCAGTATAAAAATCGGGTCATTGGCAGAGCAGCCATTGCCTGCGTTCTTTTCAAACAACGCTTTGGTACAAATTGTGGATTGCGCCTCCAACTCTATTGTCATAACTTCGGATTTGTAGCGCGATTGTATACATTTCAAATCATTGCCGCGTTCATATTGCTCAAACGCTTTTTCGAACTCGCCCCGATCCTCATAGGCCTTGCCAACCGAAAAACACAGGTGCACCCTGTCCATAAATCCGATTTCCCGCTTCTCCAGCATCGCCTCCATCTGAGCCAGCTCTTCGTCGGTGAAACGGAAAGTCTTTAGATTAGCGAGACCGAAATAGGCGTCACCATGTGTCGGTGCGGCTTTTACCGCGGCCCGATAGGAGGCAACCGCCCCCTCATGATCTCCAAATGTCTTTAGACCATGACCTTTAGATGTTAGAGTTGCATGATCATTGGGGTATTTTGCCAGAATTCTATCAAACAACTCAAAAGCCCGCTCGTGATCCCCCGTCTGCATGCTTTCTATGGCCAAATGTGACTGAAATATCGGGCTGTCCGGATCCTGGTTGTAGAGCTCTTGTGATTGCTCAAGTGCGGCCGCAAATTTCTGTCGTTTTCTTAAGACCTTTACATAGTCCAAACGCAGCTGGATGTTATCCGGGTCGAACTCAATCGCGCTTTCGAGCAAGAAATCGGCATCTCGAAAGACGCCAAAACGCGTCCCGATCTCAGCCAGTAAACGCATGGCCTCAATATGGTGCGGGTGTTTTTGCAAAAAGGCCCGGCACAAATTTTCGGCCTTTAAGGTTTTATGTTCGTAAATGAGGTTAGTCGCTGCCAGGAGCTCAGGTGGTAAGGCTTTTAGACGATCAAATTGTACCTGAACGGCCTTTGCATCCTCCTCTCGCCCCTTGCGGCGCAGAATATCCATCTGTCCTTTCCAGGCACCGAAAAGTCCTGGATTGTATCGTGTCGCAAAACGATAGCTTTTCAGCGCCGAGTCAAACAGGCCTTGATCGCGATAAAGATGGCCCTCTTCCTGATAGGCCCGACCGAATTCGGGTATGGCGTCATGCAAGCGCGCAACAGTTGTTTCGGCACTCTTGAATTCTTTCAAATACCGTTCGCATACGGCTTTCATGTATAGGAATTCAGGATGCTTGGGATACTCCGCCAGTTGACGTACCGCCTTAGCCTTTGCATCTGCATATTGTCCAGCCCGCATAAATTGCTGGATATCTCTTTCTGCCGTGTCGGTTGCTTGCATCCGTAATTTTGCCCGAATAAAAAATCGCGCCGCAAGGGCGCGATCTTATTTAAACCTAATTTCGATTAAAGGTCGATATTAATTGTCGAAATTATATCCGACGCGAATACCAATCGTCCTTGGACGACCGTAAGTAACCCGTTCGACATCATTACCGAAGTTGCGAGATAATTCATTTCGCTCATTAGTCAGATTGTCACCATAGATTTCGGCCATCCAGTTTTCACCAGTGATACCGGCGGAAAGTCCGAATGTCGTCCAGCCATTAATCTTATCACGATTGATGATAATGATATCGCTGAATGATGACGCAGAGTGCACGACTTGTGGCATGACATGGAAGGTATTGTCGCCTCCACCCCACTCATAGCGAGCGCGCAGATTGCCCTGGAAGCCAGGTGCAAAAGCCAGGCTGTCACCTTCACGAACATCTCCAGTAGGAATAAGAACGTCTGTCACCTCGGTGTCGAGGAATGAGAACGCACCATTAACCGTCAAACCAGACATGGACTTAGGAGACCACGTCAAATCACCCTCTACGCCACGAATTTGAGCATCGGCGGCGTTGGATGAGAAGAACAAGTTAACAATATTCGGATCGAAAATAGTCGTTTGCAGTTTGCTGATATCGACGAAAAACGCGTTACCGTTAAACCGCACTTGATTATCCATTAACGTTGTTTTCCAACCGAACTCGAAGTTGTCGATATCATCGGTATCAAGCTCAAACGGAACAACAAAGTCCCCGTTCACAGCACCACCTGGTCGGTTCAGCAAACCTGGACGGAAACCTTGCGAATATGTCGCGTAAAGCATCATATCGCTATTTGGCTCATACTTACCGGTTGCTTTAAAGATAACACCACTGGTTTCTGCTTTATCGGGCGCTCGGAGCTCGTTGAACACGCGCTGGGCATTTCCTGCACCCAGAACAGCTGCGATCTCGTCCAATGTCTGGTCTATTGTGAAGACCTGATTGAGCGAGTCATTACAGGTTCTGGAGAATGTTATTGACCCATCTCCATCGTAGAGGTCGTTAATATCCGTACCAAAACGGTTCCGGTCACGGCCACTAAACAGGTTACAGAACGATGAGTTAGCCGATCCTTCAAGATCTACCTTGATATCGTACCAACGCGCACCCAACGTCAAAGAGAATGCATCTGAAATGTCGAATGTACCCTCACCGAAGACGCCCATTTGCTCATCCGTACGACGTACATCGTTTCGGAAAATAGTTGTTTGCGGGAAATCTTCGTCCGTTGAACGATAACCAGGAGTGTCAAATACGGAGTTCCCTGGGAACGGGCCGTAAGTGATCAGGTTGTTGTTGCGATAGGAGAAATCATTCCGTTCCTTCAATGCCAGATCACTATAGAAACCACCAAAGGTTGCTCTTAGGCGCTTTTCAGACGGCGTATTAAAGCGCAACTCGTGGGTCTGTACTTTTGTTTCAGATATGGACGGAACGAACAAGGCAGGCGCCTGACAAGTTGCACCTGCAAAGGCGACCGTTTCTCCTTGAGCGTTTGTACCGATAGGGAGGTTGTAAGCTCCGTAATAGTCACAAATGTAATAAGGAAGGTACTGACCCACATAAAGATAGTCTGTATAGTCCATTACCTGATCGGTATCGCGCTTGGTGTAAGCCCCTGTGTATAGAGCTTCCAGTCCCGCTATCCGACCTTTGGCCGTCCAGTTGATGTTGTCAAAGTCATCTTCTAGCTGAGAATTTTCAAACAACTGAACATTATAATCGCCAAGGTTAGGGTCAGAATAGAAGACGCCGTCAGAATCTAATTCCTGATGGGCATAGGCTGCGCTGATGGACCAATCATCATTAAACTCATGCAGAGCTGAAACCCTAAGACCCCAGTAACGCGTATCATTGATGTTGTCCTCAACCAGGGCAGCATTGTCATTGACCAAGAAATTGGCACCAGAGAAATCAACAGGAACGGAAATCGAATTCCCGTCCGCATCTGTCGTACGAGTGTTAAAGCCTGATCGAGAGAAAGATACAGGCACACCATTTGCCCGTACTGTCCCCGCCTGACGATAACGTCCGGACGATTCCATGCTGATCTGTCCCGGCACATTATCTACATAGCCACCAGCATCATCGTAATAAACGACAGCTCTAAGTGCTGTATTCTCAGCCACTGGAACGTTGTATACGGCCTCTGCATTATAGCTCATCTCACCACCTTCAGTGAAAGATGTTCCGAACGCGAAACTGGCTTCTTCTGTGCCGATTTTAGGTTTGTTGGTAATCAAACGAACTGTACCAGCCTGGGAACTAGCCCCAAACAGCGTGCCTTGCGGCCCTGACAGAACCTCAACCCGCTCCATGTCGGCAGCGTAAACATCCAAGTTACGACCCGGCTGCGACAGTGGTTGCTCGTCAAGATAAAAGGCAACGTTGGGCGCAAGACCTGCTACGCCGGCCACTGACAGAGTTGGTGTGGTGGATGCCAAACCGCGGATATAAATGGTATTTTGGCCCGGACCGGAACCACCTGCAGATACGCCTGGCAGCTGAACGAGGTAGTCCGTAAACACCTCGACCCGCAACTCATCAAGAGCGGCTTCACCGATAGCTGCAACAGCAACTGGAATGTCTTGCGCGCTTTCAGCTCGCTTTGTCGCGGTAACAATAATCTCGTCTTCGAGCTGTGCGTATGACGGTACAGCGATTAAGGAGGCTGCTAGCGCTCCCACTGCTGAATACGTAAGTAATCTATTTTTTATCATTCATATCCCCTTGTTGTGGCGTTGCCTGGAAGCTGAATGAACCGCCAGCAACGAAAATGCATTTGAGTCGCGATTAATACTTCTCACCTTTGGACGAAAATTTAAAGGGTGAGAAAAACGAGAAAATATCTAAAAACCATTCCAGAACTCGATTATATTATTGTTTTTAAACAATTTTTTAAACAATTTTTCTCTCTATCAATACCTCTAATACTGCCGTTCCAGTTTAGAATAAAAATTACTGCGACATTAAAGTCACACTTTTGATAAGTCTTTTTACGTTATCAGGCTTTGGATTGCACCAAGGCCTTGATCAAAGACACTCCCATCAAAGCTACAACAACAGAAAATGGCACTGCGCCGATAAGCATGGCGGCCCTTAAAGCATTGAGGCCACCTGCGACCAATAATATCCCCACAACTAGCGCAAGCAAAACGCCCCAAAAGACGATGTGTTTGACATAGCGATTATCGGACTTCCCGCCCGAAGCAATGGTTGTGATCACCAGTATGGCTGAATCTGCAGAAGTGACCAGATAGGTGATCAATAGAACCACGACAACGAGTGACATAAATAAGGCTCCTGCTGAGCCGGCTGTCAAAATTGAGTTTATCGTGGCAAACAATTTATCCGATAAATCTGCTCCAAAAATCGAACCATTAGCACTTTGATAAAGCTCAGCATAAATCGCGCTTCCGCCCGCCAAGGCGAACCAGACCAGACACATAAGTGCCGGTGCTATCATAGCACCTAGAACAAACTCACGAATGGTGCGTCCTCTTGATACGCGGGCAAGAAATAAACCAACGAATGGCGCGAAGGCTATCCACCAGGCCCAGTATAGAATGGTCCAAGGTCCCTGCCATTTGGCCAGCGCAGACGAAACGTTTTCCCCGTTTTCGGCCATAACCGATCCACCTTCACTCCACACCGTGAAACTCATGGATGGCAAGGCCAAAATATAGTCCCAAATTGCTAAGAAGTAGTGCTTAAACGCAAATAGTAGCGCACCGGAACCTATCCCAAACAAGGCAAAGAAAAGCAAAAGAAAGAAAGAAAGACCCATATTGAGATTGGACAGCCATTTTATCCCCTTTCCCACGCCGGATATGGCCGACAGGATTGAAGCAATAGTGATAATAGCAAGACAAACAAGGACCGATATATGGGTTGGGTCCTTGGCGCCCTCAGGAATGATCCAGTCAGCCCCGGATACGTTATGCAATCCGAATGCAAACTGTTTCACCCCCAAGGCAATCGTATACCCGACACCCGTTATGGTCGCAATGATCGCGGTAATATCCACGGCGTGACCTAAAGGGCCAGACAGGGATTTACCAAAAAGTGGGGTCAAACCCGAACGAATTGTCAATGGCATGTTACGATTGTAAGCAAAATAAGCCAATCCCAGCCCAACCATGCCATAAATACCCCAAGCAGTTAGACCGTAATGCAGCAAGGTCCACTTAAAAGCCGGTCGAATATTACTCGCTTCACTCCCGACAGCTTTTCCTTGAATGACATCAGGGTTATCAACGAAGTGAAAAACCGGCTCCCCAACGGCATAGGTCAGCATACCGACACCAAGGCCGGCACCAAACATCATGGAAAACCAAGAAAACCGAGAAAATTCTGGCTTCTCGTCAGGCCCACCGAGTTTGACTCGGCCGGACTTCGGCCAAATAGCTAAGGCCAGACAAACTATCAGATAAAAGGCTGAAACATAAAGGTACCAACCTCCTAATTTGCTACTAAACTCGGTTTGAATTTTACCCAGAATTTCTGCCGCTCTCGATGGAGATAATAAAACCCAGATCAAGAAAACGAATGCAATGATAATCGAAATAAGTGAAATATTTTTATTGAGGCCTTGGAAAAAACCGGAGTCTTCGGTTTTGATGATTGGACCATTAAGAGATGTATTTTCTGACAAGATCGTTCCCCTGCGTTTTTATCTTTCTCACATAAAGCGCTGCCCTGCGTCCATGTCAAATTCAAGGTAAATAGAAAAAGTAAGACTGATTAATAGTAGCTACGCGACCCGATAAACGTAGACGGCATGCTTTATAACGGAGTCGCCCTTGGGCATAGATACAAAGGGCTTGGTTTCAAAAACCAACTCCCAAAGACCACGGTTGCTCAATTCTTGGCGTTTGTCATGGAAAGGTTGCGTGCGCTCATTGACATGAGCATGGGTCGACCAGATGACGAGGCCTCCGGAGCAGGTCACTCGAATAAACTCATCCAAACTTTCTGGAGGTGCATTTCCTGGCGCGAGCGCGCCAATGGCGTAAGTGACAGGAAAATGATCATTCGGGAATTCTAGTCGTTTGCCGAGCACCATGCGCTGGAGACTGTCATAAATTTCTCTTTCGGCTGCGATGGCCAACATGCCATCCGAAATATCAATCCCTTGGAAACCGCCATACCCCATCATTTTTAGTGGCAATGAGTGCATGCCCGTGCCGCAAGCCGCGTCTAGAACAGGTTCTGTTCCGACCTCTACATGTTTGGCAAAAACACAAGCTCCAACATAGGGCAGCTGTATCCCAAATTCGGTGACGTCCTTGTCGTAATCCCTGGCCCATTCATTATAGGCCTCTCGACGATCCTCATCGCTTTGGGCGGCGTAGACTTTTTCTAAGGTCGGGTTGCTGCTGTGTTTGGCCATTTCAATCTCTAAGATGTATATCCGCCATCAATGCGTAAGATAGCCCCTGTCATGTGGCGCTCTCTTGCCACAAACAAAATGGCTCGTGCAATTTCTTCTGGTTCAGCGACGGCTCCAATCGGAATAGAGGCTTGGTTGCGGTCAACCACACTATCGGCCAGATCCTGTGATTCATGTTCAGAAAACAACATGGGCGAATTTATCGCTCCTGGCGCTACCGCGTTGACAGTAATCTTCCGCGGCGCCAACTCGAGCGCCATCGTTCGAGTGATCTGATCCACTGCCCCTTTACTAGCGCAGTAAGCGGTTAAACCTGCTGCACCATAAGATCCGCAGGTCGAAGACAAGTTAATGATACTACCATCATCTGGCATTTGGCAGACTGCTGCCCGGCTCATATAGAACAGGCCTGTCACATTTACATTCATCAAATGCGCCCAGTCTTCGTCAGACGTCTCTATGGCCGTTTTTCGCAAAATAACCCCGGCATTATTGACCAGAATATTGACAGGTTTTCCAAACCGCTCGCTAGCAAAAGCGATAGCCGCGTCGGCCGTTTCAGAGGATTTCACATCTCCTGCAAATATCGCAGTATTATTCGTGACCAATTCTTTGGCAGCTTGCTCTAACTTCGATCTAGAGCGCCCCATAATCGTGACGCTGGCACCTACATGAGCAAACAGTTTCGCCGTTTCAAGGCCTACGCCACTGCCCCCGCCAGTAATCAGGACATTGGCTTTGGAAATATCTCGAGGTTCACCTGCCATTTATCCTCACAAACTCGGTGTTGGGAGTTTGGCCATACGCCCGCCTGCGACGACAATGGTTTGTCCCGAAACAAAACTTGAGGCCGGGCTGGCCAACCATAAGGCCACGTCGCCGATATCTTCGGGCTGCCCTAACCGTCCTACTGGATGCAGAGCCTTGATCTCTGCGTCGACCTTCGCCCTGTCGGGGTATTGATCGAGAAAGGCCTCGTTAAACGGCGTATTAATCCAGCCCGGTGCAATGGCGTTACAGCGGATATCATAAGCCCCATATTCTAAAGCCGTGTTATGAGTGAAAGACGACACCGCGCCCTTGGAAGCCGCATAGGCCGCATGGGTCGGGTTTGCGCCAAGGGCTTCGATAGAGCTTATATTGACGATGGCGGCGCCGTCCGCTTCTTTGAGGAGCTCAAAAGCGTGTTTGGTTGTCAGAAATACACCTTTAGCGTTGACATTCATGGTCTTGTCCCATTGGGCAACGCTCATCTCGTGGATCGGCACTTCAACACAAATGCCGGCATTATTGACTAAAACATCTAATCGACCGAAGTCATCACGGACTGTCTCCATCAATATTTGTACGTCGTCTTCAGAGCCAATATCGGTCTGAATGAAATGAATATCGTCCACCTCTGGTGAATTTAAGTCTGCGGCAATCACTGTCGCACCAGCAGTTATGAATTTCTGCGCAATGGCCAACCCGATATTTTGGGCACCTCCAGTGACAACCACAACCTTTCCAGAAAAGTCAGTCATAAATTTTCCTGACAACACTGCGTTGTGCACCGAGGCCCTCAATGGTTGGTTCCATCACATCACCGGGCTTGAGATAGGTCTGAGGATCCATACCATATCCAACACCGGGCGGTGTACCCGTGAACATGACGTCTCCAGCTTCCCAAGTCAGGAAATTGGAAATCTGTGATACAAGTTCGGCGACCGAAAAGACCATGTCACCTGTATTCGAAGATTGGCGAGTTTCGCCACTAATTTTAATGGAAATATCGAGATTATTGGGATCAGCAATCTCGTCTTTGGTAACAAGCCAAGGACCAATGGGTTTTAAAGTATCCGCGCTTTTTCCTTTAGTCCATTGATTGCTGCGGACCAACTGAAATTGCCGTTCTGAAACGTCATTGCCGACAGCATAACCAGCCACATGATCCATCGCTTTTTCAACAGGGATATAGCTGCCCCCCTTACCTATGATCACGACCATCTCTGCCTCCCAATCAAGCTCGGTACAACCACGCGGCATGATCACATCATCATAGGGACCGTTAATGGCTGTCCGAGCGGTCAACATAATCATGGGCTCTTTTGGCGTTTCAAGACCTGCCTCTTGCGCATGTTTTCCATATGTCAACGCGCAACCGATAATTTTAGGTACATTGCCAATGGGGGCTCCCAAACGCGTCTCAGGTGCAACTAAAGGATAGTCCTCCAAGGCTTGCTCTTTGACTTTACTAAAACAAAAATCGTTGACGGTTTGGCCCGTCCAGTCCGGCACGACGGCGCTGACATCGCGCCATTGACCGGTAGCATCGACAACCCCGGCTTTCTCAGTTCCCTTGTCCCCAAATCGGATAAGCTTCATGACGATATCCCTATCAGGCGATTGATCATATCGGAAGGGAGCCGCCCATTCTCACGCGCCCATCGAAAGCTCGTGAGCGTATCAGACAGACCCGCCTTGAATGATCTGTGAGGACTTGCCCCAATATAGGCATCTAGTTTTCCGTCATCGGGCTCCGCAGGAAATGGTAAAGCCGAACCAGTCATGGAAACATCATTATTGGGAACAAGCGTATTTATCTCTGCAATAACGTCTTTCATATCCGCGACAACACCATTCATATCGAAAACAGGCGCCCCTTGGGTATCTCTGGCAATAGCGCCAATAAAACGCAGCGCCGCATCTTCGGCATGCACATAGCTGACCGGACCAGCAAACGGGATGTCGTAGGGTTTGTCATCAAAGGCTGCGAGAAGCGCTAATGTGGGCGAAGCACTCATGCCTTGATCCCGGCCAGGTCCATAAATGACACCAGGCCGGATACACACTGACGGCACCTGCCAGTCTTGCCAGTAAACGGCCGCCATCTGTTCATTACAAACCTTGTGGGCACCATAAAGGGTGGCGAGGTGATCATTGTCACCCATCGCCGGGGCGGCAATCGAACTGGCATATACGATGCGTTCAATACCTTCATGGCGGGCGGCTTCAAACAAATGGGTTGTCCCCATCACATTAACACGCGTACCTAATACGGGATCCGCTTTGGCAAAAGGAACTTGCAAGGCGGCCAGATGAATGATGGCTTCTACTTGATTGTTTTTAATGACATTTTGAACGGTTTCGAAATCGGTGATGTCACCAATATTCCAATTCAATCCACGCGTGTTTTGCATGATCAAATCAAGGCGACGTCTGTTATCAGATATATCTAGAACAACAGGCTCGGCACCCACTTCGACCAGCCCTTTGATAACCCACGCGCCGATACAACCGGCGGCACCCGTCACAAGGACAGATTTTCCTGAGAGGCTAAATCCCATTAATTAATATCTTTCGCCAAGCGGTCACGATAGGCTAGAAGAGGCGCCAAGGCCTTGTCCATATCTTCGACGAGGCGTTTAGGACTGTCATGCAGACTGACAGTGTCAACGAGTTGCCCTAAACGCGCAGCCGCCCGCCAGGCCTCATGCCGGGTGAGTTCTGCGGGTAAGCCCGGATCATCCCATCCCGCCATATTGACGGAATTCGTCCCATCGTCCACATGAGCCGGCACAACGACAAAAGACGGGATCATGGTCATGCGCTCGGCCCGTTTATTTAACTTTCGAGCCCGATGAAAAATCATATTACCTTGCTGCATGAAACCATATCCGGCCGCGGGGAAAGGCACAGTGACAATACGGTCTTCAGGTAATTCCGTATCAATCCCCTCTTCCCCGCTAATGCCAAGAATATCCTGACCTTCCGTTTTGGTTCCGTGGAAATATTGGAACTCGCCGCCATCCAGCGTATGGGGATCTGATAACATCATCACAATATCATAGGCGACCGAGTCCGTATGCCAGCTATCCACCGCGCGACGTAGATCTTCTGGGGCATAATTCACGCCGCAAGCGACAGCCGGAACGGAATGCCTTGCGAGCTTCGTGCCGGCCATTGCCGACAAATGCTGGGCAAGCTCGGGACTATCACAGAAATCTTTGATGAATTTTGAGCGATAACCTGCCCCGCGCACATAAGAACCCAATCGGTTCACCCCAGTGCCAACGCTGATATTCCGGTTGTCATACATTTTGAGGCAAATATCACGAATAATCGCGAGACCTTCATCAGATAAGATGCGAAAGGCAGAGCTTACCCCAAAGTCAGAGGGGCAGGTTTTTATGTCGTCAGAAGAGTAGCCGAGCGCCTGCAGAGAGACGACCTTATCCGGGTTTTCGAGCTGCAAATGTTTTGAAGCATTGAATATCGGTTCGCCGTCCAGCTTAATATATTCTGTCGGGCGTTGGTCGGGAAATCTTAATGTTTCGCTCATGCGCGCGTCCTCCTGCAACAATCAGACGCGGCAAATACGGATAAGTCAAGATTTGCTTATATCATCATAAGCGGTTTTGAATTTAGACATAGCGATCGACGATTGACCTTAGCTACGGCGACGACCTCGGCGCTGACGTGCAGCGGCCTTTTTCTCTTCGGTCGCTGGCGGAGCCACGAGCGGACCGATCAGCTCGATAACCTGATGCAAGGTTGGACGTTCACCCGACATATAAGCATCCATGGATTTCCGCATAGCCGCAATATGCTCAGGTTTAGTTCCGCAACAGCCGCCAATAATGCGAACCCCCGCATCACCCGCCAGACGCACATAGTCGCCCATGAGTTGCGGCGTACCCGTATAAACCGTCTCCTTGCCCTTGATCACGGGAATGCCGCAATTGGCCTTCCCAACAATGACGGCATCGGGATTCTGACACGTCATATCTAGTGCAGACGCCATCAGGTCAGACGCGCCAACACCGCAATTGGCACCGTAAGCGACGGGGGGAACAGGAAGGCTTTTCGCTATTTCGTCTAGACCACGCGGCGCGATCCCCATCATGGTCCGTCCGGCGGTATCAAAACTCGCCGTAAAGACATAGGGTATCTCCAATTCGATAGCTGCCATGGCCGCGGCCTCGATTTCCTCGCGGGCCGACATGGTTTCGATCCAAATCACATCGGCACCACCATCTTTCAGGCCACGAATCTGTTCATGGAAGAACGCTTTGCAGCTCTCAGGTGTCAAATCGCCCATGGGTTCAAATAACTCGCCTGTCGGACCAACGGACCCAGCTACGACAACAGGACGATTTGCCCGCTCAGCGACTCTACCTGCGACTTCGGCGCCGGCTTTGTTGATTGCGTAGGTCTCATCGGCGGCATCATGCAGCTTCAAACGCGGCGCGTTCGCTCCAAATGTATTGGTCAGGATGATATCAGAACCCGCATCCACAAACATCTGATGCAAAGCGTCTGGTTTCTCTGGATTTGAAACGTTCCAAAGGTCAGGTGGAAAGCCGGGCTCCAAGCCCATATTCATGAAATTTGTGCCGGTCGCACCGTCGGCAAGGACTAGCTGTTTTGAGTCGAGCAGGTTTTGTAGTGATATTCTCATGGGCGCGCCTTACACCACAAATATAAAAATATAAAGTTTTTTTTATATGTTAAAGTCAATGTCTACCTAGGTCTGGTAATCGACCTCAATTAGAATACTTTCTCGAATGGTTTTCCATTGGACGACGGACTTAAAACTTGCCTAGTTTTACATCATGACCACTGAATCAATCAAAACCCATGCCCAGGTTGTCGTAATTGGCGGCGGCCTTATTGGCTGCTCAGTCCTGTACCATTTAACGAAACTGGGATGGAAAGATGTCGTGCTTTTGGAGCGCGACGAGTTGACTTCGGGCTCCACTTGGCACGCAGCGGCCAATATTCACGGTCTCCATGACAGCAACAACATCTCCAAGCTACAATATTATACGATGAAGCTTTATAAAGAGCTGGAGAAAGAAACCGAACAAGGATGCGGCGTATTCCAACCGGGCGCGCTTTACCTGGCCCAAACCCCCGACCGGGAACATCAGCTCCGAATTCAAGCTGCCAAGGCACGTTATTTTGGCGTCGAGTTCAATGAGCTCTCTGTCAGAGAAGCGCAAGAAATGAACCCGCTGGTCAATTATGACGGCATTCGTTGTGTCATGTTTGAGCCGGATGGCGGCAATGTGGATCCGTCCGGCGTCACCCATGCCTATGCCAAGGGCGCCCGACAGAACGGCGCCAAGATTTACCGCTTCACCCCTGCTGTTGAGACCAATCCGCGTCCTGATGGGAGCTGGGATGTTGTCACACCTAAAGGTACGATCCACGCCCAAGTGGTCGTCAATGCCGCCGGGCTATGGGGGCGAGAAGTCGCTAAGCTGGCTGGTTATGAATTGCCGCTCATGACCATGGAGCACCAATATCTGATCACAGAAGACATTCCTGAAATCGCCGCCCTCGGCCGCCGCCTGCCATCGGTCTCAGATCGGGACGGTGAATATTATATGCGTCAGGAACTCCACGGGCTTCTGGTTGGTGCCTATGAAAAAGACGGACGCTTCTGGGCGGAGAACGGCACGCCCCTGAATTTCGGACATGAGCTCTTCTCTGATGACTTGGAACGGATTGAGCCGAACATATTGCGGGCCTGCGAACGTGTGCCAGCAATGGCCAGCGCCGGCATCAAGAAAGTTATCAACGGCCCGATGATCTGGACACCGGATGCGGCAGCGCTCTACGGCCCAGTCCCCGAGCTTAAGAACTACTTTATCTGTAACGGTATTATACCAGGCTTCAGCCAGTCGGGCGGGCTTGGCATGATGCTGGCGCAATGGATTGTCGAAGGTGAGCCGGAACTGGATATGTTCCCGTGGGATATGGCCCGTTATGGTATCGATTGGACACCGAAATCCTTCGTCAAAGCACGGGCGCTGGATTGCTACTCGCATCGGTTTAAAATCCATTTCCCTTATGAAGAACGTGAAGCAGGCCGCCCGGTGCGGACGCGTCCGATCTATGAAACCCAAAAAGCCATGGGCGCCGTCTTTGGCTTAAACGCCTCCTGGGAGCATCCCCTTTGGTACGCATCAGACGGACAAGATGCAGTCGACACATATGGTTTTGAGCGTCAGCCCTGGTGGGACGCCGTGCGCGCCGAGTGCAAGAACCTGCGCCAACATGTTGGAATTATTGATGTTTCCAACTTCGCCAAATATG
>JAHDBU010000037.1 GCA_020630275.1 Hellea sp.
CCTTATATCGCGATGATTTGTCATCGGGCACGTCGCGGTAAGTGTTTAAGAATGCGAGAAACCTCACTTTCTCAGTAGCCCCCGTTTTTTCCTTTAAATAAGAAAAAACTTCTTTCTCATTGAGCTTGTGCCGTTTGCATAAGTCGGAAATAGAAGGCCAAAGCCCTTCGCCTCTGGGCAAAGGCAGCAAGTATCCTCCAGTCATGTCAGGAAAAATCGGTTCCCGAAGCATGATCAAACCATTGAAATGGCGATAAAATGCTCGTTTTACTTCCCCAGGCAGCATTTCCAGGTCGAAGAATTTCCTGGCACCAAAATTATCGTCACCCGGGTTAGAGCCTATAAAACTTCTTTTGATTTCGATTACCCGTTCATTCACAACCATGAAGGCATTCACGATACTGGTATTTTCATGAAGCACATAAAAGCCGTCGGCGTTTTTTAGAACTTCAAAGGTTCTGGGGAAATCCTCAGATCTGGAAAACACCTCATTGGGAGAGCGCCGCAGAAAATAAAGAATGTCGTTTGAGTTTCCGTCCACCATGCGAGCATGATAATGTTCACTGAGTTCGCACTCATTCTGCGTCATATAAAACTGGGTTCCGAAGCGCTTTTCGTTAAATGTTAACAGCTGATCTGGCGTGACCGCAAAAAAGCTATCAAATTCCACCTGAGGATCTAAGCCTTCTCGAGCGTGCACTGGAGCGGATGTTGATTACGCTTGGCTGCGTCCATGACTTGGGCGACTTTGGTTTCAGCGATTTCGAAAGTGTAGACCCCGCATGTGCCAATGCCTGTCTGGTGGACATTGAGCATGACTCTTGTCGCCTCTTCAGGCGATTTATTGAAAATGGAGATCAGGATCGAGACCACAAACTCCATGGGCGTGTAGTCATCATTCATGAGCAAAACCCGGTACATGGACGGCTTTTTCGTCTTTTCGCGGGTCTTAGTCGCAACACCACGCTCGGTGCCGCCTTCATTGTCGCGGTCCGGGTCATTGTTCATGGTAATATATGCTGGGTCCAACATGAGGCCTAATCTAAGGGCAAGCGTCGCCTATTAAAAGGGGTTCGCGCATTTTTTATGAAACAATCCTAAAGACAAAACCGTTCGCCGCGATAGGCCAGTTTAAAGCCGCGGTCTATCATCTCTTTATATTGCGGGGAGCTTTTATCCCGAAGCGGATTGGTGTGGTTGATATGGATGAAGCGGACTTTGTCTTTTAAGGAGTCATCTCCCGTCGCCTCGATCAGGTCCATGGACTCCGTCACGCGCGGATGTGGAATTTTAGACATATCCCGTCCCGGGAGTTCATTGTCGTTGTAAAAGGTCGCGTCGAAAAAGGCGTATTTAATGTTTGTTTCATTTATGAGAACTTTGGGTTCGATATTATCTTCCCATTGGTCGATGTCCGGTAAGAATATTGCTCCGTTTTGAGTCTCTTTATTGATGACCATATATCCAACAGTCTCAGAAAACTCATCTCGGTGTGGAACTAGAATTCCAGCAACTTCCATATCGGTTTCAAAACCACCGACATTTGTCATTATATCCAGAAAGAAACCATCAGGCTCGCTTTGGTCTATCAACTCAATATTCCCCAGCTCCACCAGCTGGCTCCAAGGGCCATTCGTCTCAAGATACTCTTTCATCCGCGGCATGGCGTAAACGGGCACGCCCTTGGCCCCCATGGATTCGCGACCCAGAAACATCAGGCCGCCATAATGGCCGATATGAGCATGGGTCAGGAAAATGCCGTCAATATAGGGACCCTCCCCGTCATAGGGCAGCAGCATGTCCATGATTTGCATTTGCTCACGAATATCAGGCGTGGCCTCAAACAAATAGCGCTTGCCATTGTCGTGATCGAGCAAGCCCAGCGAGGTGGCGTAGAGTTTTTGGCTCGGATCTTTCCAGGCCGGATCGTCAGGATTGCCGATTTGCGGCGCGCCCGCATCCTGTCCGACACCCAAAACCACCAATTCAATCGGGCAATTCTCAGGTGTTTCCACCTTTGCCGTTCCTGTCGGACCGGGTGTGCAAGCCCATAAAGTTGAGCCTGCAAATAAAGCTGCGAGCGTTCGGATAATTTCCATCAAAATCCCCTTATCTGTCTGTCTTTTAATCACAAAATTAACCTTTGGGTAACCATATTTTCGATACACATTTTCACAGGAATTCCACGTCAAACTTACGGTTCATGCGACTCATATTTTCCATATTTATCCTCATGCTTTGGGGATGGTCGGCCTTTTCAGCGCCGACGCCGGCTCAGGCGCAGGAGGTCAAGCGCTACGCGTCTATTGTGGTGGACGCCGATACGCTGGATATTATCCATGCCCGCCAGATCGATGAGCAGCGCTATCCCGCGTCCCTGACAAAAGTGATGACGCTTTATCTGACCTTTGATGCCATTAACCGGGGAGAATTGCGGCTGCAGGAACGGCTGGTCGTTTCGCCCGTCGCGGCCAAGACTCCGCCTTTTGGTCTGGGTCTGACGACAGGACAATCCATTACTGTCAATGAAGCCATACAAGCCGTTGCTGTGCGCAGCGCCAATGACGCCGCCGTCGTTCTGGCGGAACGTCTAGCCGGATCAGAGGAAATGTTTGCCCAACAAATGAACGCCAAAGCGGCAGAGCTGGGTATGATCAGTACAACGTTTAAAACCGCTAACGGCCTGCCCCACCCTGAGCAGAAAACCACAGCGCGGGACATGGCCAAGCTATCTCTAGCCGTGATACAAAATCACAAACGCTATTACCATTATTTCGGGCAGAAATATTTCGACTGGAAAGGCACGACCAAGAAAAACACGAACGGCCTCCTTCATTGGCTCGCCGGGGTGGACGGGTTTAAAACCGGTTATACCCGGGCCTCGGGCTATAATCTTATTATTTCGGCCCAGCGCGATGGCCGTCGTATCATTGCCGTTGTTCTGGGTGGGGCGTCGGGCAAATCCCGCAATACCCATATGAAAGACCTGGTCGAGCGCGGATTTCGCACGTTGGGCGTAGCTGAGGTGACCTCCCTGCCACCTGTCACAGTCGCCAAGACCAAGGAACCACCGAAAGCCAAAGCAGAGGTCATCCCGGCGGCTGTTCGCCTGCGGGGCAGTGGCGGTGAAACCGTGACGCTTGTTTCAGGCGCTGATATCAAACTCCCCAAAGCTGGGCCCAATTGGGCCGTTCAGGTCGGCACATTTTCTATGGCCGGACAAGCACGAGTGCATCTGGATCAACTGGCTTTATCCAAACCGGACGCGTTGAAAAACGCGAAGCCTTTCGTTGCACCTTTCAAATCTGGTGGTCGGGATCTGTTTCGGGCACGCTTTATCGGCTTGTCTTCCAGCAAGGCGCACGCGCTATGCAAGACGTTTAAAGGTTTGGCGACAGGATGCCGGGTGATTTCGCCTAGCAGGTGATTGCACGCACGCCATCACAAAGGAACGTAATCGATAGTTTTTTGTTTTCACATGGGAATTTTCCTTATAAGCAATTCCTATGTCGGACCCGATTATCCTCAGAACCCAGAAAGACCTGCGCGGACAAATCTGGGAATGGCGCGGCCAAGGCGAAACGATTGCATTTGTGCCGACCATGGGCGCGCTGCATGAAGGCCACCTCAGCCTAGTACGTCTAGCCAAGAAAAAAGCGTCAAAAGTTGTTGTCTCTATCTTTGTGAACCCGACGCAGTTCGCGCCGGGAGAGGATTTCGAGGCCTATCCGAGAACTGAAGAGGCAGATGTTGAAAAGCTCGCCTCTGTGGGGTGCGATATGGTCTATGTGCCAAGAAAAGATTCCATGTATAACGCCCACCACGCCACACATATCAAGGTCGGCGGCGTAGCCGAAAACCTCGAAACAGACCATCGCCCAACCTTCTTTGAAGGCGTCGCCTTGGTGGTGACAAAACTCCTTAACCGGGTCGCGCCGGATTATGCGGTTTTCGGGGAAAAAGACTATCAGCAATTGGCCACGATCCGGCGCCTTGTGGTGGATCTGGACATGCCGGTTGAGATCATCGGTGCACCCATTGCCCGAGACGATCACGGCCTGGCTCTATCATCCCGAAACCAGTATTTCAAACCGGACGGATTAGATAAAGCCCGCAAACTCAACACGATTATGTTTGACTGCGCGAAGGATCTGCAAAACGGGGCAGACATTGCGACGGCGACACAGGCGGCCACAGAAGCTCTTCTCGGAGCCGGATACTCCTCTGTCGACTATATCAGCGTCGCCTGTGCGGACAGTCTGGAAATCAAGGAGATTGGCAAAGTTGATAAACCCATGCGCCTGTTGATTGCCGCTCATTGCGAAGGCGTGCGCCTGATTGATAATTGCGCGGTCTAATGCTCGAACTTCGCCCTAATTGCGAACGTTGCGATGTGGATCTGAAACCGGCTGACAAAGCTTATATTTGCACCTTTGAATGCACGTTTTGTCCGGACTGTGTCGAGGGGCCGCTAAGCCATGTTTGCCCTAATTGCGGGGGAAATTTTACCCCTCGCCCCATAAGGCCCCCGCATCTTTTAGAAAAATATCCCGCTTCGACGAAACGTGTTACAATGTCTTGACCATGGTTAAGAGGGGCACTGGTACTGGCCCGTTTGTGTCTTCCCACGCGCTTTCAATCGTATAACCACAGCGCAGGTAAAAATCCCTTCCCGCCAGTGTCGCTGCCATTTCCAGAGCCTTGAACCCTTCGGCCTTTGCGGCGTCTTCAGCGGCATCTATAATCATGCGCCCAATGCCGCGACGGACATGATCCGGGTGAGTATACATAGCTCTAATCCGGGCCCGGTCCATTTTTGGGTCGAGCAAGCCGGCATCGCGGCCAGCCGTATGATTGCCGCCATACAGCGTGGACCGTCGCGACCAGCCTCCACACCCGACCAACGTCTCGCCGTCCCAAATACAAAAATAGGTTTTGTCCTCAATAAGTTGCGTATCAAGACCCATTGCTAGGTAGGACGCCGCGATTTGATCAGCGCTCAAATAGGGCTTTTGGAGCTCGGAAATCGCCAAATTCATAAGGGTTTTAATGGATTCCGCGTCATTCGCGTTGGCTAGTGAGAGATGTAAATCCGCCATACAATCATTAGCTTTCATAATTTCGACTTCTCGTGCTCTAATAGAGCCGCATATTCAACTATCTTTATGTGTTAATTATGCAACAAAATTCCAAAAAACGGCTCTCCCAACAAGAGAATTCCCTTTGCACCTTGCCTTGCACCTCGGCGTCTGGGAAGAATTTGGTGTCATAACTATAAATACCAAGCGAGGAGACCTATGACAAATTTATCCCTAAAATCCGTACTGGCTTTGACGGCGTCAGCCGCCATGCTAAGTGCGTTCAGCGCCGAAACGGTGCATGCACAGGACGGTCCTGTAATTGAAGACGAAATCATTACAATCGGTACGCGCCGAAAAGACGATCAGCGTTCGGCCGGTGACCTTGTTGCTCCAGTTGATATCATCCCTGCTGATGACCTTCTGGATCAGGCCCCTGTTGATGTGGCTGATGCTCTGCGGATCGCAGTACCGTCATTTAACGTAAACACACAACCGATTTCAGACGCGGCGTCAATCGTTCGTCCGGCCAACCTTCGCGGTATGTCACCTGATAACACGCTTATCCTGACAAACGGCAAGCGTCGTCACCGAGCTTCTGTCATCTCCTTCTTGGGCGGTGGTATTGCTGACGGTGCGCACGGTCCTGATATCTCAGTCTTCCCGGCTTTGGCCCTGAAAAACGTTCAAGTCCTGCGTGATGGCGCGTCCTCACAATATGGTTCTGACGCGATTGCAGGTGTGATCAACTTCGAGCTTAAAGATTCTACCGATGGCGGTATGATTGAAGCACGTTATGGACAGACCTATGAAGGCGATGGTGAAAACTACCGCATCGGCGCCAATTATGGTTTTGCCGTTGGCGAAAACGGCTTCATCAACGTTACTGGTGAATATTCAGAAGTTCGCGACACGATCCGCTCAATCGCGCGTGATGACGTCGCCGGTCTTGTTGCTGCGGGTAACACAGCCGTTCTTGATCCATCTGTTAACACAGTGACTAGCGCTGTTGACACAGTACAAATCTGGGGTCAGCCAAACGTCAATGACGACATCAAATTATTCGTCAACTCTGGTTTCGAGCTCTCAGAGAACACTGAACTCTACGCTTTTGGTAACTACGCCGAGCGTCAGGTCGAAGGTGGTTTCTTCTTCCGTAACCCAACCAACCGTGGTGGCGTTTACGCGGGTCCAACTGTTGACCCACTGACAGGTGCAGCGGATCCAGATGGTGTTCCATCGGTCCGTGTTGGTAACCTGGCAGGTATCGACCCAGCCGCTTGTCCAGCAGGTATTCCACTCGTGAACTCACTGCCGGATCCAACAATTTTGGCTCAGGTTCAAGCTGACGATAACTGCTTCTCATTTGTCGAGACTCTGCCAGGCGGGTTCGTCCCAAGATTTGGTGGCGACAACCAGGATACATCGATTACAGCCGGTCTACGCGGTGAGTTGAATATCGGCAATGGCCTGGGTTACGACATCAGCGGAACCTACGGTAACAACAAGACCGACTTCTTCATCAACAACACCATCAACGCCTCTTTGGGTCCGAACACACCACGGAACTTTAAGCCTGGTGCGTATGAGCAGACAGATACAAACTTCAACCTTGACCTGAACTACGGTCTGCCAATTGAAGGCTTTGCATCTGATCTGAATATCGCGGCCGGTTTTGAATACCGCGAAGAAGAGTTTGGAATCACACGAGGTGATGATGCTTCATTTGCCATTGGACCGCTCGCGAGTCCATCTGCAGGCTTCCCAACCGGTCAGGGCTTCTCATCAAGCTCTAACGGCTTTGGCGGCTTCGTCCCGGCAGCTGAAGGTGACTTCACTCAAGACAACATCGCGCTTTACACAGATCTGGAAGCTGATGTGTCTGAAGGTATAACGCTTCAGGGCGCCTTGCGCTGGGAAGATTATAGCTCCTTTGGTGATACACTTGACTATAAGATCGGTACGAATATCGAAGTCGGTGACGGCTTTAATATCCGTGGTACTTACTCAACAGGTTTCCACGCGCCGACCGCCGGTCAGGCCAATGTAATCAACATTTCGACAGCGTTCGTTCAGGGCGTTTTGGCTGATGTTGGTACAATTCCGCTGACAACAGGTGCCGGTCAGTTCATCAACCAGCGGCGCACAAGCCGTGGCGAACAGCCATTTGAACTGGGACCAGAAGAAAGTAAAAACTTCACTGTTGGTTTCGCCGCACAATTAGGCGGCCTTAAGCTGACAGCGGATTACTTCAACATCGATCTGGAAGGTCGTATCGCCACAACGAGTAACCTGGATTTCCAGGGCGAGTTGTTCCAATTCGGTGTCGAAAACAACATCGACTGGGTTGCCGCGGGCTTTGCGTCACTTGACGCTATGAATAACCAGGTTCTAAATGCGGGTGTTCCGACGTCACAGCTGATCAATACATTGAACGGCGTTGCTGGCTTTAACGCCTCTGATTTTGCTGGTTCAGAGGATCTGGCGTCATTCGTCGTATTCGCCAACAACTTCGACACCAAAACACAAGGTATCGACGTCGTTGCTGAGTATCCGTTTGACATCGGTTCTGGCTCTAGCTCTCTGACAGCAGCTGTGAACTGGACCGACACAGAAGTCACAAACCGTGGTCGTTTTGCCGATATTGGTGATCTGCGGACACGCTCACTTGAAGAGAACATTCCAAGCATCAAAGGTAATGTGACCTTCAACCACGAGCAAGGCGACTTCCGTGGTCTGTTGCGTGCCAACTTCCACAGCAGCTACTTCGAGGATCACCTCGGCACGAACGGTTTCCCGATCGAACTGGGTGGTGAAGTCAACTTCGATGCTGAAGTCACATACTCCTTCATGGAAAGTGCTGAAATCAGTGTTGGTGCTGCCAACATCCTGAACAACTACCCGGATGAGTTGGCCGACATCCCGCTTGGCGGTTTCTCGTCAGTCGGTGCTGTTGCTGGTCCAGCTTACCCATCCACCGCGCCGTTTGGCTTTAATGGTGGTCAGTGGTACGTGCGGGCACGTTACAAGTTCTAGACCAAGAGCTATACTGAATTTGAACCCCGCCTCGTGCGGGGTTTTTTTATAGGAGCCAGTCATCAATTGTGGCCTTAAAAAACCTTACGGTTAACACAATTGAGCCCCATTGCCGCGTCAGTACGCGTCCATGTTTAAACGACGATTGCACCGCTTCTTTGTCCTTTGCCTCTTAATGTTTTTGATATTGAGTCTGACCGGACGCTTTCTGGCATTGGGCGACAGCTTTGCCGTCTTTCGGACACACATGTTGATAGCCTTGGGAATACTGCTCCTATTTCCTTCCCAAATCAGATGGCGAAAAATGAGCCTGTTCCTCGTTTTGTCAGTGCTTGCGGTTCACTATCGGCATGGTTTGCCGATTCCGCGAAATATGGGCGCCACCTACGCCCTCTATCAGAAAAACCTCTTCTTTCGCATCAAGGATATCGGCCCGGTGGCTGAAGACATCAGAAGTTTCCGGCGTTTGGACTTTGTCACTCTACAGGAAATCACGGACGCCAAGCGCGGGTTAATGGCCGAATTGAAGGCAGACTTTCCATACCAACATATATGCCCATTTTCCTCAGTGGGCGGCACCGCCATTTTATCCAGATTACCTATTGTTGAGGGCAGTCAAAAATGTTTCGACGGAGGGGGGATGTCAATCGCTCAGATCAATGATCTGCCCGAACCGGTGTGGGTGGTTTCAACCCATTTAAACTGGCCGTTCCCCTATTCTCAGCGAAGGCAAATTGATCGCTTGCTGCCCAGGCTCGCTGAGCTGGACGGGAAAGTTATAATCGGCGGGGATTTCAACAATGTCCCCTGGTCCTATACGGTTCGAAGTTTTGAACGAGCCTCGCAAACAAGGCGTTTGCCGGGAACATTATCAACCTTCCATGTGCGGATATTTGGCACGCCCATTGATCACGTTCTCGGCCCACAGCGATGCACTGGTAAAACCAAACGCCGTCCCAAACTAGGGTCTGATCACCACGGGGTTTACGCCCAAATTGCCTGTGATCAGAAACCTGATTAATCTATGCGCGCTGCAAACACACAGCCGTCGCCTCGCCGCCCCCGATACAGAGAGAGGCCACGCCTTTCTTGGCGTCGCGCTTTTCCATCGCGGCAATGAGCGTGGTAATAATCCGTGCACCTGACGCGCCGATAGGATGGCCGAGGACGACACCACCGCCATTGACGTTGACCTTGTCATGATCAAGGCCCAACTCCTGCATGGCGATCATAGGTACAACTGCGAAAGCCTCATTGATTTCCCAGAGCTCAACATCGTCTACTGACCAACCGGCCTTTTTCAGGGCCTTTTTCATGGCGTCCACAGGCGCGGTGGTGAAGTAAGCTGGTTCATGGGCGTGAGCGGCATGAGAAACAATCTCAGCCAGAATTTTATGCCCGCCTTTTTCGGCGTCGGACTTACGCATCATAACGAGCGCCGCCGCCCCATCATTAATTGAGGAAGCATTGGCGGCCGTGACTGTGCCGTCCTTGGTAAAGACAGGACGCAGGTTTGGGATTTTCTCCGGGCGGGCATTGCCCGGGCCTTCATCCTTTTCGACAACAATGTCCCCTTTTCGGTTAGGCACAGTGACGGCTGTTATTTCTCGGTCGAAATCGCCATTTTCCTGCGCAACCTGTGCCCGTCGGACGGATTCGATGGCGTAAGCATCTTGGGACTCTCGGGTAAACTGATATTCGCTGGCGATCATATCGGCAAAGACGCCCATAGCACCGCCTTCATAGGCATCGGTCAACCCGTCAAACATCATACTGTCAACAACCTCTGCATTACCCATACGCATGCCTCCACGGGCTTTAGGCAGTAGATATGGCGCATTGGTCATGCTCTCCATGCCGCCGGCCACGGCCACATCGACGGAGCCTGCCTTGAGCGCGTCATGAACCATAATGGCTGCCTGCATGCCAGAGCCGCACATTTTATTGATGGTTGTCGCTTCACAGTTTTTGGATAAACCGGCTTTAATGGCCGCCTGACGGGCTGGCGCCTGTCCCTGCCCGGCCGGTAACACACAACCCATCACGCTTTGCTCAATGGCATCACTTTCAACCCCCGCCTCTGCCACAGCGGCCTTGATAGCTGCAGCGCCCAAATCTGGTGCCGCCAAAGGCGCGAATGCCCCTTGAAAAGCGCCCATAGGGGTTCGGGCCATGCCCACAATAACAACTGGATCCGACATAAATACTCCAAAAAAATATCCCGCCCCTCATAGAAGGACGGGAGGCATTTAGCAATTACCCTAAGAGGTCTAGTTCACTTCAAATGTAATATTGACGTTGACGCGGTATTTGTCGATTTTGCCGTCTTTAACAGTGACAGACATATTATTGATGTTAGCCGAGCGAACATCGTTGACGCTCTTGGCTGTGCGCTCAACGGCATTTTCGATAGCATCGTCAAAAGACTTATTGCTCTCAGACATAATTTGAACGGATTTCATGACCGCCATAAGAATTCTCCCATTTAAGATTGATAACCTGTCATGGGATGAAGGTCTTAATAGAATGCTAATCAACCTGTCTAAGCTGTCCGGGTAATCCAGCCGCCGCCCAAAACCCGGGCTTGCGCCCCATCTGGGGCGTAAAATACACAAGCCTGACCAGGAGACACACCATCTTCTGCTTCGTCAAGTTCGACAACGATCTGATCATCTTTCCATTTCAGTGCCGCAGGTTCAGGTGGGCGCGTGGAGCGGACTTTAACACCGATCTTAAGGCCATCCAGCTTTTGATCAAACGCGCCGTCGCCGATCCAGTTCACATCGGTCAGAAAGATTGTCGAACGTGCCAACGCTGAGCGTGGGCCCACGATCACCTGTTTTTTATCCGCATCGATACGCACCACATAAAGAGGGTCCTGCCCTGAGCCATCTTTTAGGCCCAGACCGCGCCGCTGCCCGATGGTGTAATACATAATGCCTCGGTGCCGTCCGAGCACAGTCCCATCCATATGCACCATATCGCCGGGATCAGCTGCATCCGGGCGGAGCTTCTCGATCACATCCGTATATTTTCCCGTGGGGACAAAACAGATATCCTGACTGTCAGGCTTGGAGGCCACACGCAGGCCGAATTCCTGGGCCAGTTTGCGCGTCTCACTTTTATCCATGCCGCCCAGTGGGAAACGCAGGAAGTCCAGCTGCTCGCGCGTGGTGGCAAACAGGAAATAGCTCTGATCCTTGCCGTAGTCATGGGCCCGGTGCAGTTCAGGTCCGCCTGGGCCCATGACGCGCTTAATATAATGACCTGTCGCCATACAGTCCGCGCCCAGGTCTTTGGCGACCTGAAACAAATCCCGAAACTTGACCGTTTGATTGCACCGCACACAAGGGATCGGTGTGGCACCCTTTAAATAGGTATCCGCAAAATCTTGCATAACGCTTTCATTAAACTTGCTCTCATAGTCGAGCACATAATGCGGGAAGCCCATCATTTCGGCCACGCGTTGGGCGTCATAGATGTCTTGCCCCGCGCAGCAGGCCTTTTCTTTCTGTATGGCAGCCCCGTGATCATAGAGCTGCAAGGTGACGCCGATGACGTCATAACCCTCTTTGGCGAGCATGGCGGCACAGACCGAGCTATCCACGCCACCGGACATAGCCACGACAACGCGGGTCTCACCGACCGGCTTTAAAAACCCTAATGAATTTGTTTCTTCAACCATAATTAATCGTCTTGGATTAGGAATTTGCCTTGAATCCGGCCAAATTTCATTAACCTTCGCCCTGAATTTCGTTAATTTCCGGCCCCATATAGGGATGCTGGTGTTCTGAGTCGAGACACTGGATAGTTGCAAGCCCGATGAATCTTTCAATAGAATCAACGACTTAGTTTTTTAAAAGCCTCCCGTTAACCATAATTGACGCTTGTTAACCTTGGTAAACCATTGTTTTTATTACGATTTTTCGCAAGCGCTTAAACCCTTTTTAACACACAGATTATATATTTTGAGTTCATCTTGGTGAAACTGAGGATAAATAAGGGGCCCAATTATAATGAGCACTCAGAGAAATAAGAGAGAAAATGTGGTCATCGGACCGGAAGGGACGCCACTGACTCTGGCGGATCTGCCAGCACCGGACACAGTCAGGTGGGTTATTCGTCGTAAGGCCGAAGTTGTGGCAGCTGTCCGAGGTGGCCTGCTGACTTTAGAAGCGGCTTGCGAACGTTACGGATTATCAGGCGAAGAATTCTTGGCTTGGCAAAGATCTATTGAAAGCCATGGCATTCCAGGTCTGAGAACGACGCGCATTCAACAATATAGATAGACCTATTCCAAGGTCCGACAAAGCTGCCCCGATCATTTCGGGGCGGCTTTTTTTATGGCAAAAATACAAAAACCTATTTTTAACCATAGACTCAAAAAGGCCTTCATTCCGTCTTTGATTTAGACCGCCCTTAAGACCTTATCCCTATAACCACCATCAATGGCCACAACAGATGGCCTGGGTAGAATGGTGATAACAAGATGGCAAAAAATAATAAAAAGCCACAACAGAATTCTTTGCCAAAACGGCAACTTGTTCCAGTCTTCTCGTCCAGTCGTGGGCTAGGAGAAACAGCAACCACTTTAGGTCTCGCAAAAGCGGCGGCCGCTCGTGGCGAGACCGTCATGATGATCGATTGTTGTCAAGGTCAGCTCATGAGAGAAGCTGGAATTGTTTATAACAAAACCCTCGCAGACGTCTTCTTTCGCGAGGCGGATATACGCGACGTTAAATATGTCACCAGCAACGAGCATTTTACGGCAGCCGCCGCGGGGAAAATGAGCCTCAATATCCTATTGGGTAGTCTGGCCGCTTTGTCGATGGAATATGACTGGGTGTTTGTTGCTACGGAAAGTGGATGCACACCGGCTCATGTTCGGCTCGCCGGTGCTGCCGATGCGAGCCTGCTGTGTTATTCCTCTGAAGGCGACAAGTTCATGCGGGCCTATTGGATGATCGAAGCTATCCGCCGCCGATTCCCCGAATATGACCCCATGTTGATGTCCTTTGGCTCGCAATCCGAAGCCAATGAGACAGCCTTGATGCTCATCGAAACTGTGAAAGAGTTTCTAGGGGCCCCGCCACCCTATATCGGACATTCAAGCGACCCTTGGGTTGCACCAAAGACCTTGGTTCAAATGATCGATCAGGCCAAAATCCGAAACGCTGCATAAATTTCAGTTTATTTTGCACCTGCGCGACGGATTTGTCGGACCCAGACGTTTAGTGTTATAGAATTCGAAGGAGAATTGCTATGACACTGAAAAACACTGCCCTATTGACGGTAATGGCCACGGCGCTCGTGGGAACCGCGGCAATGGCCAATCCCAAAGCTGATGCCAATCAGGACGGCGTTATCACACGCGCTGAATTTATGGCTGCTTCAGATGCCAGATTTGCTAAGTCCGACCTCAATGGAGATGGGTATATCACTGAAGATGAACGCCAGACCGCCCGTTCCAACCGAGAGGCAGAACGCCGGTCTGAAAAGTTCAGTCGGATGGATGCCAATGGCGACGGCGTGATCTCGCAGGATGAATTTAACTCTGCTGGCGATATGCGCCGGGAAAGAAAGCGCGATAAAATGCGCCAGCGCATGGACGTCAACCAAGACGGACAAATCGATGAAACAGATCGGGAAGCTTTCCGGGAGAAAATGGAAGGTCACCGTGAGAAGTTTAAGGAGATGCGCGAGAAACGCCGGGCCGAAGGTGGACCGGATAGCCGAGACGGACGCCGTAAAAAGCGTGGGAGTTTTGGTGGCAAAGACATGATGTCCCGCATTGACACTAATGGTGATAATCTGATTTCCGCGCAGGAATATCGAGAAGGTGCCGAAAAGATGTTTGAGCATTTGGACGCTAATGGTGATGGTCAGCTCACTGAAGGTGAAGGCATGCGCCGCAAACGTGGAAAAAAGAGACGGTTCGGTCGCTGATCCTTAAGGGGGCTGAACCCATGGATTTCAATACCCAATACAAGGTTCCGGGCACAGCCCGGGACCCGGATAGCGATATACTGCCGGCCCTGATGCAACAGGATCAACGAGCCTTTGCTATGCTTATCGACCGTCATATAAAAAGTCTGTCTGCGCAGAGCGCACAAATGCTGGGCGACGTCCACCTGGCTGAAGACATCACGCAAAGTGTGTTTTTGAAAACCTGGCAGATGCTACCAAACTGGCAGACAGGTAATGCCAAGCTCATCACCTGGATGCGCCGGGTGGCCACCAATATGTGCCTGGATCAGTTGCGTAAGAAAAAACCAATATACACGGATACTGTGCCGGACCGGCCAGGTGCCGAACCCCTTCAAGACGACCATATGGTTTCGACACAACAATCTGAAACCATGTCGACGGCCATGGGGCTTTTACCGGAACGTCAAAAGGCGGCCTTGACGCTTTTTTACTATCAGGAGCTGCCACAAAAACAGTGCGCCGACATTATGGAACTCACGGTTCCGGCCTTTGAAAGCTTACTGCGTCGATCACGCCAGGCCTTAAAGAAATCCCTCAACCCAGACATGAGGATCGGATAATGACTAGAGACGAATTTACGAGACTAGTGGAAACCTACGGCGCCACAGAGTCGCGCTGGCCGGATGAATACCGTGCGGAAATGATCGCTTGGCGCATTGATAATGCTGGAGCCGCGGAAGCTATTCTTCGGTCTGAAGGCGATCTGGATAAGGTGTTGGAATCCGCAAGGTTGGAGCCTGGCACGGATATGCTCAAAGCCCGTATTCTCAATCAAATTGCAGAGACCAGCGAGGAACCCCTGCCCGTGCCGGCCAATAATAATATTGCCCGGTTCAGTCAGAAAGCCGTGGCTGCGTTGATGCTGTTTGCATTTTCTGTCGGCTTCGCTGGAGCCAGTTTCTTGAAACTACCGGGATCAGGCGAAGAACCGAGTTATGAAGTTGCGAGTTCAGATTGGGAAGAACTGGCAGAAGATTACGGCATGGATGAGATTTATGCCTGGGTGGAGACATCACCCGCGCCTTAGCCAAGGTTTTCATCAACTGTGTGATTTTATGGGCGCTTTTAGCGCACGCCGTCCATTCCTATATGGACTGTGCGGGGCATCAGACCATTTCTTCTGGGCATCCACAACACCTGAAATATAAAATCATCTGCGACGCCTTCGACCGACAAAAAATAGCGCTGGGCGGCGGGCCGTCGGTCGCATATCTCTTGTTTTCGAAAAGTGTAATCTCATGAACATGACAATATCATGGCCGCTCGCCAGCTTTTAAAGCTTTCCCATACAAGACCCTCATCTTTTTCCGGCGACCACGTCCGGATAGTGCCGTCCAATTGCAGACAGTAATACTCAGAACCGTCCTGATAGATTGGCAGGAGATCTCCGGGCAAATCGCCTTCCTCAAGCAGTCGGGCCCGGGATTTATAGAGATCAAAATAGTCCAGTTCTGGCGTGATCTCCAACGCCCGGCGTGGGCAGTCCCCCATCGTGTAGCCGGACTTCACAAAATCCGCATAGTCTTCGGGAAAATCAAATTTCAATTTTTCCTGTGCGTCGCGGATATCATCATCTGATGGCGGGAACCCAGCCGTGCGGTCCCGGTAATTGTAATAGGCCCAGCCAACATGCTCGATCTGGACGAGACGGTTTAAAACATCTGCCAAAGGCTTGTTGTCAGTTATTTGCGGTATGAGGGGATGCAAAGCATAGTCCAAAGCTAAATGAAAAAGTTCTGGCGCTCGCCTGTCGAAAGCGGCCAGAATGTCTTCTGTCCTAAATCCTTCCGATGCCCATTTGATCAGGATTTCGAGCGCATTGCCCTGAGTCCAGTCATACTCGCCCCAAGCTACATAATTCACGAATTCAAAGGACTGTTCCGGCAGATTATAAAAGATTTCAAAGATGGCCGCCTGACAGCAAGCCATCCACCCGCCCAGACGTAATTTGTCCGCGTCGACACTTTCAGGGACTGGGGGGTGATTATGAAAATATTGGCCAAACAGGCGAGATGGTGTGTTTTCATGTTGTTCTGATAGGTCGCGGGCGCGAGCACGGAAGCTGTCCTGACTGCCCTTTTGCAAGAGGATCAAAGCCAGTTCCGAAATGGTTTGCTCTACCCGTTCGGGCTCAGTTCCCCGTTTGAAAAATCGTTTGAAAATACGAATTCTTCCTCAATGCTGGAGACAAAATTAACAGGAACGAGAAGGTTAGCAAGTCAGTTATCCATTTGAAAACGCAAAAAAGCGAGCCTCTCAATAAAGAAAGGCTCGCCTTTTCTATCCCCCCACAATTCTTAGATCAGAATTATGCGCCGCGTTTGAGCCTCTTTTCAGCTTGCTGCGCCATCTGACGGGCGCGCACACGCTCGAAACTGTCCAAAGCTTCTAGCGCCATTTGTAATTCATTGGCGAGGTTGCCTTGTTGTTGAGAAATATCTTCAAGAGAAGACCGCAGGTTTTTCTTACGAGCGATCACAGACTGGGCATATGACCCATAGGCCACATAACCTTCGCGTTCTGCATTCGCGTCGACCTCCTCCTCAGGAACACTATCATTTAGTTTCCGGATTTGTCGCTCCAGATCCTCGCGCGTTGCTTCCAACACAGCGACCCTTTTCTGGAGGTCCTCAATCGCAAAGCGCGTTTGGCGGATGCTCCGCTCCATTGCCTGACTCATAACTCACCTAATCATTATATTTTTTTATTAGGGTTGGCCCCTATTTCCGTTGCTTATAATTCAGTTTGATTACGGTCCGGTAAACAGAACTGAAAAAAATCAAAATTGGTAATATTCGGCCATGAGTTAAAAAATCGACATCATTGTTAACACTTGATTTACGGGATTCACTTACACGTCGAACTAAGTTAACCATATTCCCAGTTCTATTGGGGGTGATTCGCCGGGAGGTAAGGGCTTATGCGCGTTCTTCTTATTGAAGATGATAGTGCAACTGCACAGGGCATCGAATTAATGTTGAAGTCAGAGGGCTTCAATGTTTACACCACTGATTTAGGGGAAGAGGGCGTCGATCTCGGCAAGCTTTATGATTATGATATCATTCTTCTGGACCTGAACCTGCCGGATATGCCCGGTTTTGACGTCTTAAAGACGCTCAGAATGGCCAAGGTCAACACACCGATCTTTATCCTGTCCGGGACGTCCGATATCGACAGTAAAGTCCGCGGCCTCGGCACTGGCGCTGACGACTATATGACCAAGCCTTTCCACAAAGATGAGCTGATCGCCCGCATTCACGCGGTTGTCCGTCGCTCCAAAGGTCACTCACAATCCATTATCACAACCGGCGACATCAAAGTGAACCTGGATGCCAAGACGGTTGAAGTCGGTGACCACCGCGTCCACCTGACCGGCAAAGAATACCAAATGCTTGAGCTCCTCTCTTTGCGTAAGGGCACGACCCTGACCAAGGAAATGTTCCTGAACCACCTTTACGGCGGCATGGACGAGCCGGAACTGAAAATTATCGACGTCTTTATCTGTAAGCTGCGCAAGAAGTTAGCGTCCGCCACAGGTGGTGACCACTATATCGAGACCGTCTGGGGCCGTGGATACGTTCTGCGCGAACCGGCTAAGGACAAATTGTCTGCATAGGCTCTCTGCTTAAACGAACAAGGCTTTGCCCAAAAAAGCCCGGCTTCCGAGCCGGGTTTTTTTGTTAGGAGATTGCACACACATTTCTAATAGTCAGATCAATCCGAGCTTAGCTTTTGCGACTATTTTGGAAGTGAGCCGCAGCTTCGCCCAAGGCAGATCCGGCAAAATATAAAAACACCATTACGAGAATCGCGCAGGAAACCACCGCCAATAATTCAAATATATTTGTCGGTTTTATGATCCTCTGAAGATCAAACGAGTTGTTTTTTGGAGTAACTTTTTTTGATTCCACGGATATCACTTTTGGAGCCGTTACAGGTAGGATATTAGTGGTTTGTGTAACTGTGCTGACAGACGCAATATCGTCAATCAGTCGCGTCAAACGATATCCCCTCTTCGGGATCGTCTCAATCACCGCGTCTTCCACGCCCGCCGACTTAAAAGTCTTTCGCAAAACAGAGATGGCCCGGGTCAGGCTTTCATCGCCGCCATATTCTACTTCCC
>JAHDBU010000038.1 GCA_020630275.1 Hellea sp.
GGGGCGGCCCCAGATGTTTTCGCCCATACGGCGGTCAATTTTATATTTGACGGAATGACGCTTAGACATGCGTAGTTCTCTTCTTCGACGTGGTCCGGCAAACCAACTCATTCGGTTTGCGATTACAACGGCGGTACCACACCTACCCGTACTTCCCTGTTTTTCAGGGATGGCGGCTTTTAACGCGGCCTCTCACTATGTCAAGCGCAAGATGAAACGATTTGTGACCGTAATCCGCCGAAAAGACTCGCGAGTCACCCGCCCTTATGGAATAGGCGGCGAATGCAGGACCGCATCGACAATTCAGGACTATTAGCCGGGATCACAGCCTATGTGATCTGGGGCGTGTTCCCTGTCTATTTCAAGATCACCGAGTCCATTGCAGCGACGGAAATTCTAACGCACCGAATTATCTGGTCCGTTCCTTTTGGGCTGTTGATTCTGATATTCAGAAAACAACTGGCCGAGGTTTGGACGGCGCTCAAGAATCCTAAAACGGTGGGGCTGTTATTGATTGCTTCGATCGCTTTGGCCGCCAATTGGGGCGTTTACATTTGGGCCATACAGCAAGATCAGATTTTCCAAGGTAGTCTGGGTTATTACATCAATCCGCTCATGTATGTATTGGTAGGCGTCGTTTTCTTCAAGGAAACCCTCTCTCGATTTCAGGTTCTGGCAGTTTTACTCGCCATTGCGGGTGTCTTGATCCTGACCTTTTACGGCGGGCAGTTCCCGGCTATTTCCTTATTTTTGGCGACATCTTTCACGATTTACGGTGTGATGCGTAAATATGTCGATATCGGCGCCATGCCAGGGCTATTTATAGAGGTCATACTTCTACTCCTGCCAGCAATGGCCTACATCTATTGGCTGTCGAGCCAGGGCAGCTTCAATTTTCCAAAGGCCGATAATCAGATGAAAACGCTGCTCGTGCTGGCGGGACCTATAACAGTGCTACCGCTTATGGCCTTCGCCTATGCGGCCCGGCATCTTAGCCTGACAATGCTGGGCTTTCTGCAATATATTGGCCCGACTTTGCAATTTATCTGCGGGCTCTATTATGGAGAAGCTTTTACAAGCGCCCATGCATGGTGTTTTGGTTTTATTTGGAGTGCGGTTATACTCTTCACCTGGGACACATTTCGACAGCAACGCGCAACAGTATTGGCTAAGAAAACATGAGCGATCAATGCCAAATTTATCTGATCACCCCTCCGGCAATCACTGATATGAGTCGATTTTTAAGTGAGTTAGAAGAAGCCCTATCCGCCGGGCCTGTGGCATGCCTACAAATTCGCTTAAAAAACCTCGAGGATTCAGCGATTATTCAGGCAGCAAATGCGATATCCCCGATATGTCGAGACCACAATACGGCGGTGATTATCAATGATCGACCAGATTTGGCCAAAACATGCGGGGCTGATGGCGTCCATATCGGACAGGACGACATGGACTATTTTTCATCTAGAGAACTGCTGGGCGAGGATGCAATCATTGGCGTCACATGCCATAATTCCAAGGAATTGGCCTTTGAGGCCGCCAGCGCTGGTGCCAATTACGTGGCATTCGGAGCCTTTTTCGAAACGGAAACAAAGGCCCCTAAAACCCGCGCCGACAAGGAGATTTTAACATGGTGGGAACAAGCGATTGTAACACCTTGCGTAGCCATTGGCGGGATCAATCCGGACAATGCGAAAGAGATCATTCAGGCAGGCGCGGATTTCATCGCCGTGTCGTCAGGCGTCTGGAATTATCCGGATGGACCCGCGGCGGCCGTCAAACGCTTGCATCAGCTCTGCTTGGAGCAGGATTGATTTTTGCCCCTGCCAGTTTCGCTCAGGACAGTGATTTGAAAAACCTTCCTTCCATTCCGTTAGATATGCCGACTCAGGCAACTGGTCACGCTGAGTTTGCAAAGGCTGTCACTGCCTATGAGTTACTAGATTATGCAACGGCGCTTTCTCAAGCCAAAGTAGCGGCAACCCAAGGACATGCGGATGCCCAAGTTATGACCGCCCACATTCTTCTCCGAGGTGAAGCCGGATTTACGGATTATAATCAAGCGGCGGATAATTACCGAAAGGCGGCTGCCCAGGGCAATACAGATGCCTATGTTGGCCTCGGAGAAATGGCGCTTCGGTCGCTAGCCGGTCTGACGCCATCGGACGCCATGCAGTGGTTTTCATCAGCGGCACAGGCTGGTCGCAGAGACGCCATGCGAGCCATTGGCGAGATGTATATGAAGGGCCAAGGGATTGCGCCTGATCCGGATAAGGCGAAGTTCTGGCTTGATAAAGCCGGGGAGCGCGGGGACCATCTAGCTCACCGGAAAATGGCAGACAGCCTGTTTGAAAGTGATCCGGTCAAGGCACTTTCATTTTACGAAAAAGCGGCTGCAGCGGGCGACAATGAAGCCGCATATATCGCCGCCATCATGTATGAAGAGAATTTCGAGATTAAACCCAATACGGCCCGGATGGCCGAGTTGATGAAACAGGCGGCCGAAAGCGGTCATGCACCTGCCCAGGCGGATTATGGCCTACTGGTTTATCAGGGGCGTGGTGTACCGCAGAGCATTAATGAGGCAGCGGATTGGTTCGGTAAAGCCGCTCAAGCAGGGGATGACGAAGGTATGTTCCTTTATGCGTTCACTTTGGCCAAGGGCGAAGGTGTTCCCCAGAATTTCGAAGAGGCGTATTATTGGGTGTTAAAAAGCGGCCAAAGTGAGGTCTCGGATTATAATCAGGACCGCATAAAGCTGCGCGAAGGTTTGGAACAAAAACTGGACCGGACGATAGTGGACCGTGTCAAAGCCCGGGTCAGCGCGCCTTAAAATACTCTGTATCCCGGAAATTTATGCGACCACCATTCTCTTTGTATGAGGGTGAGAGCATATCGACGATCAGCGGGGCTAGCTCTTCCGGTTGTGGGATGGTCGACGGGTCTTCTCCCGGCATAGCCTTGGCGCGCATCTTGGTGGCCGTACCCCCAGGGTTCAGCAGATTGACGCAAATATTGGTAATGCCGACTTCTTCTGCGTATGAATTCACAAAGACTTCTAGCGCGGCTTTCGAGGCTGCATAGGCACCCCAAAAGGCCCTCCCCCCTAATGCGACACTTGACGTGACGAACAAAGCCCGGCCTGCCTCGGATTCTCTTAGAAGTGGATCAAGGCTGCGGATTAAGCGGTAATTGGCCATCATATTAACGGCCATTATTTCTTCGAAGTCCTTGGGCTCAATCTGGTTGGATGGCATTAAGTCCTTGAGGACGCCGGCATTTCCAAACAGCCCATCCAAACGCCCCCATCGGTCATTAATGATGCCCCCTAACTGATCTATACCGTCAAAATTTTTGAGGTCCATAGGCACTAATGTGCATTCGCCGCCAGTTTTTGTGATCGCGTCGTCCAGATCTTCGAGGGCGCCCTGTGTACGACCCAGAGCGATGATATGAGACCCAGCCTCAGCCAGAGCTAGTGCTGCATGATAGCCAATGCCGCGCGTTGCCCCTGTTACGAGGGTGATGCGGCCCGATAGGGGTTTATCTGTCATGGTAATCTCTTAGGCGACTTCCACCAGGAAAGACAGCTGCTTGGATGACCCTTTTTGACGATCCCTGTCAATCAATGGCGTTGGATAATCCCCTGTAAAGCAGTGATCTGTGTATTGAGGAGACTCCCCTTCCCGGTATTCCTCGCCCATGGCCCAATAGAGACCCTCTATGGACAGGAAGCCTAATGAATCCACTTCCAGCATTTCTGTCATTGCATCCAATGAATAATTAGCAGCGATCAGCTTTTCCTTGGTCGGCATATCAATCCCGTAATGATCCGGAAACTTGATGGGCGGTGAGGCCGATCGGAAATGAACTTCCTTGGCTCCTGCCGCCTTGACCATGCGTACGATTTTAGTCGAAGTCGTCCCGCGTACAATTGAGTCGTCAACCAGCAAAACTCTTTTACCCTCAATCATAGATCTATTTGCGGAGTGTTTCAGGCGAACGCCCATATCTCTGATCTGTTGTGTCGGTTGAATAAACGTCCGGCCGACATAATGATTTCGAATAATGCCTAACTCAAAGGGCACGCCTAATTCCTGAGAAAATCCAAGGGCAGCAGGAACTCCACTATCAGGCACGGGGATGATCACATCCACATCCGCCGGGCATTCCTCGGCCAATCTCTGACCCATACGCTTTCGCACTTCATAGACACTCTTGCCGCCAACAATACTGTCTGGGCGAGCGAAATAGACAAATTCGAAGACGCAAGGTCGTGGTCTAGCGTCAGGAAAAGCACGGAAAGAACGAATACCAGCTTCATTGATCGCGACGACTTCGCCGGGCTCAACTTCGCGGATAAACTCCGCCCCGACCATATCGAAAGCGCAAGTTTCAGAGGCCAGCATATAGCTATCACCGATCCTGCCGATCAGAAGTGGACGGATACCAAATCGGTCGCGTGCACCAATCAACGAATCCGAGGTCATGCAAACGAAGGCATAGCCTCCATCAATTTGACGGATAGCGCCCATAAATCGGTCCATAAACTCACCTGACCTGGCGCGCGCGATCAAATGGATCAGGACTTCTGTATCGCTCGTACTTTGAAAGATTGCGCCGAGCTCTACCAGGCGTTCACGTAAGGTATAAGCATTGGTCAGGTGGCCGTTATGGGCGACAGCGAAACCACCAATAGCCAATTCGGAAAATAGCGGTTGCACATTACGCAGCGTTGTTTGCCCGGCGGTCGAATACCGGACATGCCCGATCGACAGATGACCTTTCAGACGCTCCGAAGGGTCCGACCCGGTAAAATTGTCACCGACCAGGCCTAGGTGCCGTTCTGTGTGGAATTTTTCACCATCAAAGCTGGCAATACCACAAGCCTCTTGGCCCCGGTGTTGAAGAGCATGGAGCCCCAGCGCCGTTAAAGACGCGGCATTCTCCATGCCGAAAATTCCAAACACCCCGCACTCTTCGCGGATTCGATCCTCTTCAGGATCAATGAAGCAAGTGGGGTTATTGTTTTCCATCAACGGCTTCCTCGATGTCATCTATTGCGCCTTTCGTGTCACCACTCGCAAGTTTTTTACCCGCATCTTTGATCTGACCAAGTGGCAGGGATCGGATAAAATTCCCGATTGGAACCAGGGTTGAATTGTATAATGTGGACTCTTTTAAAAAAGGTGCAAGGTCTGCATCTGGTAAACCGGCTTTCACTTTATCGTAATGACCAGAATTCACCACCATCGTCAAAAGAGAGGCAATCACGAGACCACGACCCGCACCGAACGCACCGCCCAGTAGTCTATTGGTAAAACTAATATTGTTTTTATCCTGCCCCGTCACGTTTCTCAGGAAAAACCCGACCAGCATATAAATCAGGAAAAACGTTCCGACGCCCAAGACGCCATCTGCCAGCCAGGATGGTTGGATAAAGCTATGAGCCGTCGGGCGGAATTGCCCCCAAACAAATAAAGTCGCGACAATCCCGAGGACCAGAGCAAGAATAGCAATGAGCTCGCGCATCAAGCCTTTCTGCATGGCCATAAAAAACGAAATCAGGCAAATAACCAGAACAGCAATATCAAAGCCGTTAAAAACCCAGGGGCCTATACTCATGCGGCGACCTCAATTTCAAAGTCAGGCGGCCCAGGCTGAATCGACCTCGCTCGAATCCATTGACCCGCCACCATTTGCTGCCGTCTCTACACGGCTTATGAGCTCAGGCAAAGTCCTGATTGCGGTAATTGGCAGGATTTGTGGGAGAGAGTCTGCGGATTTCCCTCGAGGCTGGGCGGTAATGCCACGACTAAACCCAAGCTTAGCCGCTTCCTTCAACCGATCTTCGCTCCGACTGGCGGTCCGTACATCACCTGAGAGGCTAATCTCACCAAACACCACCGCCTCAGGGGGAAGAGAAATATCAAAAATAGATGATGCAATGGCCGCCGCCACCGCCAGATCTGCGGCCGGTTCATGGATGCGAAACCCACCGGCCACATTCAGATAGACATCCTTACCGGCGAAACTGATCCCACAACGAGCTTCTAATACAGCCAAAACCATCGCCAAACGTCCACTATCCCAGCCGACGACTGCCCGTCGCGGCGTCCCGAAGGCCGCAGGCGCCACGAGGGCCTGAATTTCAGTTAGGACAGGACGCGTGCCCTCCAACCCTGCAAAGATGGCCGTCCCGCTAGAGGCGTCGCCACGATCATCCAGAAACAATGCAGACGGATTTGAGACCTCTGCCAAACCGGTTTCGTTCATCTCAAACACGCCGATTTCATTGGTGGCCCCAAAACGATTTTTATGGGCTCGCAGAATTCTGAACTGGTGAGATTTTTCGCCTTCAAAATAGAGAACCGCATCCACCATGTGCTCGACGACCCGTGGACCAGCGATTTGTCCGTCTTTAGTGACATGACCAACCAAGACAACACAAGCCCCTGTTTTTTTGGCAAATCGCGTCAATTCCTGAGCGCAGGCCCTGACTTGAGCGACAGTCCCGGGTGCTGCGGTCAGTTGGTCGGTCCATAAAGTCTGAATTGAGTCGATAACAACAATATCCGGTCGGTTTTCTTTTAGCCCATCCAAAACTGTCCCAAGAGAAGTCTCAGCCGCCAAAGCCACAGGGCAATCCCTTAACCCAAGGCGAATGGCCCGACGTTGGACCTGGCCCGTAGATTCTTCTCCAGAAATATATAGTGCCTTGCGGCCTAATTTGGCGAGGCTGCCCACGACCTGCAATAAAAGTGTGGACTTCCCTATCCCGGGATCACCACCGACGAGCAAGGCCGAGCCTGTGACAAGCCCCCCGCCCGTAACACGATCAAATTCAGCGATACCAGTCTGCATTCTCGGCAGTTCGGCCTGCTCTGTATCCAAGTCCACTAAAGACAGTTGCCGCCCAGTTCTTTTACGGGCCCGGCTGGAAGTAGACATTTGACCAATCGCTTCTTCAATGAGAGCATTCCACTCACCACAGGCATCGCAACGGCCTGCCCATTTTCCATGGACGCTTCCGCAGCTCTGACAAACAAAATGTGAAGTAGGTTTAGGCATAAAGTCGACTCCGTTTCAGCAATTGCTAATCTTTAGACTCGTTTCAGTCAAGAATTTGTTCTTTATTTGTTCCGTTTTAAGAATTTATAAACGCTGAATTTTGAGCACTGGTAAACCCTAATGTTTAGACGCGAATTTACCGTTATCGGATACTGTCTCGTAAGGTTACGAAACCAATAACAATAATACGGCTAGCAGCTCATGCGAGTATTGAAGAAAAATTATCTCAAAGATCAGTCCGGGTCTACGTCGGTCATGTTCGCCATTGCTGTGCCTGCCATTTTGGGCTCAGTGATTTTTATGACAGAAGTCGGTTTATGGCGGGCAAAAAAAGCTGACCTACAGGCTAGCGCCGATATGGCTGCCCTTGCTGGTGCCATTGAGTTTGCTAAAACCGAGAATAAATCTGTGTCTAAACGCGCCGCTTTTGCAGATGCAAAAGACAATCATTTCGATCCTGTGCTGGGAAATCTGGCAACCCATATACCGCCCGTCTCAGGAGGTTATACTGATAAAGAAGCTGTCCAAGTGACAATTAAACAAGAGCTACCGACATTCCTTTCTAAAATGTTCCTAAAGAAACCTATGGAAGCGACCGTTAGTGCCGTGGCCAAAGTTTCAGGAGAAAGCGTAAAGGCCTGTGTTTTAACACTGGCTCCAACAGGCACCGGCATTTCCGTGGGGGGCACAGTCAACCTCGTCACCGAAGGATGTGGTTTGCACTCTAATTCAACGGCAGAACCCGCCTTTGATGTCTGGGGTGCAGTTGAAATCCGTGCAGCTTGTGCTTCTTCATCTGGTCAGACGCGAATTGCTGGTTCCAAACCAAAGATTTTCTCGGATTGCCCGGAACCCCTGTCAAACAAGGCACCTGTTGTTGATCCTTATGCCCATATTGATGTGCCCCCAGGCATTGAGCACGAAACCTGTCAATCTCCAACAACAACAGGAAACGGGAACAACCAAGTAATGACTTTCCCAGATCCTGCCGGAGGGGTGGTTAAAATATGTGACGGCCAAATTGACATCAGAAACAATATTGAACTTGAACCCGGCACTTATGTATTTGATGGGACCGAGCTGGATTTTAGAAATGACGGGTTTATCGCAGGCGATGACGTCACGCTTATCTTTATGAATGACGCCGGCATTAATAATGTCAATGGCGGCAATGGGTTTGACCTATCCGCACCTGACTCAGGCGACTACGCCGGCATTGCTATGTATGCGGACCGAAATACCATGAGCGGTGAGGAATGGAAATTTGCAGGCAATGCAGACATGTCTATTTTGGGCGCCCTGTATCTTCCAACAATTGACTTGGAATATGCGGGCGGAGCCGGGACAAATGCCACCGAATGCACGCAACTCATTGCCTATCGCGTGGAATTTGTTGGGAACTCGGGTTTCCGGAACAATTGTGATCCAGTCGGAACAGAAGATATGTTCGGACCGGGGGCCTCGCGAGTGGTTTTGGTAGAATAATCATGAAACAACTCTTTAGAAAATATCTCGACCGCAAAGACGGTGCGATCGCCGTAGAGACCGCGCTGGTTACACCTATCCTGATTGCGATTTTACTGCCTGCACTTGATGTTGGTCATCAAATCTACACGATGCAGAAGATGAATAAGGCAACGGATAGCGGGATTGAATATGTCGTTTTGGGAGGCCGCGACGAGGCTATTATGCGTAATATTATTCAGGATTCCTTTGGTGAACAGATCACGCCAGAAAGTCTGAATATTTCGGCCTATTGCGGCTGTCTGGCACCCTTTGATGAAGACGGGAACGAAGGCGCCAACACCAACCCTTACGCTAGTGTCTATGTCAAAACATCAACACAACTGTCCGATGATATGTGCGCAAACGTTTGTACAGACGGTGCTGATGCCAAGGAGCTGATTGAGGTTTCATTTGATCACTGGGTCAAAGGAACATTGCGAGATAAACAGGTCCGCTCAAGGCTTCAAACCCGGGTGAAGTAATGGGTATCGCTCTAAAACATACATGGCTTAAATTTGGTCAAGATGACGACGGCGCGTCCGCGATCGAAGCTGCAATTTGTTTCCCGATTATTCTAATGATGGCTTTTGGGATATTTCAGTATGGCATTTTTTACAACAACTCGACTGATTTGAATCACAGATTTCGAGATGCTTCCCGAAAAGTGAAGTTTATGGATAATCCTGGGGGAGCACTTCTAAAATCACATTACCAGCAGGTATTGGGCGGATATGCAGATGACGTAACCTTAGAGGTTCATAAGGCAGATCGTTACGGAGAAAGCTTTGCGGAGGTCTATATGACCTACTCTTACACGATAGATATTCCTTTACTGGATAAATATCCGCTAACAACAAAGTATAAAAACTTGATCATGCTGTCGAGCGATCTGCCAGGGTGACTTAACCAAATATTCACGAGTAGTTTTGTGAATTTGCCTCGAAATGAGGCGATTAACTAACCGTTTACTTCATTTAAAAAATAGACATTAACACTGGAAAAAGGTTTCAATTGAAACTCAACAGAATTCGTGTCTTTGGCATCCTCGGGATTTAAAAAATCAATGCGAGGGCAAATGAATTTCCGTGTAAAACAATGCCTGTTAGGCGCGAGTCTGGCAGTTTTCTCAATGGTTGCATCCGCACCAGCTTCAGCTCAATCCAATGATTATGACATCGTTCCGGACAGCTGGATTTTTGTCATGCAGAGCGACGTCAATACGATGTACCTGGAGGGCGATGTCAAGAAGGCCATGAGCAAGGGCAAAGCCAAAGGCAAACTCAAGCACGTCTACAAGAGCCGTATAAAAGGCTTTTCCGTTGACGGCATGAGCACGAAGGATGCCAAAATCATGGCTGACACCATGGATGGTGTCGCCTATGTCGTCCCAAATAGCTACATGCAGATTATGGGAACAAAGAATTTCTCAACTGCTGGAAAACCGGCAATTGGGAACCAAACTGTTCCATGGGGTGTCGCGCGTGTGAATGGCGGCCAATATAAAGGCAATGGAATTGCCTGGGTTGTGGATACGGGCGTTGACGCTCGCCACCCTGATCTGCGGGTTCATAAAGGCAAAAGTAAGTCTATCATAGATAGTTCTCGCGGTATGACCGATGGTCAGGGCCATGGCACCCATGTTGCCGGTATCATCGGCGCGAAGGATGATGGCACAGGTGTTGTTGGGGTTGCGCCCGGCGTCACCATCGCCAGTGTTAAAGTTCTTGATGACAATGGAAAAGGCACGGCGGACAATATTATCGCTGGATTGGACTATGCTGCGTCGAGAGCCAGAAGCGGTGATGTCATAAACTTGTCTCTTGGCGGAGGTTTCAACCAAGCGGTTAATGACGCTGTGTTACGTGCGAGTGCCTCTGCGACTGTGGTTGTTGCGGCCGGAAACTATCGCGGTGACGCCAGAAATTATTCCCCCGGGAGTACTGAGGGCGACAACGTCCTGACCGTGTCAGCGATTAATTCCAGCGACGTATTCAGCTCGAGTTCAAACTTCGGAAATCCTCCGATTGACTGTGCTGCACCAGGTGTAGAGATTATGTCGACACTGCCAGGCAACACCTACGGTAGCTTCACAGGAACCTCGATGGCTGCCCCGCATGTGGCCGGTCTGGTCCTAAAAGGTAATATCAGCTTTGACGGTGTTGCTGCCAATGACCCCGACGGAAATAACGACCCGATCTGCGTCTTTTAAACTTACCCCTCATGTCCCCTGTTGGACATTTGCTAGCGGCGTACCCAGGGTCTCACTCACCCAACGCCGCGCCTTAACTGACCCGCCGCCCTGTCGGCGGGTTTTTTTTGTCTCCTTGTTGCCGTGACAACAGAATGCAATTATTGATGGTCTCGAAACCAAAGAGACAAAACATGCGCAACACTTATAAAACAAAATTATTCACGACTATCGCCATAGCAGGTGTCCTCGCCTTGAGCGGTTGTAAAGAGACCACAGCAGAAACGGGTCCGACTGCGGCGTCCAAATCTTCGAGTACCGAACTTTCAGTCAATTATGAAAAGTTTACCTTGGAAAATGGTTTAGATGTTGTCCTGCATGTGGACCGGTCAGACCCGGTTGTGGCTATCGATATCGCTGCTCATGTGGGCTCGTCTCGAGAGACAGCAGGGCGAACAGGGTTTGCCCACTTATTTGAACATCTCTTGTTCATGGACAGTGAAAACCTGGGTTATGGTGGGCTGGACACAATGAACACTCGCATAGGAGGCGAAGGCACGAACGGGTTCACGACCCACGACATGACTCAGTATTTTCAGGCAGTTCCCAAGGATGCGCTAGAGAAAATCATATGGGCCGAAGCCGACAAGCTTTGCTGTTTCATCTCAACCGTCTCGCAAAACGTTATCGACAATGAAAAACAGGTTGTCAAAAATGAAAAACGCCAACGGGTCGACAATCAACCCTATGGTCATAATTTCTATATCATCAACAAGGCGCTCTACCCCGAAGATCATCCCTATAACTGGCAAGTGATCGGCTCTCTGGCAGATCTGGATGCGGCCTCGCTCAAAGATACGCAGGATTTTTACAAGCGCTGGTATGCGCCGAATAATGTGACAGTGACACTGTCCGGTGATTTTGATGTGGCGGAAGCCAAGCGCCTGATGAAAAAGTATTTCGAGGAAATTCCTGCAGGCGACCCTATCGATAAGCTTCAGCCCCGAATTGCGGAACTGGAAGCTGATAAAAACCTTTACTACGAAGACAATTTCGCAACGGTCCCTCAACTTTCCATCATTTGGCCTACGGTAGAGCAGTATCACGAAGACAGCTATGCGCTGAATATTCTGATGGACTATCTGACGAATGGGAAAAAGGCACCGCTTTCCCAAGTTTTAGTCGACGAAGAAAAACTGACCTCCAGCGTCAGTGCCTTTCACTACACCAAGGAAATCGCAGGTGAAGCCTATATATTTATCAACCCAAATGAGGGCGGTGATATTGATGAGCTAATGCCAGCAATCGCGACTGCCTTTTCCCGTTTTGAGGAAAATGGCATTCCGCAAGCCGATCTGGACCGGATCAAGGCCGGTTTGGAAGTGCGTTTTTTCAACGACATGCAAAGCGCGCTCGGCAAGGCCATCGCCCTTGGCGAATACAATATGTTCACTGGCGATCCCGGTTTTATTGTTGAAGACATCAAACGCTTACAAGCTGTCTCCACCAATGACGTCATGCGAGCCTACAATAAATATCTAAAAGACCAACCGCGGCTCTACACGTCAATTGTTCCAAAGGGACAAACTGATTTGGTCCTGGACGGCGCGACTCAAGCTGCCATTGTCGAAGAGAAAGTCGTCGCCGGTGAAGGCGCTCCCGTCGATTTCGATCCAGCAGAGCGCGTGATTGAAAATCCGTCTGGCTTTGTCCGCCCAGAACCAGATTTCGGTGAAAGCTATACCCTCACCTCACCCAAGGTTTGGCGCGGATCTCTTTCCAATGGAGTGGAAATATTTGGAATATCCAGTGATGAGACACCCCTCGTGGAGTTTTCCATTATGCTGGATGCCGGTAATGCGCGCGGCGATTACGCCAAACCGGCGATTCCTGACATGGTGTCTGCCATGATGTCCAAAGGCACGGCCAATAAAACAACGGCAGAGCTTGAAGACGCCATAAAATCTCTCGGGTCTTCCGTATCCGTGTCAACCAGTACCAACGGCACCTATGTTCGAGGCACCACACTCGCCCGGAATTTTGATAAAACCATGGACCTGGTTCAGGAAATGTTGATGGAGCCGCGCTGGGACGCAGAAGAATTTGATCTGTTAAAGCGCAAAATGCTCAATGATATTGATCAGCGCGCCGCTAACCCTAACGCCATTGCGGCCCGGGAAATGGCCAAACTTCGTTATCCGGAAGGGCATATATTGCGCTACGCTTATACAGGTCCCAAAGACAAACTTGAGGCGGTCACCCTGGAAGATCTCAAAGGATTTTACGACAATTATTACACCCAGAATAACATGAAGGTCCGGATTGTTGGCGACATCGATTTGGGTGACGTGAAAGCGGGCTTAGATAGCATCGCCAAAGCTTGGGATAAAACGGCACCAGCGAAAATCGATCTGGCCTTGGATAACCCTGTCGAAAAAACGCAGATTTATTTCTATGACGTTCCGGGCGCCAAACAATCCGTTCTGCGTTTTGAACGACCTGCTTTGACGGCATTGGATGACGACTTCGCTTTGGCCGAGGCCATCAACTTCCCACTAGGCGGCATTTACACCTCAAAACTCATGACAGAACTCCGGGTCAATAAGGGTTACACTTATGGAATCCGCTCCGGATTTAACGGTGATAAAAACCGTGGCACATTTACCATCGGATCCTCAGTACGGACCAATGTCACCAAAGAATCTATCGATCTCATCAATCAGATTGTCACAAGCTACGGTCCGGATTTTACCGAAGACGATTTAGCAACTATGAAAGAAGCGCTACTCCGGGGGCAAGCTCTCAAAAATGAAACGCTGGGCGACAAGCTGGGTATGGTTCAGGAGATCAGCTATTACGGTTTTCCGGATGACTACAAAGCCAAGAATGCGGAGCAGATCAAAAACCTTTCTCTGGAGAAAATGAAATCATTGGCCAGTGAACAACTCCGCCCCGATGCCATGCGAATTCTTGTTGTTGGTGACGCCGCCACGCAACTGGATGGATTGAAGGCGCTTGGTTTTGGGGACCCCATTTTATTGGCAACGGACTAATTTTAGTTGAACCCGTTCGTCTATGAGCCGCCAAGCGGGCCTCTATCCATCATCCACGAAGATGATGATGTGGTCCTGGTCGACAAACCCAGCGGGCTTTTAAGTGTGCCGGGAAAGTCTCCCGATCATAAGGATTGTTTGGAGAGTCGGATGCGTAGAACGTATCCAGAAATTCTTCTGGTTCACCGGCTCGATCATCCGACCTCGGGTCTTATGGTTTTTGCCCGAAATGCGAAGGCGCAACGTCATTTGGGTCTTCAATTCGAAAAACGCCAGCTTAAAAAATCCTACATTGCGCGAGTTAACGGTCGTGTTGCGGGCGACACTGGACATATAAACCTGCCCCTGATTTGCGATTGGCCCAATAGACCAAGGCAGATAGTTTGTTTTGACAATGGGAAATCATCTCAGACAGATTGGGAAGTCATCGAGCGAGAAACAAAAGCGACAAGGCTTTGCCTCTATCCCAAAACAGGCAGGTCCCACCAGTTGCGGGTTCATTGCCTTGCGATTGGTCACCCGATTCTTGGCGATCGTTTTTATGGGGATGAGAATGCGGCTAACCGATTGCAACTCCATGCAGCTACACTTGAATTCAGGCACCCGACAGGAGGCGCCTGGAACCATTATTCATCCCCTTGTCCGTTTTAAGAAGCTGGAAACAAATTTCAGGGTCATATCCCGTTTTTCCCGTCGGGCAGCATGATCTAATTGATTGACCAACACCATTAAAATTGGAATGGAGCGTTCATATCGGCTAATAATATGGCTGATGATATCCCCTTTTATCGACCGTCCTGTATCTTCAAAAAGCTTTCGAACAATTGGCTCCAGGATATCATTATCTGGTTCACTAATTTCGAGCTTCGGGATATAATTCAGCCTCGACCGAAGGTCGGGGAGCTTGACAGGCCACTGATCTGGATGCTGCCGATCCGCCAACAATAATCCAGACAATTCCCCATTTAGTGCCTGATTGGTCATAGCAAATAGCTTATCTTCGTCCAAACCTGCTGCATCATCCAAGAAGATCACATCGGTATTGCTGGCTTGCCACGCTTCGCCCAGATGTGTCTTACCACTGCCCTCCGGTCCATGCAGAATAAACACGGGTGCAGGCCATTCCGGGAAAGCCAGGATGGATTTCAAGGCAATCTGATTGCTTTTACCTTCGATAAAATTCTCGAAGATGAATTTAGGACTAGGAGAGAGATCGAGTGGATATTGATCCGACATGAGCCAAAATCAGTAACGACCTTTGCGGAACAACACTGTTCCGATCTGCGGGTCCTCTCGCAACTCCACGCCCTTATAGGACAACTCGTTTCTCAGACGCTCCATATCGCCACCATAAGTCAGGCTCATCAAAGCGCCGTCTTTTGACAACGCATCGAGGCGGGCGCCTTGGATCTGCGCGGAGTTATTGATCACATTTTGTAGCCATAGCCAATCATTATGAGACCGATACAGAACGGATATATTTGTCGTCACAGCATTCGCTGAAAGAGAGGCATTGGCGCTTTTCCATTCGTCCTCTAAACGCGATATGACCTGCCAAGCAGCATCCGGATAATCTGCCCCGGAAATAGTACCAAGGTCGCGTTTTATCCCTGTGTCGACCTCAACGTCTTCGATACGGACATTGATGGCGCCTGATCCCGGGACAGCATTAGCCACAAGGATCCGCCGCATTCCGAAAAAATCACCCAAGCGCTTCAAGGCGGTCATATCACCGACTGAAGCTTGAGAGGCACTGATAAGGCTATCATTGCCACGCGTTGGAATAATCACTTCAACTGGCGTCAATGAGTTTTGAAAAGCAGGAGAGCTCCATATTGTTTGCCACTCGTTTGCGCTCCAAAGCGAAGACCCGGAGAGAACTGGCACCACAAGACGCTTTTCGGCCTGACTGGACATCATTGTCATGCCTTTGGAGGCGAGGTATTGCTGCACGCCTGATTGTGAAAAGCCCACCGCGATCTCACCCAGATAGCGCTGAGTTGATCTCTTCTCATTGGAAATCTCCAGAGAACGGATCATCGGCAGGATAACTTCCGGCGTAATAGTCTCAAACGACTGTCCAGCGCGCTGGCTGGGCAAGGTCAGTCGATTCAGCAAAATCTGCGCAGCTCTAACCTGCCCTTCGGAAACGGCGATATTCTGGGCTTCAATCGCATTGCTCCCCGTGGCATCCACTTGAACGCCAGAGACCATGAATGGGTCTCCCCCAAAGGCTAGTTGCACATAAGTCATCGACGCGAGCAAGATTGTAAGAATTCTCTTTAACATGGGCGGATAGTTAGACGGATTTGCTCTTGAATAAAAGAGGAATTGCATGGGTTTTACAGTATTTGAGAATTGGGGCTTGCCTGTATGGCCATTTTAGGATTGTAAGCGTCTGCAAGCAAAGACAGAGCGACTCGTGACCGACAATTCCAAGAAACAAGGCCTGACCTATGCGGATGCCGGTGTCAGCATCGATGCAGGAGATGCTTTAATCGACCGGATCAAGCCTCTGGCCAAAATGACGGCTCGCCCCGGAGCAGATGTTGCCTTGGGCGGATTTGGCGGTGCCTTTGATTTGAAGGCCGCCGGATTTAAAGACCCAGTCCTCGTATCTGGTACGGACGGTGTCGGCACAAAGCTGCGGATTGCCATAGATACGGGCGTGTTGAACACCGTCGGAATCGATCTTGTTGCCATGTGCGTAAACGATATTTTGGCTCAAGGCGCGGAACCTCTCTTTTTCTTGGACTATTTTGCAACGGGCCATTTGGATCCAGCGAAAGCCGAACAGGTCATTTCAGGTATTGCCAAAGGCTGCCAGCTTTCAGCGTGTGCGCTCATTGGCGGTGAGACGGCAGAAATGCCAGGTATGTATGAGGGCGAAGACTTCGATTTGGCCGGGTTTGTGGTTGGCGCGGCAGAGCGAGGACAACTACTCCCTCTCAAGTCTGAAATGAAGGCAGGTGATCCACTAATAGGCATCAGCTCGTCAGGACCACATTCTAATGGATATTCACTTATACGCAAAGTCGTTGAGATTTCCGGTCTCAACTGGTCCGATCCGTCTCCTTTTTCCGAAAATCAAACCCTTGCCGAGGCTTTGTTAGAGCCGACTAAAATTTATGTCACACAATTACTGCCTCTCATCCGGCGAGGCTTAATTAAAGGATTGGCTCATATCACAGGTGGAGGATTAACTGAAAACACGCCGCGAATGCTCCCCTCTCACTTGACACCTGAATACGACTTTAAAAGTTGGGAACGACCAAACGTTTTCAATTGGCTGCAAGAAACGGGCGGCATTGCAGAGAGTGAAATGCAGCGAGCGTTCAATTGCGGAATCGGCATGGTAATTACCTGTGACCAGAGTGATACGGCGGACATTTTAGACGTTCTCGCTCATTCTGGCGAGGATGCACGCATGATCGGTCATCTCACCTAAAAATGAAAAAAGTCCCCACAGCCATTCTAATTTCTGGGCGTGGCTCAAATATGCTGGCCCTGGTAAAGGCCGCTCAAAAAGCAGATTATCCATGCGAGATTGTCTTGGTTGCCTCGAATATACCAGAAGCCGAAGGCCTGCAAAGGGCAGCGGATCTTGGAGTCCCGGTTCAAGCCCTTGATCATACCCCATTTAAAGATAGGGAGACCTTTGATCGTATTTTACACAATCGATTGTTAGATTGTGGTGCTGAGCTTATCTGTTGCGCGGGCTTTATGCGAATTTTGACGCCTTGGTTTGTCGCACGATGGAAAGACCGAATTATTAATATCCACCCTTCCTTACTGCCCAAATATAAAGGCCTGAATACGCATCAGCGGGCCTTGGATGCAGGGGACGAATATCATGGATGTTCTGTACATTTCGTCACTGCGGATCTGGACAGTGGGGACGTCATTCAACAAGAAAAAATTCCGGTGTCACCCAAGGATACAGCCGAGTCTCTTGCCCGCAAAGTTCTGAAGATTGAGCACCCTCTCTACGTTAAGGCGCTTCGAAAAGTGGCATCAGACCGATTGAAAACCCCATCAAACGCCTA
>JAHDBU010000177.1 GCA_020630275.1 Hellea sp.
AACTTATCCCTCAGGATGAATTTCTGAACCTTACCCGACGCCGTTCTAGGAAGTTCCTCGATCACCCGCATGTGACCAGGATGCTTGAACTTGGCCAGCTTGTCTGAAACATGGGCAAGAAGGTCACCTAATTCCAGTGAACGACCCTCTTTGACCACGACATAAGCACAACCGGTTTCGCCAAATCTGTCACACGGCACGCCAATGACAGCAACTTCGGCGATGTCGTCCATTTCATACAGACAGTTTTCCACTTCCGCAGGATAGACGTTTTCCCCGCCGGAAATATACATGTCTTTGACCCTATCCTCGATATAAAGAAAGCCTTCTTCATCTTTTCGACCAATGTCCCCTGATCTGAACCAGCCATCGACAAAGCTTTCCGCATTGGCATCCGGGCGGCGCCAATAACCGGGCGTCACACAGGCCCCTTTAAACCAAATCTCGCCCGGCACATTGGGCGCACAGTCTTTACCGCCATCATCGACGATGCGAATTTTGGAATGCATGCCGGCCCGCCCGCAAGACCCCGTCTTGCGCGGGATATGCTCCTTGGTCAGTAGCGAGCCCACAGCTGCCGTCTCGGTCATGCCGTAGCCTTCCTGGATCATGACGCCTTTGGCCAGCCACCACTCGCAGAGTGGTACGGGCACAGCCTCGGCCCCGCATAGAGCGATTTTCAGACGTGAAAAATCCACCTCATCCACGCCCGGCAGGGCTTTGATGGCATTATACGCTGCTGGCACCATGAATAGTGTGGTCACCCCGAGCTCAGGATCATTAATGGCATTCAGTGTGGTCTGCGGATCAAACACGCGCTGCATAATCGTCGTCGCCCCGTACCAGATCGCGGGGACCGCCGTGACATTGAGCGCACCAATATGGAAGATAGGCATATTAGACAAGCTGACATTTTCCGACGTCGTGCCTGTTGCAGCTGCCGCCCCTGCAATGCCGAAATAAATCATGCCGTGAGTGATAATCACACCCTTTGGTGTGCCGGTCGTACCGGAAGAATACATCAGAAGACATTGGTCTTCCATGTCTTGCTCGACCATATCGTAAATCGGCTCAACATCGGCAAGCGCCGCCTCGTACTGGCTGGGTCCACCCGTGCCGTTGGTAATGATCCATTGCTCGACACAGCAATTGCCATCCAACGCTTCTTTGAGCGGGATGAACGGCTCGTCAACCAGACAGATTTTAGCTTCGGCATTTTCAAGGATAAATTTCAACTCAGGCGGCATGAGCCGGAAGTTCAAAGCCAAGGCAATGGCCCCGATCCGCCAACAGGCAAAGACCAGCTCCATTGTATCCGTCGTATTCAGTGTCAGATAACCAACCCTATCCCCCCTCTCCACGCCCATGGATTTGAGCATGCCAGCGCAGCGCCCTACCCGCTCATGCATTTCGGCATAGGTAAAAGACCTTCCGCTCGGGATTTCACGCATGGCGATTTTATCCGGCGTGCCATTGGCGTAATGTTTGATCCAGTCTTCGACGGCATAACCCATGCGTCATTCCCCTTTGAGATTTTTTCTTTTTTGAAATCAGATGGACAGATAAGAGTCAAGCTTATGCCCGGCATGCCGCATTGAATAGCCGGTCTTGATCGACTATATTTGAAATATGGCCAACCCCGAGATAGACTCCATCTATGTGTTTGACAGCGAATGCGTTTTGTGTTCGCGGGCGGTGGCGTATGTCCTGAAACATGAGAAACAGCCGGATATGAAATTCGTGGCGATAAAGTCAGAATTAGGCCGAGAGATCTCTAACAAATATGATGTGGATCCGGATGATCCTCACACATTTATCTATCTGCAAGACGGCAAAGCGTGGTTTTCTTCAGATGCTGGTTTTGCCGTGCTTCGGAAAACAGGTGGTCCCATGGCATTTCTGCGCATAGGAAAAATCCTGCCGCGCCCCGTCCGCGACTGGCTTTATTATCGCATTGCGCGCAACCGCTATAAAATGTTTGGCAAGCTCGATGCTTGTTATGCACCGACGCCTGAGACCCGGGACAGATTTGTTTTAAACTAACGCTTGAAGCTTCTTTTTTTTTGAACTTATAATCGTCCAGTCAATATAAAAGGGGAGTATTATGGTTGCCATAGACAAAGAAAAAATTTCGCCGATTTGCCCGCATTGTGAACAAAAGATCGATCGTGTCATCATGGTGAACCGAGGCGCTTTTTCAATTTATCAGGTATTTTGTTGCCCCAAATGCGAAAAAGTACTGGGAGTCGGAGGCGCGGCTTAATTGATCAACCCAATCAACGCCTCCGTCGACGGGTCATGCTCCCCTTTTGCGCCGTCCAGTTCTTTCAAAATCGACTTGGCTAAAACCTTACCGAGTTCCACGCCCCATTGGTCGAAACTGTTCACGCCCCAGATAATGCCCTGCACAAACACTTTGTGCTCATAAAGCGCAATTAAGTGGCCGAACGCGAAGGGTGAGAGCTCATCCAGCGTAATTGTCGTGGACGGCCGATTTCCCGGGAATGTTTTCTGCGGGGCCAGGACTTCACGGTCCTGCTTTTTAAAGCCGTCCGCCATCATTTCTTCTTCGACGATCATTTGCGACTTGCCGATCATCAGGGCTTCCGATTGGGCGAAGCAATTGGCCAGCAGGGCTTTGTGGTGTTCTGGCCGATTTTCGTGGTCTTTGAGCACAGCAACAAAATCCACCGGCGCACCTGGCGTACCTTGGTGCAGCCATTGGAAAAAGGCGTGCTGACCATTCGTACCCTCATCGCCCCAGATGATGGGACAGGTCAGGCCTGTATCCTCACCGTCACGGGTTTTGGATTTGCCGTTACTCTCCATCTCCAGCTG
>JAHDBU010000039.1 GCA_020630275.1 Hellea sp.
TCACCGCACCTCGGTCACCATCTTCAAAGGTCAGAGTGACCCGCTCTCCGGTTTTTGGTGTGTCTTTGGACCGAATAACCTTGCCATTCTCATCCCGCACCAACGCAAAGCCTCGTTTCAATACACCTTGGTAGGAATAGGCTTCGAGCAAACCTGAGGCCCTCTGTAATCGATCGCCCAAACGGTCCAGACGGTTGGCGACCACTCGGTCTGCCCGTTGCCCGTAGAGTTTGACACGATCGGTCGTAACCGAAATCTGTTTTTGGATATCCGTAGGCCGCAACCGTGTCGACGCCAGTTCCAATCGCCGTTTGGCCGGATCAAACATTTGGGCAGGTTTTGGAAAGCGGATGGACGTCACACGTTGCCGGGCGGCTTCTAGCAAGCGCCCTGGCGTGCCGAGCTTAGCACCTGCCACATCCAGTCTCTGCCTGGGTACGGCCAGCAGGTTTTCTAGGCGCGGCAGGCGCGAGGCCGAGAGCTTGGTTTTCTTTTCATTAACGGAGCGGGTCAAACCCCGTGTCAGCCGTACCCCGTAATCCTCTATGGTGGTCAACCATTCGTGCAGGACAGGGACGGCCACTTCGGCAGCGCCCGTCGGTGTCGGCGCTCTATAATCCACCACATAGTCCACTAATGTCCAGTCGGTCTCGTGACCGACCGCTGAAATAATTGGGATGGCCGAATTAGCAGCAGCCCTTACCACCACTTCTTCGTTAAAACACCAGAGATCTTCCAGAGATCCCCCTCCCCGACCAACGATCAAGACATCTGGCCTTGGAAAACCATCGGCGTGGTTAAAGCCTGTAATAGCCCCCGCGATCTGCTCGGCTGCCTTATCCCCCTGTACCAGCACCGGCCAGAGAATGACATGGACCGGGAAGCGATCTTCGATACGGTGGAGAATATCGCGAATAACCGCCCCCGTGGGTGAGGTCACCACGCCAATGACCTGAGGCATGAACGGCAGGTCTCTTTTGCGCTCGGCGGCAAACAAACCCTCGGCAGCAAACATCTTTTTGCGCTTCTCGAACAGCGCCATAAGTGCGCCTTCACCGGCAAGTTCCAACTTTTCAATAATCAGCTGATAGTTAGATCGCCCTGGATAGGTCGAAAGCCGACCCTCGACGATGACTTCCATGCCTTCTTCGGGGCGCATAGCGAGGCGGTTCATGGTGCCTTTCCAGATGATGGAATTGATAACTGCCTTGTCGTCCTTAATGTCCAGATAGCAATGGCCCGACTTGGCAATGGTCACTCGACCCAACTCTCCTCGCACTCGGACATGGCCATATGTGTCTTCAATAGTCCGCTTTAGGCTCTGGGCCAGTTCGGAGACTGAAAACTCATAAGCATTGCTGGCGTCAGATTCACTCACAGTTGGTGTCATCTTCCCTCTTGGATTCTCGTCTTCATAAAGCTAACAAACGCCCAAAACCAGAGGAATAAACCATGAAAGTTCTATTGGTGGGCAGTGGTGGCCGTGAACATGCTTTGGCGTGGAAGATGGCGCAAAGCAATCAGGTCGAGGAGCTTTACTGTGCGCCCGGTAATGCTGGGATCGCCGAACACGCAGCCATTATCGATATTGCCGCTGATGACGTGGTCGGATTGACGGCGATCGCCCGTAACCTGGATATAGGCTTCGTCATAGTCGGGCCAGAAGTGCCGCTTGCCATGGGGCTTGTGGATATTCTTCAAGCTAACGGGATCGCCGCCTTTGGGCCCACGCAGGCGGCAGCTCAACTTGAGAGCTCTAAAGCCTTTACCAAGGATTTTTGTACACGCTATAATATCCCGACTGCGGGCTATGAAGTGTTTACCGATTTAGACGGGGCGCTGGTGCATGTCCATAAAAACGAGCCGCCTTTTGTTCTTAAGGCCGATGGCTTGGCGGCTGGAAAAGGTGTGGTGATCGCAGATACAAAATTCACGGCGGAAGACGAGCTCAAGGAGTTTTTCTCTGGTAAATTTGGCGAGGCCAGCGAAAAGGTTGTTATCGAAGAATTTATGACCGGACAGGAAGCCAGCTTCTTTGCTATTTGTGACGGCAAGACGGCCATTCCACTGATTGCGGCACAAGATCATAAGCGAGCCTATGACAATGACGAAGGTCCCAATACGGGCGGTATGGGCGCTTATTCCCCGACGCCTGTTTTTGGCGAGAAGGAAATGGCGACCGTTATGGAAACCATTATCTACCCAACCGTTGCGGGCATGGCCAAGGACGGCATGCCCTTTATGGGAATATTATTTGCCGGTCTAATGATGACCAAAGACGGCCCAAAACTCATTGAATATAATGTGCGCTTTGGCGATCCGGAGTGTCAGGTTTTGATGCGTCGTCTGGGAACGGATATTATGGATCTGTTCCTAGCAGCCAAAGCCGGTAAGCTGGATGAGGTCGATGCGCCGGCCTGGCTTGACGACCCGGTCGTGAATGTGGTCATGGCCAGCAATGGCTATCCGGCCAAGTATAAAAAAGGATCCGTCATCAAGGGTATTGAAACCGCCAATATGATGGACGGCGTTTATGTCTTCCACGCCGGGACCCAGAAAAATAAAAAGGACGAAATTGTTTCAAATGGCGGACGGGTCCTTAATGTAACCGCATCCGGCGACACAGTCGCCGAAGCTGTCGAGCGCGCCTATGCCGCTATTGATCAGGCCATCGATTGGGAGGACGGTTTCTGCCGTCGCGACATCGCCCATCATGCGCTTGGATAAGGCCGAAGCCAACCGACCGAATTCTGCTCATACTGGATCTGGATGAGACCCTCATTCACGCCAGTAACGTCAAACTCGATAGAGACCCTGATTTTGAAATCTTTGGCTATTATGTCTATCGACGCCCGGGTCTCGAAGCGTTTTTAGCGCTTTGTTTTGAAAATTTTTACGTCGCCATCTGGTCGTCGGCCAGTGATGACTATGTTCGCGAAGTCGTCGACAAATCGTTCCGGAGCCTCTTTACGCCAAGCTACAATTTGTCTGGGGACGAAGCCGGGCCACGTCTCGAAGCTTTTCACGTTGGTCCGATGAAGCCATTTATTATGACCGGGATCACTTCCACTATATACAAGCTTTGTCCAAAGTCCGAAAGCATGGATGGCACATAGAGCAGATGCTGATCGTCGATGACACGCCCGAGAAATGCGTTCGGAATTTTGGTAATGCGATTTACGCCATAGCTTTCGAAGGCAATCCAGAGGACGCCGAACTCGAAAAGCTCGGCCGCTACCTTTTGACATTAAAAGACAAAGACAATGTCCGCCATATTGAAAAGAGAAATTGGCGGATGAATATTTAAAAGTTGGTTTCCCCTCTCACGGGAATATTCTGGACTTTTTCGGTAACGCTCCGCAAAACGCATAAAAAATTTTTGGGGATTCTAATGAAGAATTATCTCGGCGCAGGGCTAATGGCTCTTTCGATTTCACTTTCCACAGCCACGACAAGTCAGGCTCATGATGGGCCACACACGTTAATTCATGCAGGCGAGCTGCTGGCCGTACCCGGTCAACCAACCGTCAAAGAGCAAACTGTCATTATTGTCGACGGGACAATCGAAGATATTCAAGACGGATTTCTAGAGGGCGACGGGGACGACACGATCATTGATCTGTCCGGTCATTTTGTCATGCCGGGCATGATCGACAGCCATGTCCACCTGCGGGCTGAATGGAATCCTAATGTTCGCCTCGAGGGGGTGACCCGAGAATCCGGTGACATCGCCTATGATGCCGCTGTTAATGCCCGCAAAACATTGATGGCCGGCTTCACGGCGGTTCAAGATGTAGGCGGACCACCGGAAATATTCGCCCTAAGACGAGCGATCAATGCGGGCAAACTGCCCGGACCTCATATCAAAGCATCGGGGAATGCAGTCTCGGTAACGGGGGGGCATGGGGACGCCCACGGCTACCGCGAGGACATATTGGATATGTTCCATTCTCCGACCATTTGCGACGGCGTATCCGATTGTCGGCGCGCCGTTCGCAAAGCGGTCAAGCGCGGGGCTGATGTCATCAAGATCACCGCAACCGGTGGCGTGCTCTCCAATACCAATGCTGGAACCGGTCAACAATTCTTTGATGATGAACTCAAAGCTATTGTCGAAACCGCCAAGAAAATGGGTCGGAAAGTCACAGCCCACGCCCATGGCAAGGATGGTATTGAAGCGGCGCTTAAGGCTGGCGTTTCCTCCATCGAGCACGGCACTTATCTGGACGCCCGGACAGTGCAGTTGTTCAAGAAGAATGACGCGGTTCTCGTACCTACCGTACTGGCGGGTATGACCGTGGTCGACTGGGCTGAGAACTATAATTTCCTGCCGCCTAATTCTGCCAAAAAGGCCCTCGAAGTTGGTCCGCAAATGCAGGACATGTTGCGCACCGCCTGGGAGAACGGAGTGACAGTCGCTTTCGGTACGGATACTGGCGTTTCTCCTCACGGGGAAAATGCTCGCGAATTTGAGTATATGATCAAAGCGGGCATGAGTGAAATGGATGCCATCAAGGCCGCCACCGTGGTCGCCGCCAAACACATCGGCATGAGCGGAAAGATCGGGACCCTTGAGGCCGGGAAAAATGCTGATATCATTGCGGTCGATGGCAATCCGCTCGATGATATATCAGAGCTACTCGACGTTAATTTCGTGATGAAAGGCGGCAAGGTCTTTAAAGACTAACTGGTATATTTCCTAACCGGCAAGATCTGCTGCGCCAATCCGGCCAGTAACAAATAGGCGGACGTCACTAACAAGCCAGTGCTGACCCATGATGGGTGATCGAAGTTTTTCCAGGCTGCGATAAAGGCCAGACCGATCCAGGCCACAACAACCAAGAGTGATAATGGGCGCCAACGCTCTGTGCGCACAGGATGGATGAATTTCAAAGGCAGGATCATCGCAACCGTCAAAACGGCGATGATCGCCGTCGCGACCCAGAAATTTGGCTTGAGGGCAAAAATGACCAAAATAACCATATTCCAACATGCAGGAAATCCTGAGAATGAATTATCTTTAGTTTTCATCCGCGTGTCAGAAAAATACATGGCTGATGCATAGGTGATAACAATAATCGCGAACCAACCCGTCCAGCCTTCCAGGCGTCCTGACACGAATAAGGCATAGGCCGGTACAAAAACATAGTTCAGATAATCTATGATCAGATCCATAAGAGCCCCATCATATTCGGGTGCATGCTTTTTGGTATCAAATCTTCGGGCCAATGGACCGTCTATTCCGTCCACAATCAAAGCGACGACCAACCATAGGAACATGACATCCCATTGGAGCTTTGCCGCTGCCAGCATCGCCAACATCGCAAAAACCGCACCGGATGCGGTTAAAAGGTGAACCCCCAAAGCTTTCGCTTTTGCACGCATTGTGCCCGCTTAACGGACTATGTCACCAAAAGATACGAAATTATGGGCTTTCTTTTGGTTTACTTTGAGCGTGTTTGGCTGCAATTTGACCTTATGAATTATCTTAAATCTTCAGTCTTCTGGATTTCGACTTTAGCTTTATCAGCTTGCGATCAATCCGTTTCGGTTTCTTCAACGAAAGATCAGATGCCAGCCAAGGCGGAATTTCATGAGAACCTGTCGACCGCCGAAGTCATGGCTGCCGCCACTGATGCTGATTGGCGGGAGTTGGATCAAGATAATGTGCTCTATATGGAGATGGAAAACGGCCTGGTGATCATTGAACTGGCGCCGCAATTTGCGCCCAATCATGTGGCCAATATCAAAACCCTGGTCAAAGAGGATTATTTCGACGGATTATTCGTAATCCGATCACATGATAATTATGTGGCGCAATGGGGCGAACCCGAAACGGACAACCCTAAGTCTTTGGGCTCAGCCAAAGCCAATCTGGCACCTGAATGGGAGATTGATTGGCCGCCTGAACTGCCATTTACAGAAATGATAGATGGCGACATTTATCAACCTAATGCGGGGTATACCCATGGATTTCCTGTCGCCGGAGACAAGGCAAAGGGCCGGATTGGCATGGCGCATTGCTATGGTATGGTCGGTGTGGGACGTGGCGGTGAGGCTGATAGCGGCAACGGTTCGAGCCTTTATGCGGTGACCGGGCACTCGCCCCGGCATCTGGACCGTAATGTAACTCTGGTCGGGCGCGTCTGGCAGGGAATGGAAAATCTGTCGGCCCTGCCCCGCGGGACAGAAGCTTTGGGTTTCTATGCAACGCCGGAAGAATATACAGAAATTTACTCGATCTATTTGGGATCAGAACTCACAGAAGACCTGCAGATCCCGTTGCAAGTTATGCGTACGGATACGGAAACATTTAAGAACTATATGGCTGCGCGACGCTACCGATCAGAGGAGTGGTTCCTGGATCCGGCAGGGCGACTGGAGTTGTGTAACGTACCCATGCCGGTCCGGAACCGCCCCTGACCCGATTAAGCAAATAAATCAATCGCGAGATCGTCAATCCGATACCATGCCGCTTCGCCCTGGAACCAGAATCCATCAACACCAATCAGTGTATCCACGTCGCCACCCGGCTTGGTAACCGTATAAGAGCCGTCGTCATTTCTAACGATATTATAATCGTTAGATGACCCGGCATAATCGACCTGGTCATAGCCATCGCCTAAGTTGATAACATCGCTACCAGAAGATCCAATGACAACATCGCTACCCAAAAGGCTTTGAACGATGTCGTCGCCAGCAGTCGTGAATAGCTGATCGTCGCCAGCCGTACCATTTATGGTATTAGTCCCGCCGCCCGTGTTGCCGCCGCCTGTATTGCCACCTGGAAACGTTACGAGAACCGCATCCATACTATACCAAGCGCCTTCACCCTGGAACCAGAACCCATCGACACCATTGAGCGTGTCTATCGCGCCTCCCGGTTTGGTCACCGTCACAGATCCATCGCCGTTTCGGGTGAATGTATAATCGGAAGCCGCAGCGGCATAATCAACCTGATCATATCCTGCCCCGAGCGAAATTGTGTCATTTCCACCCGATCCGATAACCGTATCACTGCCCTGCAAGCTATTGAAAATGTCGTTGCCAGCCGTGCCAAGCAATAAATCATTCCCTGCCGTTCCCGTTATTTCATTTACTGGGGGTTCAACAGGAGGCTCTACGGGCGGATTGACCGGGTTGTCTTGCCCTAGAACTGAAACAATTGTCTCGGCATGGTCGGTCGCAATTTCACCGTAGGTTTCTGTCGTGTAATGCAGTCCATCTCTGAAGATTGGCGTTCCTGTCGTATCGGCCCCCATAAATATGTTCGGATCAGATTGAGCGATCTGCAATTGAGCATCGCGGACCAAGTCGAACGCATTAGCTTGTCCTGGTGCAAGTTGTACCGGGACCTCAAACTCACCCATTTCTTGAATAAATATTGGAATGTCCTGGCCAAATTCAGCCCGAAAATATTCAAAGACGTTTGTGGTCGCTTCAACCATTCGCTGTATTTGTAAGTCAGCATTGCCACCAAAGAAGATGGAATAAGCATCGCTTTCGCCTTGCGACCAAACTATAGCATCCAAGTCTTGCCCATTTTCCAGCGCCCTTTGTATATCCTGGACAGAGTCCAGCAATACCTGCCCCGGTCGGTCTTCAGCCAAATTCCACCAAAAGTTATTCGCGTCAGCCGTTTCATTGGATCCGGTTGCGCCGTAGGCTGCATTGATGGCTTCGGTCGTGAATCCAGTTAAATTGTTCATACTGGTTTCAAAAACCTGATCTCCAGTCGGGCTCCGGCGGTCTCCGTCCAAACGAAAGAACATATTAGCTGCATTGGATTGACCGGCAAAAGCAACAAAATCAACGTCGCCAGCCGTAAGGCCGTCCGTTGGTGGTGGAGGTGTTGTCCCACCGCCACCATTACTGGGTGACAGAGCGAGTGCATCTTCCATGGAATACCAGCGTGATTCACCTTGAAACCAGAATCCTTCGATACTTAAGAGCGTATCCGTTCCAAAGATCGGATGCTGCACGGTTACACTCCCGTCAGCATTTTGGGTAAAGCTATAATCCTGCAGAAAACCCGCGTAATCGACCTGATCATATTCCGCGGCAGTTCCGCGATAGGTCTGATTTCCAAATTCGTTTATAAATACGGCCATTTTAGATTCCGGTTCAATACGTTACACTGGGCAAAGAGGTTGCAATCTCTATGCCCGTCTCCCCGAAAAAGGGAAAAGCCGGAAGTTATGGTTAATCATGTGTTAACGATAAAGCTCAACCCAGCTTTTTGTAATGTCGTTGACCGCTTGAATATGACAAAAGCATTTTGGCCGTATCTTCCCCGATATTGCGAGTTTGATGTGGTGAGCCCATTGAAATCACACACCGATCACCCGGAAACATCTCGATCCATTGATCATCAACGCGTTGCAAAATCTGACCTTCGATCAGAATAATTTCTTCGGAGCAATTGTCATGACGATGAAGTTCAGTCATTTGCCCAGGCTCTACTTTCATTTCTGCCAAGCTGATCCCAACCCCTGGCTGGATAGCGTCTTCCATGAGCCAAGTCATCGACCCACCTGGAATTTTGATCGCTCCGCTCATTCCCGTCCAAAATCCGGTTTGTCCGTATCCTGCCCCGCATCAATAATTTTACGGCGAATATCGCGGGTCTTGGAAAAATGACTGAGCAGCGTATCTCCATCATCCCAGCGAATAGCCCGCTTGAGCGCTGATAGATCTTCGATGAAGCGGTCAACGACTTCCAGAACACCGTCCTTATTCTGCAAAAACACATCCCTCCACATTTCCGGGTCTGACGCGGCAATACGCGTAAAATCCCGGAAACCACCCGCAGAATATTTGACCACATCATTTCGCGTAACCGTTTCCATATCCATAGCTGTCCCAACCAAAGTATAGGCAATCAGATGTGGGACATGAGAGGTGGTTGCGAGGACCATATCATGGCGTTCCGCTTCCATGAGCGCGACTTGAGATCCCATTTTCTCCCAGAGCTCGCTCAATCGTGCCACTTCGGATTCATCCGAACCCTCGACAGGTGTAAGAATGCACCAACGCTCTTCAAACAATTCCGCGAACCCGGCAGCAGGACCGCTATTTTCTGTCCCGGCGATAGGATGACCTGGAATGAAGTGGAGATCAGAGCGCATAAATGTCGAAAAATGACGAACGATATCCAGTTTGATTGAGCCAACATCGGTCAATACGCCGCCAGATTTCATCCCCTCGACCACGCCAGCACCGATTGATTTCATTACGCCCGGAGGTGTTGCCAGAATTACCAAATCCGCTAGACCAATAAAGTCACGGAAATCTGCTGACACACCATCAGCAATATCCAGTGTCCTCAATACACCACACGCCTTGCTATCGACATCAGCAATATAAATTCGGTCTGCCAGTTCATTTGCTTTGATAGCTCGGGCTAGAGATGATCCGATCAAGCCGCCCCCTATGATCAGAACGCTATAGTACAAAGTCACGATTTTGCTCCAGAAGAGGCTTTAACAGACAGGGCTTTGGCAAAACTCCCAATGAGACGGGCTGAAGGATCTATTTTTCGAATTTCCATGAGGTCCGCACTTTCGGGATCGATATAATGCTCTACGCTGATGAGCTTGTGCTCTCCCGATTCAGCACGCAGTTTGACCTTGAGTCCAGCTTCCAATGCTGCATTCGGATTACTCAGTGTAATTAGGGATATATCGTCGCCTGAGGGGAGGATGTCAGCGGTGGCCACCGCGACCGCTTGTGGCCAATCCTCCTCGCCCACTCTCGGCAATGCAGCCAATATATGCATATCCTCCATAGCCCCGCCACAGCAAAGTGAGGTCCACCACCGTTGCATTCCACCGGGGGCAGGAACGACCGCTACGCCTTCTTCCTCAGCATAAGCGCCTGCCAGGGCGGCGCTCGTGGTCGGATAGGAAACAGTTGGTAACGCGGCACCAAAACGGTCTCTGACAGTTGACCAGTTTGACAAGGCGTCGCCCTCGAGGGAAATATGCAGACGCATTGGGCCTTGTAGTGCTAGCGAAGCACTCATGAGTTCTGCCCATATTCGAGCGACTAATTCAGGCGGCGTATCTTTCGCAGTTTCAGAGAGATCGCGAACTAAGGAGTGTTCTCGAGACGGCCGCCAGACCCTGACACCACTTTTGGCCTTGCGAACCTGTCCTGCCAATTCCAAGCGTTTAGCGATCAAATCCAATAGGAGATTGTCTACACGGTCTATTTCCATGCGAAGCAGATTAATATCCGGAATATGATTGGTTTCGTCTGACATGATTATTGTCGGCTCGCCGATCCCATAGGCTTAGGGGAAAATATAGGCCGTTTAATCCCTTCCTTCTGAATTCCAGACGGCTCGGCATAAAGCCGCTTTATAGCTTCGACAAGAACTAATCCCGAAAACCCGGGCCAGACTGTCTCTCCAAAACTCTCGGTCACGTTCAAAACCGTCTTACCGGTCATAAAGCGGGCGGGTGGAATATAAAGCGCACCAGACCAAATGGTCGGAATAAAACCGGCGTCCTTCAGAGTTAAGCGCAATTGTTTGCGACTAAACGGACGCCCCGCGCCAAAGGGGCTGCGTTCCGAGCGGGCCCAAAGTCCTGACCGGTTAGCTGCAATGACGATTATCTTTCCCTCGGGACGAGTGACTCGCCACAACTCGCGCAAGAACTCCGGCAGCATGACCGCTTCCTCCACACCGTGGGCCACTAGAATATTATCAAATTGCGCGTCTTCAAATGGTAGGGCCGTCGTTTCAGTTAGACAGGTCATCACACCGCGACTCGAGCGCTGAGCGATTCCTCCCATAGCCCCAGGCATTGCCAGAACAACACGTTTGGATCGATCCATATAGGGTGTCAGAAAAGGGTAACAATAACCGTAACCCAAAATATCCCGACCCTTGAGATCAGGCCAAACAGTTGACAAGCGCCGCAACACCATATTTGTCGCGGCCAACCCGAGACGGGATGCATAAAAGCTCTCAAGATCTCTGACGTTTTGGCGCATCAGGTTTTATCTTAGCGGGATTGGAGAAAATGATAAGGCTAAAAACGCGGAACAGATCAGTCTACAAAACCTTCGGAAAACCCGAAATCACGTCGAGCCGAAGCAATTGTTACGATGAAGCCCGCCATCACATCCAACAAACACATCAAAGTGATCAAGAAGAATACGGATGTCGCAAAGGCTTGAAACATGAGGAACTCAACGAGGCAAACAATAAACAGAATCATGGAAAAGGCATGATTCATTATGGCAGCACGACCAGTCCCGGTCGATTTGATTAATTCAAAAAACAGCAACAAAACGGTTAGCGCAATAAGGGCATGGCCCGGCGTAATATGCCAAAGGGCATCCGACGCCATAGGAATCGCCTGGAAATCTTCATCAAGACGTCCACGGACATAATCGACGCTCGCAAACTCCTGACCGGACAAAGCGATTACATTATAGATCGCGACCGGAATCAGCATGAGCGGAAATACGGTAAAAATACGCATAGCCAACCTAAAGACCGTTAGTCTTAAGAATGTCTAAACGAATATGGCTTGCAAATGGTTAACGTTCGAATGTTTTACACTTCGTCCCACCCATTCGGATTACGAGATCGACGGTTTAGCCACATAACTCCTCGTAGATCCGCGATCGAAACTATAAGCCGACCGAAATTAGTATATTTCGAAACCCCAAATTCCCGGTGCCGGTGATTGACGTCGGCGAACTCAGTGGCGAAACCTTCCCGGAGCATGAGAGCTGGAATATAGCGATGGATATGATCGAAATAGGGTAACCGTAGGAAGGCTTCCCGGGAAAAGACTTTAAGTCCGCAACCCGTGTCATCGGCATTGTCATTCAATAATTTCTTGCGAATGCCATTTCCGAACCGGGAGCCAAACCGTTTTGCCATGCTATCCCGTCGTTTGGCCCTCCGCCCACCAACGAGACCCAGATTTTGGGGTGCGTCGGACCTTGTAAATTGTTTGAACAAAGCCGGAATATCGGCCGGATCATTTTGTCCGTCTCCGTCCAGAGTGGCAATCACCGGGGCTTTGGCCGCTAGAATGCCCGTTCGGATAGCCCGGCTTTGGCCCGCGTTATTTCGGTGGGACAACACCCTGAGCATTGGAAATTCGGTTTTTAAACTCTGCAAAACATCTTGAGTATTATCAGAGCTACAATCATTGACGAAATTCATCTCAAATACCGTACCGGCCATAGCTGAGTGAATTTCGCGAACCAGTTTTTCGACGTTTTCCGCTTCGTTATAAACCGGAACGACGACACTAATTTCAGGGATTTGGGGCTTGGGCATATTGCGCTCTTTTTGCGTTGGCTTCTATTGGCATGCGGCCGGACTGGAGACAACTGCTCTCGGCATAGAAATTTTCTCAACAAAAATTACATTTTCCCCTATAAGTCGATTATGGCGGGCTTCTTTTCACAAAAGCATTCACATCGGGTCTATGGAGTTTTTCTTCTGGTCCTGACATTATGGATGAGCCTGCCAGGCATTTCATCTGTACAAGTTATTGATCGTGACGAGGCCAGGTTCGCTCAAGCCACAACGCAAATGGTTGAGAGTGGTGATTATCTGAACATAAAATTTCAAGATAAAGCTCGTAACAAAAAGCCAGCGGGTATCTATTGGCTGCAATCTGTGCCCGTAAAGATTTTCACGAAACCGGGTGAAAAGAAAATTTGGGCCCACAGGCTTATCTCTGTTCTGGGAGCCTTACTGGCCGTCTTTGCGACTTATTGGGGAGCATTGGCCGTATTGGGTCGAAAAGGCGCCTTTTTATCAGCGGGTATTTTAGCGACGACGCTAGTTTTTACAGCGGAGGCCCATATTGCCAAAACAGATGCCGTCCTTTGCGGATTGTCAGCCCTATGCCTCGCTTGTTTATTGCGGTTACAAAAACAGCCGAATAGCCTGACCAGTTTCATATTTTGGATAACTCTCGGGGCTGCTATCATGGTCAAAGGCCCCATAACCCCAATAATTATTATACTGTCTTTGCTGACTTACGGAGTTTGGACTCAAGACTTTAACTGGTTAAAATCCTTGATCAACATTCCGGGAATTATTCTGGCTTTACTCCTCGTTGTCCCATGGGCCATTGCTATTGGCGTTGTCACAGACGGCGCCTTTTTCAAGGATAGCGTCGTAGGAGATATGGGCTCGAAGATCGCCGGCGGCCAGGAAGGACATGGCCTGCTACCTGGATATTTTCTGGGGTCAATCTCGCTTGCCTTTTGGCCAGGTATTTTGCTCCTATTCCCCGGCATCGCCTTTGCCCGACTGGTAGCATCTAAAAACTCTGGGGACCCGGAACTGCGTCGAGCGGTAAGGTTTTTGATTTGCTGGATCGTCCCTTTCTGGATTATTTTAGAGCTAACCCCCACAAAGCTCATTCATTATCCGCTGCCGCTTTACCCAGCCATGGCGATACTGAGTGCCGGCGCTTTTTTCGCAATGCTGGATACTGGCGCCTTTGAACGGACCCGCAAAATCGGCGCCGTTTTGTTCCTGATCGCTTCGATTGTTCTGATCGCCGCGATCTTTGGTGGCGACGCTTGGCTGTCGGATAAGCAATCCATCGCGTTTTACAGTTTTCCACTCTTCCTAGCTCTGGCGTTCGGTGCCACTTATTGCATGTGGATTGGCGACGTTAGACGCGCCACTATTATGGGACTGATGCTAACGGCCACGCTCTCGCCCTTGACCTATCAAATTATCATGCCCAACCTGTCAGACACACAGGTCAGTCGAAAAATCGCTGGCTTGGTCCCGGACAGTCGGACCACTCGTATCCTGTCGCCAAATTTTACTGAACCCAGTCTTGTCTATGAAGTGGGGAAAGACATCAGATTAGGTGAGAAGGCGGAAGACGGCATAGCACAAGGACTAAAACGGGGCGATGTCTTATTGATCGACAAGCATGAAGCGGGAGACCGTCATTCAGTGCTCAATCTCAATAGCCGAATAATCGACCCTGAGACCTGTCTGACCGAAAATCACATTGTTCGAGGATTTAATTATTCCAAAGGCGATCCGGTTGAAATCCGAATACTGGCCGCCGAGGCGTGTGATTAGACGCCGCGAAATGCTTTTCGAAGGGCCAAATACCAGGCCCGTCCCATGATGGCGGCCGCCATTAGCGGGACAGAAACCGCAGAACCAACACGGCCTAAACCAGACCCGGCATTTTTGCGAAAATAGTAGATAAAGCCCTTGAGCTTTTCAAACTCCACAGTTTGACGGCGAACTTCACTGGTCGACCCATAATGCATGACACTGGCTTTGGGGTGAAAAATGACTCGCCCGCCCTTTTCTCTCACACGACGACAAACATCGATATCTTCCACATGTAGGAAATAATTTTCGTCAAACCCATCCAGAAGTTTAAATGTTTCGCGGTCCGTCATCATAAAAGCACCACTGACAATATCTACATCAGAGGGTCCAGCCGGTACTGGCTCGTTTTCCATATGGATGGATTTCAATCCGGGTAGCTTATACAGACCGGTAAACGTCAAAAAAGCGCTTGAAGGTGTCAACTCACGACGACGGGAACCCCGTTGTTCTCTGCCTTCAATATTGCGCAGCAGTCCGCCAACGATCCATGGGGCCTTTTGTAATTGACCGCAATCGGCAAGTAGGCGTGCACTTCCCGGTGATATAACGGCATCAGGATTTAGAAAAAGAAGTAACTCGCCCGAAGCAAAAGTCGCGCCGTAATTACACCCCTTGGCAAAACCAATATTGCCCTGACCTTGTAACAAGCGCACTCGATCATCTGCCACAATAAGACGATTAATCGCCTGCCGGCCAGCCTCAGAGGATCCGTTATCAACCAGTATCAACTCATAGATTTCTTTGTCGTCCAGAACAGCCGCCACAGATTCATGCAAAGCCGGTCCGGTCATATAACTGACCATGATGACACTGATGCGCGGACGCATCTGAGTCTTTGGCATTTGAATGACTTTAGCTTTCACCTCGTTACCCCTGAGAGTTCTGATGGCCCCTATGTCATACCATCAAACATTCTGTAAAGGCGCGATGTGTAATTGTCGGCACACCCGCATTTACTTTGCATTCATAATCGACATCGGAATAAGCGCCCCGATTAAAATTAGGACGCCCCAGAACCATTCCTGCCAAATACCGTAGGTAAATGTACACAAGCTCAGGGCCGCCGCCAAAAAGCCGACCATGGGAATTAGCATATCCGGCTTGGTTTTTATAGCATTTTTTAAACAATGTCTCAACATGAACAATGTGATCGTCGCCAAGGCCGCTCCGACCGCACCAGTTTCCGACCAGATATGTAATCCGGCATTATGAGGATGCAAAGCGATAATGTTTTGCTCCCATGGCTTACCGTCAATATTCATGCCCGTATAGGTCCGCTCAAATGTCCGCACGGCATCAAACCCATGACCCAGAATTGGCTTTTGCGCGATCATTTCGGCCACATAGGCCCACATTTCAACCCGATGTTCCCAGGAGTCAGTCATACGGGATTTGATATCTGCAGGCACAAAACCCATAGCGTAACCGGTCAAGGGTGCGAATAAAATGGAAAAGGCTGCCAGAAATATAAGAACATCTAAAGCGCGGTCTTTAATAAGCCAGGCCAAACCCATAAAAACGAGAGCTATCAATACTGCCAAGAGTCCGACGGCTAGCCCCGCAATAAAAGCCACATATAACGTCCCTAACACCCAGATAACGGCCAATACAGGTCCTAGTATTTTTGTTCGTGCCAAATAGAAAACCATCGGCCCTGCCAACAAAGCCATAACCGTTATGCCGTGGCTGAGATTTTGATAGATAGAGTTGCGTCTGGCGACTGGATGTTCACCTTCGCCTAGTGGATAAAAGAATTTGGAAAATTCATAGCCCGTATGAAAATCGTAGAGCAACAGGCCTAGCCCCACGACGCCGATCCAGATGATCGCTCTGTTTAACCAGTTTATGGGTGGTAACAAAAACACCCCTAAATAAAGGGCGATACCTAGTAATAATTTGATCGGATTGGGAACAGGTTGTGGATCCATATAGGGTGACCAGATCGAAGTGATGACCACCCATGTCAAAAATACCCCAAGAGCAATAATGGTCCCGGGCAGTTCCGAAAAACGGCACTTGCGTCCAAATCCAACATAACCGGCCACACCTGCAATGACGGCCAACGGGGCAAACCCAAGCCCCCCCGCGTGGGAAACCGGCGCGAATGCAATCAGGACAAAAAGAAACGCCGCGGTCGCAAAACCGAGGCGAACCTTATTCGTCTGCTTATGCCCCACCTCGCCCAAGTCAGGCGTTCCTTCTAGCCAAATCGGGAGCCAACGATTTTTCACTAAGAGAAGCAACTGCCTCGCTAAGGCTCATAATATCCTGCTGCTTATTACCTTCGCCGAGCCATCGCAGAGCGACTTTACCTTCTTCGGCTTCGCGTTTTCCGACGACAGCAATCACAGGAACTTTTCCGACGGAATGTTCGCGGACTTTGTAATTTATCTTCTCATTGCGCAGATCGGTTTTCACTCTCAAGCCAGCTGCTGTCAGCTTGTCACAAACTTCGCGCGCATAATCATCGGCTTCCGATGTGATGGTTGCAACAACGACTTGCGTTGGCGATAACCAAAGTGGAAACTTCCCAGCAAAGTTTTCGATCAGAATACCGATAAATCGCTCCATGGATCCAAGAATCGCCCGGTGCAACATTACTGGCCTGTGACGTTGATCGTCTTCGCCGATATAGGTCGCGTTCAGTCGTTCGGGCAGAACGAAATCCATTTGCAATGTCCCACATTGCCAGTCCCGGCCGATGGCATCTCGCAGGACGAATTCCAGTTTAGGACCATAAAAGGCACCCTCGCCCGGGTTAAGTACCACGTCTACGCCCGCGGCAGTCACTGCATCCATAAGGGCTTTCTCGGCCCGGTCCCAAGTCTCGTCAGTTCCCGCCCGGGTTTCGGGGCGGTCGGAGAATTTCACGACCAGATCTTCAAAGCCGAAATCCTTATAGATGGATTGCAGCAGACTGATAAAGCTGATGCTCTCTTCTGTGATTTGATCTTCGCGGCAGAAGATATGGGCATCATCTTGCGTAAAGCCCCGCACCCGCATAATGCCATGTAACGCGCCAGACGGCTCATTACGGTGACAACAGCCGAATTCCGCCATGCGGATGGGCAGGTCGCGATAGGATTTCAGGCCCTGATTAAATATCTGAACATGGGCCGGGCAGTTCATGGGCTTCATGGCATGGACTTCGTCATGAGCACCGTGACTGACTTCGGACACAAACATGTTCTCCCGGAATTTGTCCCAATGGCCACTTTCCTGCCAAAGCTTGTTATTGATCAGGATCGGCGTTTTCACCTCCTGATATTCGGCCCCCTGCAGGCGGCGGCGCATATAATTCTCAACCTGACGCCAGATGGTCGCGCCGTTATCGTGCCAGAACACCATGCCTTGCGCTTCGGGCTGCATGTGGAAAAGGTCAAGCTCTCTGCCCAGGCGGCGGTGGTCACGCTTCTCAGCCTCTTCCAGCATATGAAGATGCTGATCCAGCTCTTCCTGAGAAGCCCAGGCTGTCCCGTAAATACGCTGAAGCTGCACATTATTCGCGTCACCTCGCCAATAGGCACCGGCCACTTTCATAAGCTTGAAAGCTTTACCAACCTTACCCGTGCTCGGCAGGTGAGGACCCCGGCAGAGATCATACCAATCACCCTGACGGTAAATAGTGATGGTCTCGTCCTCGGGCAGGT
>JAHDBU010000040.1 GCA_020630275.1 Hellea sp.
CCGAAGAGTCCAATGCTTTCTACCGCAAAAACCTCGAAGCCGGACAGAAAGGCCTCTCGGTAGCGTTCGATCTGGCCACACACCGGGGGTATGACTCTGATCATCCGCGCGTTGTCGGGGATGTGGGTAAGGCAGGTGTAGCGATTGATACGGTCGAGGACATGAAAATCCTGTTTGACGGTATCCCCTTGGATAAGATGTCCGTTTCCATGACCATGAACGGCGCGGTCATTCCGATCCTGGCCATGTTCGTGGTCGCGGGTGAAGAACAAGGCGTCGACCGGGCGGCGCTGTCCGGCACCATACAGAACGACATTCTCAAAGAGTTCATGGTGCGTAACACTTATATTTATCCGCCCGAACCGAGCATGAAAATCATCGGCGATATCATCGAATATACCTCGACGGATATGCCCAAGTTTAACTCGATCTCCATTTCAGGCTATCACATGCAGGAAGCAGGCGCGACGCTCGCGCAAGAGCTGGCCTTTACTCTGGCGGATGGTATGGAATATGTCCGGGCGGCTCTAGCCAAAGGCCTGGATGTGGACGCCTTTGCCGGGCGCCTCTCTTTCTTTTTCTGTATCGGCATGAATGTGTTTATGGAGGCCGCCAAGCTGCGCGCCGCCCGTCAGCTCTGGGCGAAAATCATGACAGACTTTGGGGCACAGAAAGACCGCTCGAAAATGCTGCGCACACACTGTCAGACCTCTGGTGTGTCACTCACTGAACAGGACCCCTATAACAATGTCGTTCGCACGGCTTTCGAAGCTATGGCCGCAGCCCTCGGTGGTACGCAAAGCCTGCACACAAATAGTTTCGACGAAGCCATCGCTCTGCCCACGGAGTTCTCGGCCCGCATAGCGCGCAATACGCAATTGATTTTGCAAAATGAAACCGGTGTTTGTGATGTGGTCGATCCTCTGGGGGGCTCCTATTATGTTGAGGCCTTGACTCAAGATCTGGTCGATAAGGCCTGGTCTATGATTGAAGAGATCGAAGCCGAGGGTGGCATGACCAAGGCCATCGAAAAAGGCCTGCCGAAAATGGCCATCGAAGAAGCGGCCGCCAATCGTCAAGCCCGCGTCGATAAAGGCGAAGACGTTATCATCGGTGTGAACAAATTCCGCCTCGATGACGAAGATCCTATCGACATTCTAGAGATCGATAATGCCAAAGTCCGTGCCGGACAGATCGCTGGTATTGAGAAAGTCAAAGCCAGTCGTGATGAAAAAGCCTGCCATCAGGCATTGGTCGCCCTGACGGATGTGGCCATGGACGGACAGGGAAATCTGTTGCGAGCTGCCGTTGAAGCGGCCCGTGCCCGCGCCACACTCGGAGAGATCAGTGATGCTATGGAAGCGGCATTTGGAAGACACAAACCGGTCACACGCGTGATCAAAGGCGTCTATTCGGCCGCGTATGAAGGTGACCCGGATTACGTCAATATCCAAACCCGGATCAATGATTACAAAAACGAGTCGGGCAAAGATCCTTATGTACTGATCGCAAAAATGGGACAGGACGGTCACGACCGAGGTGCCAAGGTTATCGCCACAGCCTTCGCCGATTTGGGTTTTAAGGTGGATATGACTGACATGTTTGCCACGCCCGAAGAAACGGCCACTAAGGCCAAAGAGCTGGGTGTGGACGTGGTCGGTGTATCGTCTCTGGCGGCTGGGCATAAAACACTCGTTCCGGAATTGATCGAGGCCCTCAACGGCACTGAAATCAAAGTTGTTGTCGGCGGTGTGATTCCGGAACAGGACTATGCCTTCTTGCGCGCGGCCGGTGTGTCAGAAATCTTTGGGCCTGGAACGAATGTGCTGGACGCCGCTTATGCAGTGCTGGCCGACATTGCCGGTTTCAAACGCAACCGATAATCCTTCTGAGAGACAAGACATGCTGACACGTAAGCTAACAGTATTGGGATTGGCGCTATTTCTGAGTGCTTGCAAAACCGAGACAGAAATAGCGCCGGCCGAAACTCCGGCGCCAACGACCGCTTCCACAAATTATTTCGACACAGAATGGACCGCTGAACAAAGCCAACCTATTCTCGACAAGACCATGCGTCTGCGCCTGGATTATGATGACAGCCAACTGACGGCGAACGAAAAACTGGCGGTCAAAGAACTTCTGGCCGCCGGGCAGCGCCTGCATACGCTTTATCTGGAACAGGTTCATCCTCAAGCCCGCGAAATCGAAAGTCAGATGACGGATCCTGCTGTGCGGCAGGATCTCAAGGATTTGTTCCGTATGATGAAAGGCCCGGTCACAACAACGCTAGATAATCGGCGCGTAGGTTTTTTAAATACGCTTCCGATGACGGCGGGAGGCTATGTCTATCCTGGCGGCACACAGCGCGAAGACCTGGACACATTCTTCGCTGCGCACCCGGACCGCAAAGACGAAATTCTTGATTTGCGCGCGGTCGTTATGACAGCCACGGCAAAGAATAAAGAAATGGCTCTATCGCGCCTTGACCAATATCCCAGCCTTGACCGTCTACATCCTGGCTTGCGGGAACGCATAGACAGCGCCGAGACATATTTTGGTCTGCCTTATTCCGTGCGGTATGCCGAAGATATTTTCTATATTTACGACCGCTTGCAAAAGGCCGCTGATCATATCGCCGGTGAGGATATCGCCTTTGCCCGTTATCTGCGCCTGCGCGCCCGGGATATGCTGGCCGATAATTATGACGGCAGTGACGCCATGTGGATTACCGGCGATTACACAGGCAACCTCAACGCCCAGATCGGCAGTTATGAAACCTATGATGATACGCTGTTGGGTGTGAAAAGCTTTTTCTCTTTGTCGCTGCTTTTGCGGGATAAAGCCAAAAGTGCTGAGCTCTCGAGCTCTCTGGGCGATATTCAAGCCATTGAAGACGCCCTGCCCTACACGGCGCAAAAACAAGTCAGCAACCGCATTCCCGTTGGTGTTTATAACGTTATTGCTGATTTCGGCCAAGCGCGCGGCACGAATACGGCGACCATCCTGCCGAATGAAGGTCATCTATCGCGCCAGTTTGGGCGAACTATTCTCATTCGGTCTAATATCCTGCGCAATCCAAGACTTTATGAAACCGCCCTCACCAGTTTCAAAGCTGGTACGGATCCTGACCATCATGGAGACCTGGATCTGGAAGGGAATTTTTACCGTACGCTCTGGCATGAGATCGGTCATTATCTTGGCCCCGATCAGACCAAGGACGGCGGCGATATAGATGCGGCCTTGCAGGAAAGCGCCGATTTGTTTGAAGAAATGAAGGCGGATCTGGTTTCGCTTTTCGCGGCACCGCGCTTGCACGAAGCCGGCGCCTTTACCGATGCACAGCTCCGCTCCATCTACGCTTCCGGCATATTACGGGTCATGCGCAAAAACCAACCCAGGCGCGGTCAGGCCTATGCCACCATGCAACTGATGCAGTTTAACTGGTATATGGATAAGGGCTTGCTCAGCTTTGAAAATGGCAAGCTCCAGATAGATTATGTAAAATATCCCCAAGCCGTTGAGTCATTACTTAAAGAAGTTATCGCCATCCAACACGAAGGTGACCGAGCCAAGGCCAAGGCCTTTGTAGAGCAGTGGACAGGCTGGGATGAAAATCTCCATGGGGTTATTGCTGGAAATATGAAAGCCGCAGAAACCTATCGTTTTCGCCTAGTGACCTATGAGGCTTTGGGCGAATAATCCCGGTCTGATACAAGACCGCTAGTCTGCGTCTTTATGTGACACATTTTGAGACAAAGCGCGGGATGATCGGAAATCCTGTTACATTTTGATATATTAAAGCCTGAGTTTGTAAGGTTTAGGTAAGAATTTTACAGGGCCCTTTCGCCAAATCGGAACAATCAAGCGCCGATTATTCAATTCTTAACCATAAAAATCGGGCCATGTATCATCTCGGTCCAATTTTGGCACAATCGGCACGGCATTGGCACCGTAATTTCTCAAATGCGTTTACGCAATATTTGCTCAATTCGAATAGAAGGATGGCTGAATAGTGGGAAATGAGATGTCAACAGCAAAACAAAAAGGGCCTCTCCAGAAAGAGGCCCGTCTCGATCCAATCACGCCGGTACAACCCGTAGTCAGGCGTCCAATCAGTTCGATCCAGGTCCCCAAAGGCCAGATCAATGGTTCCGCTCTGCGTTTCGCGTTGCGTACCTCTGATATAGTCTGGGTGACGGCCATCATCATGCTGGTGGTATGGAATGCATATATCGGCACCAATAATAAGGGAATAATAGCGCCAATAGCCGCGGGCATCCTGGGCGCATTCATGTTTGCCGGAACGCTTTTGATTAGCGGTGCGCATAATTTTCATCCGTCTGAGAGTTACAGCGCCCATCAAAAGAAAGTTTTCTTTGCGGGGTTTTCCGCGATCGGCGCCTGGCTGACAACAGCCTTGATCCTGAAGCCTGCGACATTCTCGCCCGATATGTTGGCCTTTGCCGGGTTTTGGGGTGTTGTCTCGCTCTTTCTCTTGCATTCTTTATACTACTTTCAGGTTCGCCGCCTGCATGACCGCCGTGCTCTGGCACCGAATATTGTCATGCTCGGTGCGACTGACTCCGCCCGCCGCCTGATTGAGCAGAATGCCAAGTCTAAAGACTTGAATATACTGGCTATTTTCGATGATCGCATCAGCCGGGCACCGGAAAATATCCATGGCGTTCCCGTGGTTGGCAAAGTCGATGATCTGCTGGCCTGGACGGAGCTGCCCTATATTGACCGCATTGTCGTGACACTGCCGAGCATGGCCCACGCCCGCAAAAGTCAACTCGTCCATCAAATCCGCCGTCTTCCGAACCGAATTGCCTTTGTTGTCGATGAGTTTGAAAACTATGACCACATTCAGCAACGCCTGACACAAATCGCCAATATCAGCGTTCAAGACGTGACTGGCAAGCCCAAGAGCGGTGGTCACACGGCCTTAAAACGCCTTTTGGATATCGTCGTCAGCGGAACGGTTCTGGTATTGGGTGCCCCTGTACTGGCGCTCATTGGACTGGCTGTAAAACTCGACAGTCCGGGCCCCATGTTATTCAAACAACCGCGTGAAGGCTTTAATAATCGTGTTTTCCACGTTTATAAGTTCCGCTCCCTGCGAGTTGAGCAACAAGACCTGAAAGCGGCACAACAAGTCGTCAAAGGCGATAACCGTGTGACGCGGGTCGGACGTTTCATTCGCAAGACCTCTCTGGATGAACTGCCGCAGCTCATGAACGTTCTTAAAGGTGACATGTCCCTAGTTGGCCCTCGCCCGCATGCGGTCGGCATGCGCACCGGCGATACTGAAAGCTACAAGCTGGTCGAAGAATATGCGCACCGTCACAAGGTTAAGCCCGGTATGACGGGCTGGGCCCAGATCAATGGATCCCGAGGCCCTATGCACGATGCGGCCAGCGTCGCCCGCCGCGTCCAGTTGGATGTAGAATATATTGAACGCGCCTCTATCGGCTTCGACATCATGATCATGTTGAAAACCATTCCGTGCCTGCTCGGAGATTCGGAGAATATCCGGTAATGGCACTTAAACCCAACAGCTGGGCAGCTGGGAAGGAGCGGTCATGATTGGCCGCTCCATGCTCGCCTATATTCCTGTCAATCTGGCGTCTCTGGTCGTCAGTTTTGGCGGGATTGTCATCTTAACACGCCTGTTAGGCAGTGCTGAATATGGCCGTTATGCGGTCGCGATGATCACCATGATGTGGCTGCATATGGCGTTCTTTACCTGGTTGGAAGCTGCCATGGCCCGATATCAGGCCCGGGCGGAGCGCGAGAACAATGTCAGCACCCATGTCAAAACAATTTATCAATATGCCCTGAGGACAACTATCCCGGCGCTGGCGCTGTTTTGGCTTGTCATTTTCACGGTGCCGGGGATCCCGGGTGATTTAAAGCCCCTATTATATGTAGGTCTGGCCTCGACGACTTTGCAGTTATTCTTAAATCTAGGCATGGAAGCTCATAAAGCAGCCCACCGCATCAAACGTTATAGTGCCAGCTTCGCCTCTTTTCAGCTGATCAGCTTTACGTCCGGCCTGATTCTCATTGTTTTATTGCGGAAATATACCGCCATACAACCTGAGCTCGGCATGTTTATCGGGATCATCATCGGTACGCTGACAGTTATGTGCTTTGATCTCCCGTTTATGCTCAAACAGATGAAAAACGGAGAGGTTTCTCGTGAAAAAGCCAATCTCTATTTCCATTACGGCATGCCCATCAGTATCTCTTTAATTTTGACATACGCGCTGACGTCTGGCGATATGTATTTGATTAAAGGGATAATGGGCGACTCGGCAGCCGGTGAATATTCCGCCAGTTATAATTTTGCCAATCGTAGTCTGGATATTTTGTTTATCTGGATCGGCATGGCTATTACCCCCGTTGCCGTTACAGCCCTGGAAAAAGAAGGGCTGGAGAAATCAAAAGCCGTTTTACGGGATTACGGGGCCAGCTTACTATGGATCGCCATGCCTGCTGCCACCGGTATCGCACTGGTTGCCGAGCCCGCCGCATTTATTTTAGGTGAAGAATTCAGGGACGGCGCCGTCATGATCATGCCGGCTATTGCGTTTGCCGGTGTGATGAACGGGATGATTTCCTATTACGCGCAACGAGCCTTCATGTTGTCTGGTAAGACCCGTATGTTTGTCTGGGCCATGGTACCTGCCGTTATCATTAACCTGGGTATGAACCTGATACTCATTCCAAAGTTTGGATTAATGGGCGCCGTCTGGTCAACTGTAGTCGCTTATGCTGTGGGCCTGATATCAGCACTGGTGATCGGACGTCGATACTTCCCTATTCCAATTCCAATCAAGGCATTCTTACAAATTACTTTGGCCTGTCTTGTCATGGCCGGCGTTGTCCTGAGTGTCCCAATTCCAAAAGGTACACCAGACTTCATTGAAATCGTCATCAAAGCCATTGTCGGCATCGCGGTTTATGGACTGTTTTGCTTCTCGACTAATACGGCGGGATGTCGGAGTATCATTCAGAATATCTATTATAAATTTCGACCTCAAAAAGATTTAGCAGATATGAAAGACCCGGACGTCAATGATGCCTCGATGGAGGCAACAACATGACTAGTGATGTGAAAATCAATCCCTTTGTCAGCCCAGGCGGTCGACCGCGTCGCCCCAAGCTTTCGATCCTCATTCCTTATTATCACGATGATCCAGTGCCGCTCATCAAAGCGTTGTCCGAGCAATGCAAATCTCGACGGGACGTGGAAGTCCTGGTCTATGACGACGGCAGCAATGATCCCGACCTGAATTGTAAGGCGATTGCCTGCGTCAAAGAAACCGATGCCCCTGTTGGCCTGTTCATCGCCGAACAAAATCGCGGCCGCTCTTTTGCCCGCAATCAGCTGTTTGAGTTTGCCAAAGCGCCATGGGTATTATTCCTGGACGCAGATATGCGGCCAGAGAAAGACAGCTTTGTCGACGATTATGTTAAACTCATAAAGGAAATGGATTGTGATGTCATTTTCGGTGGCTTCAAAGTCTTGGAACAATCGGATGATCCAGACCGAGAGCTTCACCGCGCCCTATCCGAAGTATCAGATTGCCTGACCCTCGAAGAGCGTCAGGCCGCCGGACCGCAATTTGTCTGCTCGTCCAATCTTGCCGTCAAAAAAGACGTCTTGCTGTCCGAACCTTTTGATCCTGAATTCTCGGGATGGGGATGGGAAGACAGTGAATGGGCTGCTCGCGTGTTCAAGACGTTCAGTCTCATCCACGCTGATATCCCGGCATGGCATTTAGGATTAGAAACCACTGATACTTTGCTCAAGCGGTTTAAAACCAGCGGACCTAACTATCAGCGCTTCACCCATAAACACCCGGAATTGGCAGAAACATTGCCGCTTTACCGGATTGTTCAAAAATTGCAGAGAATACCGGGACATAAATTGTCCCGCCCTATTCTTCGATTGATCGTCAAGCTTGGCTTTATGCCGGTTCGATTAAGACTTCTGGCGTTAAAACTCTGGCGCGCCAGCTGGTATGCGGAGAGTTTCGCATGAGTATAAGTCTCGCTCCTGCCCGATCAAAAAATTCAGAATGGGCTTATGAACCCAGCGCAACGCTTTACTCGCGCGTTTGCCGACGGCTGACAGTGAAGCTTGCGCAAAACCTGGTTAAAATCAAAAAAGACCGTGCCATTGTCAGCTTTTCTTTCGACGACTGTCCGAAATCCGGCTTGGAGAATGGGGTCTCCCCTCTCGACAAGGTTGGATGGCAATCCACTATATATGTAGCCTGTGGGCTATTCGACGTGGAGAACCATTTGGGAAAAATGATGAGCGCGGACGATACGAAGGCCCTTCATGCGGCAGGACATGAAATCGGTGAACACACATTTTCACACCGCGATGCGAAATCCATGAACCTTGAAAGCTTCGAACTGGATATTGCAAAGAATCAAAACAAGCTTACCGAGCTGGGATTGCCGCCATCTGAGACTTTTGCCTATCCTTACGGCGAAACATATCCGATGTTGAAAAAAGCTATGGGAGAAAAATTTAGAGGGTCGCGTGGAATTAATCACAAAATTCACACCAATTCTGTGGATCTGAACCAGATAGGATCTCTTCCACTTTATACTGACACAATAGACCAAGCTGTGGCCGCGGTCCAAAACCTGAGTAGATCCGGTGGCTGGCTGACATTCTTCACGCACGACGTCAGAAATAATCCATCAAGCTATGGGTGTAGACCCGAAGACATGCGCAAAATCATAGACGCCGTCAAAGCGACTGGCGTGGAGGTCCTGACAATCAAGGACGCAATTTCGGCACTTGAGGGGGTAGCCGTATGACAAACAAAATCAAACAAGACTGGAGCGAGGGTGTATCTGTCGTCGTTCCCACATTTCAAAGACCAGATGGCATCGAGATTGCCCTAAAGAGCCTGGCCCATCAAACGGTTGATGGGCGCGTCATGGAAATTGTCGTTGCCGACAATGACCCTGCGGCTTCAGCCAAGGCCTTTGTAACGGAATTTGCGAAAACCTGCCCTGTAGAAGTTGTCTATGTTCATGTACCTGATCCGGGCGTATCCAATGCCCGCAATGGCGCGTTAGAGGCAACCCGAGGTCGGTTTATTGTCTTTCTGGATGACGATATGGAAGCCTTAGACAATTGGGTACAAAAATTGGTGAATACCTCCATCAAACTCAAGGCCGGGATCGTGTTTGGCCCGGCTGTGGCTTTGATGCCTGACGCCGATGATGCGCGAAATCCTTATATGGAACCGTTTTTCTCCAGAATCGCGGATATGGATCATGAGGGTATCATGACAGAAACCTTGGGGACTGGCGGATGTCTGCTGGATCTCAATCTCTGTGACATGCCCAATCCTCCATTCGACACAAGCCTGAATGAAACCGGGGGCGAGGACGATATCCTGTTCGACCATCTCCGCCAAAGCGGCACGCTCGTGGGATGGTCACCAGAGGCTAAAGCCTGGGAAATCGTCCCGGCAAAACGGGCTACACCAGAATATATCTGGACCCGAAACTTCGCTTTCGGTCAAGGACCCACCCATATTCATGCCAATCGCGGCCTGAGAGGTGCGCCGGGTGTTCTTCGATTTATGATCACTGGAACCATTCAGATGTGCATGTATGCACCCGTCTATTGGGGCCTGAAACTGATAGGGCATCCAGCTTATGTGAAATATATGGCGAAAACGGCCCGGGGTCTCGGCAAAGTATTTTGGGCCGACAGTCTCAGCCCAAAACTTTACGGAGCCGCAGTCTTGAAAAAGACAGAGCCGGACGCTGTACCGGCCGAGTAAACTATTTTTCCCATAGCTGGGCGATACGTGCATCTCGACGACAACCTGTCCGGTACCGCTTATAGTGAGCGCTTTCCTTCTGGTAAAAGTCCTGATGATAGTCCTCAGCCTCATAGAATGTGACAGCGTCCAGAACCGGTGTAACGATTTCTGCACTAAATGGCTTTGTTTCGATAATTTTGGCCTTTGAGGCGCGCGCTGCCTCTATCTGATCGGGCCTAGCGAAAATAGCGGTCCGGTATGAGGCACCACGGTCACAAAACTGGCCCCCATCATCGGTTGGGTCCACATGAACCCAGAAGTAATCTAATAGATCATCGTAAGACAACAGCCCGGTATCATAGGTCACTTCAACGACCTCGTAGAAACCGTATTTTGTATGATTTTTATAAGTCGGTGTCGTAGTGCTGCCACCCGCATAGCCGGAAACGGCTTCAATGACGCCTGGTAATTTTTCATAGTCCGATTCCATGCACCAAAAACATCCGCCCGCGAATATGGCGGTATCGGTCTTTCCCGATGCCTCAATAACTGGCGCTGGATTAGTCTTGTCGGCTTGAGGAGTCTGGGCCTGAGCACAGGCGCTCAGGAACAGTATACTCGATATGGCTATCAATTTTTTCATAGGGCACCTATAGCTCAATTGGGACGTCAAACAAATCACATACTCGGGAGCTTTTACGTTATCATGATTGATCTGGATTTTTCATTTACAGCCGAGCTCTGGGAATGGAAATCCAACGGCGAAAAGCGTGGAGGCTCATGGCACTTCGTGACCTTGCCCCAGGATATCTCAAAAGACATCAAAACCTTTACCCGTCATCGCAAAACCGGATTCGGTTCAGTCCGCGTCAAAGCCCAGTGTGGAAACACTGAATGGTTGACATCTATCTTTCCCAGCAAAGAGCAGGAGGCTTATCTCCTGCCCATTAAAAAATCTGTCCGCACAGCTGAGGGATTGAAAGCCGGTGAACCTGGAAACTTTGAGATCATCGTTATGATGTGAGGCGCTTCACCAGATCTTTCACAGCCGTCACAACAGCTACGGATTTCGCGTTGTCCAGCGCGTCGGGATGCGGCGCACCAAAGCTCCCGGCATCATTATCAAAATAAGATCCGGACGGCGCATCATGGTCATCTAGACTAAGATTGACGAGAATATCCGCTCCGATATTGACGTCATTGCCATCAATACCGAACCCGCCTTTGACCATATTTGTCCCAAGAAGTGAGCCGGGATTTACGGAATAGACCAGCGGACCGTTTTCTAACTGTTGTCCCAAAATCCGCGACCACATGGTAATCGCCAGCTTGCTTTGAGCATAGGCTTCCATGTCACGGCCCAGTTGAACGTCACCTTTCAGAGCGTCAATATTGACCGGGTTCTGTGCCGCCGAGGACAGATTTAATATGCGCCCATCCAGCGGGATTAAAGGCAAGAGCGCCTCGGTCAGGTAAAGGGGGGCCAGCATGTTGACGACAAAACGTATATCCAGCCCGTCTTTGGTAATCACATTGGGCGTTTTCAATATGCCCGCATTGTTGATCAGCACATCAATGCGCTGATGATCCGCATTTATACCCTCCGCCATACCACCAACGGCCGAAAGGTCTGACAGGTCTGCGATATATCCAGACAATTTTACGTCAGGAAACTTTCCGCCGATCTCAGATTTAACCCGTTCCAATTTCTCGGGGTTTCGCCCATGCAAAAGAAGTGAGTGACCCAGGGCCGCCAGTTTTTGCGCGGTCAAAAGGCCAATGCCATCTGTCGCGCCAGTGATGAGAATAGTTTTTTCCATTCAGGCAATATAGGGCCTAGATCGGTAATCACAAATGTTCTTGATTTATTTTCTAAGAATGCCAATCTTTCAGCGTGCTCTCGGCTATCATTACTTTTCAGCTTCTACTGATCTTCGCGCTTCTTGCAGGAACTGTTTTCTCAAAACGTTTAAACCGGCGCCATTCCATATGGAAGTTTTTGTCAGGCTTGATCCTTTTAGCTGGTTTGGGCCTTTCGGGTATTTGGATTTATCCACCCATGGCCGGATTCTTCGCGCTTTGTCTGATCTATATTCTTTTGAATTTCTGGCGTTTGCGGCGTCCACACCGTGACGAAGCGAGTAGGAAATTCGAAGTTCCGTTTCGCGGAATTATTTCGATTGTCATTGGCGTTTTTCTGATTTGGCAGGGCCTCAAGGGACGCCAGTCACCCCCTGGAGAATTTATCGATCTAGCCGCTCCTCTGGAAGCGAAGGCAGCACAATGCGTGCTCTCGGGCGGCGCTTCCACAGCCGTTAATCTGCATTATATTGTGGGGCCTAACGGGGCCGTTGGCGAGGAAGTTCATTCCATCGATTTCGTGAAGCTCAATAAAGGCTTCCGGACTATCCCTAACAAGCTATGGCACCCGAAACCGCTCAAGCCGGAAGATTACGCCATATATGGGTCACCTATTTTCGCCCCTTGTAACGGTACGGTAATCTCGGCCGATGACGGCAAGTCAGATCAACTCGCAGGGTTTCGCTATCGCGACGGAACCGGCAGCAATCAAGTCACGCTGAATTGCGGCGGTACCCTTGTCATGCTCGCTCATCTTAGGAACGGGTCTGTGTCGGTATCCGAAGGCGAAACAGTCACTGTAGGCCAGAAAGTTGGCCTTGTCGGAAACACCGGGAACACAGAAGAACCCCATCTGCATATTCATGCTTTTGAAGAAGCAGAGACAGGGAATATTCCGGTGCCTATGCGGTTCCATGGTCGATTTCTATCCCGGGGCGATTGTCTTTGATTTGCTTCGCCGGCAACGCTCTGAGCAATAGCGAACCTCGTCCCAATTCTTTTCCCATTTTTTGCGCCAATTAAAAGGCCGCTCGCAAACGGGGCAGATTTTCGATGGCAAGTGCTGCTTTTTCATGACGGATCCAGCAAGGAGAGCTGCTCGGGCTCTTTTGTCTTTTTCCGCCCGGTTGGCATGTCTCCTCCGCGCATGGGAATACCGCTTTTGCGGCTCCCATGCTTATGGACGATACGCTTGGCTTCATTGCGAAACTCTGTACCTTTGCGAACGGCCCAGACTTTTTGCCGGGCTTCTTTGGCCGCCGCCAAATGGTCTATGATGGGGAACGGATAGACCTTACCGAGGACCTCCCCTGCCTGACCCCATTTCCAGGGTTCATGAATAAAGCTATCTGGAACGCCGTCGAGCTCCGGCAACCAGCGCCGGACATAAACGCCCTCAGGGTCCTGATCATAGCCCTGTTTGACCGGGTTATAAATCCGAATCGCATTGATGCCGGTCGTGCCCGATTGCATCTGCATTTGCGACCAATGGATGCCCGGTTCATAATCCGTGAAAACCCGCGCCAAATGCTCACCGGTTGCGCGCCAATGCAGCCAGAGATGATAGCTGGCTGTTGCCACCAACATAGCCCGCATACGAAAATTCATCCAACCGGTCTGGGCCAAAGCCCGCATACAGGCATCGACAAATGGCAGACCTGTTTCGCCATTTTTCCAGGCGGTCAGCCGCGCCGTATCGGGCTCCTGTGGACGCAAGCCGTCATAGGCTTTGTGAAAATTTTCAAATTCTATGGCGGGCTCATCTTCGAGCTTTTGCATGAAATGCCCGCGCCAATGCAAACGACCATGAAAGGAACTCATGGAACCTCGCCAGCCGGACCGGTCGCGCATTTCCTTTAGTTCTCTTTGTTTGCCAATACTGGCCCGCGTTACTTCCCGCATTGAGAGCGTTCCCCATGTTAAATAGGGACTGAGGCGTGAGCAGTGAATTTCCGCGCTCAAAGGGCTCGCCATGGCGGCGCGGTAAGGTTGCCCACGCTCCGTCAGGAAAGAAGCAAAGGTCGCCAGGCTCTGTTTGCGGCCCCCGCTTTGACGGCCAGGACAGTGATCAGCGCGCAAGCCAATCTCTGAGGCTAATGGAATGCTGCCCGGTTCGATATCTGTAATCGGTGCCAAATTTGGAGCCGATAAAATATCCTGCGCCATAAACTGATCCCATTGACGGGCCCAGCCATCCCTGGATTTCAATCGGCGTGCCACACCGTCTTGACGCCGTTCATTCCAGGTTACGCCGTTTGCGGCGCACCACGCCGCGACTTTAATATCACGCTCATAAGTCGCTCCATTGCCCGTCTCCTGATGCGACCAGAGGGCCTTAAAATCGGTTTGACGTCTAAGCTCAGTCAGAACGGAAACCGCCTTACCTATTCGAACAATCAAGGGCTGCCCCAATCGCGCCAAATCCTCCCGAAGTTCCGTCAGGCATTCTCGGGCGAAATCCCACTGTCGGGCCGACATATCCGGGCCTGACCAAATATCAGGCTCGACGATAAACAGGGGCAAAACAGGGCCGCGTTTAGCCGCTTCAAAAAGCGCTGGATGATCAACCGTGCGAAGGTCTTTTTTGAACCAGACGATCTGAAACATTAGACTGCTTAGGTTTTCTGATCCCGGATATGATGCGCCAACTCAAAGCCACTGGTGAAAGCATGTTCCACACAAGTACCTGCACACCAATCTCCGGCGCCAAACAGCGTTCCAGTTTCGTCCATAATGAACGCCTGTCCAACGGGTTTCGCGACATTCGCATACCGCCAACGATGGGCAGAGAAATAAATCAGATCGTCTTCGGTTTGCCCCAGCTCCAGTAGAACTTCAGGTAAAAGCGCCTTCAGCACGGCATCTCTACTCAGTTCCAGATTATGACGACTCCAATCAGCCGTGGCATGAACGACCCAGCAATCCGGACGCTCCCGACGGCCCCATTTACTACTATTGCGCGCCATCCAATCAACATGTTCGCTGGCCGATTTTTTCACGTCAAAATCGCGCTCAACGGGATCGCTGAAAGCCAGCATCATTGTCCAGCACGGGTCCATTTCAACGCTGGCTATGGCCGATTGAAACTGACCTGAAAACGCGGCAAGCACAGCCGTTTGCGGCGCCGGAGCTGTGATGATCACCCGATCAAATCCCTCAAAGCTTTCTGAATCAGACTGCAAAGTCCAGAACTCTTCACTCCGCTCAAGCGACGTTATTTGCGTATTTAAACGAATGTCCAAAGTCTTGGCGACAGGACGCAGAAAAGATTTGATGTCTGGCGAGCCGATAAACCAGTCTCGGGTCTGATCAAAATTGCCAACCGCCTGCCATTTATTCACATCACCGGCTAAAAACTGCCGAAAGGCTTTGGTCTGAACAGTAAAAAATTGCGCCCCATGATCAAAGCGCAGATCTTCGGGTGTCCGCCGTGTGGCGATCCTCCCGCCAATACCGCGGCTTTTTTCAAACACGATCACCTCATGTCCGCCGCGCCGCAGCTCCTGTGCACAAGACAGACCCGCAATACCCGCACCGATGACAGCCATGCGCATAGCTTATCCTCTCATCGCCTGATAGGCGGATAGCGCCGTTTCGCGAGCCTGCTTGTGATCCACGAGGGGGCGTGGATAGTTCTCACCCAGCTTGACACCAGATTCCATGAGGACGAGCTCAGGCGCTTCCCAGGGCTGATGGATGAACTTATTGGGCATATGTTTTAGCTCCGGCACCCAGCGGCGTACATAGTCGCCATTAGGGTCAAATTTCTCCCCCTGCCCGAAGGGATTGAAAATCCGGAAATAGGGCGCGGCGTCGGCCCCGCTCCCGGCCACCCATTGCCAGCTGGCTGTATTATTGGCCGGGTCTGCGTCAAAGAGCGTGTCCCAGAACCAACGCTCGCCTTCGCGCCAGTCGATCATTAAATGCTTTATCAGGAAACTTGCCGCCACCATGCGCACGCGGTTGTGCATATAGCCCGTTTCCCAGAGCTCGCGCATACCCGCATCTACAAAAGGATAACCTGTCTGCCCGCGCTGCCAGGCCTCGAGGAATCCATCATTTTTGGCCCAAGGGAAAGCGTTGAAATCGGCCTTGAAGTTTTCGGTTCTGAGGTTCGGATTGTGGTACAAAAGATTATAGGAAAACTCCCGCCAGCCAATTTCTGACAAGAACTTCGCCCCGTCCACATCACGGTCTTTGGTGGCGTGCCAGATCTGGCGCGGGCTGATTTCCCCAAAGGCCAAATGGGGCGAGAGACGCGACGTGCCCCTGGGTTTGTCGGCCATGTTGCGGTCGTCCTTGTAACGACTGACCGAACCATCGAGAAAGTTGCTGAGCGCCGTCTTGGCACCCACCTCACCGACCTGCCAATGCGGCATCATCTTTGAGCCCCAGTCCGGGCGCGTCGGCAGCAGTCCGAGATCATCAACACTGAGACTCTCGATTTGACCGTCAAATATCTTGATCTCGGGTTTAGGCAGAGGCGGCGGCACAAGGACTTGCGCCAGCACAGCCCGCCAATAGGGCGAGAAGACTTTGTAATAGCCCGATCCGGATTTGGTTTTCACTTCCCAAGGCTCGGACAGCAACGCACCGTTAAAACTTTTAGCCTCGACGCCCCGGGCGCTCAGGGCTTCTTTGATGGCCGCGTCCCGGTCTCTATCCTGTCCATAGCGACGGTTCCAGTAGACGGCGCTGGCGTCTGTTTCTTCGACCAACTTTTCAAGGACACTTTGCGCCTCACCCCGGCGGATGATCATAGGGCTCAAATCAGCCTGTAAAGCATTGAGACTGTGGTGCAACCAAAGCCGTGAGGCGGCACCTTCGCTTCGCTCACAATCCGTTTCATCGATATAGAGCGGAATGATCGGCGCGCCGGTCTCACTGGCATAAAAAAGCGCCGGATGATCGGAGGTCCGCAGATCGCGTCTAAACCAGACAATAATGGGTTTTTGTGTCATGCCTTTCTTACGAAGGCGGACGATGTTTCGATCACTTTTCCCAGACGGGTGTGCCGCGACATTTTTCGACCAGATGATCCACAAAGGCCCTCACCCGCGACGACAAATGTCGGGTCGGCGGATAGAGCACATAAGCCCCAAGATGGCCCCAATCATAATCGCTTAAAATTTCCACCAAAGAGCCATCATTCAGGCTTTCGTAAACGATGAAACGGGGAATGATCACGACGCCCTCACCCGTTATGGCCGCATTACGCATGAAATCCCCATTGGTGGCATGGAGCCGGGCTTTCAAATCCACCTGTCCGCGCTTGCCATCAGGACCCGTATAAGTGTTGACCGAAGAACGGCGATAGCCATAGGCGACCTCCTCAAGCTTGGCCAAATCTTCAGGGGTCTGAGGATAGCCATGCTTCGCCAAATAATCAGGGCTGGCGCAGACGACGTTACTGATATCGGCAAATTTGCGGGCGATCAAAGTCGAGTCTTCCAGCACACCAATACGCACGGCCAGGTCCATACCCTCGGCGATCAGGTCCACCTTGCGATCACTAAAATCTATATCCAGTTCAATATCCGGATGCTCGGCCATGAATTCTAGCAGCATAGGCCCCAGCTGATTGACCCCAAAGGTCAAAGGGGCCGTAATCCGTAATAGCCCGGACAGCTTACCCCGCGACGCGGCCGCCGCCGTTTCCACCTCTTCCCAGTCGGCCAATAAAGACACAGCCCGGCCGTAAAGCGCCTGCCCCGTTTCCGTGAGGGTCAGTTTTCGTGTGGAGCGCACGATGAGCTGCGCCCCCAGGCGCGTTTCCAGCTCTTTTAACCGGCGGCTGACCGCTGATTTCGCAATCCGCACTTGATCCGCCGCCGCCGTGATCGACCCAGCGTCGACGATCCGGACAAAATTTTCCATTTCTTCATAGCGACTCATTGTTCAATTATTTA
>JAHDBU010000041.1 GCA_020630275.1 Hellea sp.
CGATGGCATGTTCTGCCGTGGTGATCGCATTCCCGAACGGCGTATTCATAACGACAACACCGTTATCAGTGGCAGCTTTGATGTCGATATTATCGACACCAATACCGGCCCGGCCAATAACCTTCAGGTTTTTAGCAGCTGCGATGATTTCTGCATCCGGACGTGTAGAGGACCGGACAGCTAATCCGTCATATTCAGGAATGATTTTAATAAGCTCGTCTTTGGACAAGCCTGTGATGACGTCTACGTCAACGCCGCGGGCCTTGAAAACCTCGGCCGCGGTTACGGACATCTTGTCCGCGATTAATACTTTTGGCATTTTAGTCTCTTGTGACTGAATTAGAATGTTTCGGCGGCGACAACGCTAAAGGCGTAGTCCAGCCATGGCAGCAGCTTCTCAATGTCCGTCTTCTCAATGAGACCCGAACACCAGATCCGAAAGCCCGGAGGCGCCGTGCGGTAGGCACCGAAATCATAGGCCACATCCTCTTCGCCCAGCAAATTGACGATTGTCTTGGCAAAAGCCGCCTGCTTGTCTTTAGGCAACGCTTGAAAACGCGGGTCTACAATCTTGAGGCAAACACCCGTATTAGACCGCTCGTCTTTCTTCTCCGCCAGATTGGCAATCCAGTCTGTCTTCTCGACCCAGTCCCAAACGACTTTGGCATTAGCATCGGCCCGGTCATGCATGAACTGGAGCCCTCCATTGGCTTTCACCCATTTCAAAGCGTCGAGATGATCTTCGGCGGCCATAAGAGACGGCGTATTGATCGTCGCACCTTCAAAGATGCCTTCGATGAGTTTTCCGCCTTTGGTCATACGGAAAATTTTTGGCAGCGGCCATGGTGGCGTATAGCTTTCTAGGCGCTCTACGGCGCGGGGCGACAGAATGATCATCCCGTGGGCCGCCTCGCCGCCCATATTCTTTTGCCAACTATAGGTCACAACATCGAGCTTGTCCCAGTCGAGCTGTTGAGCGAAACAGGCAGAGGTCGCGTCACAAATGGTGATCCCGTCTCTATCTGCTGGAATAAAGTCTGCATTGGGCACACGGACACCAGCGGTGGTGCCGTTCCAGGTAAAGACCAGATCCCGGTCGCCCGTATATTGCGACAGATCCGGCAACTGTCCGTAATCAGCGGTGAAAACCCTAAGGTCGTCCAGCGGCAACTGGCTCTCGGCATCGGTGATCCAGGCATTGCCGAAATTTTCCCAAGCGGCTACGTCAACGCCGCGCGGGCCGAGCATCGACCACATCGCCATCTCAACCGCGCCCGTATCCGAAGCCGGTACAATACCAATGCGGTACCCGTCTGGTACTTCCAAGACCTCACGGGTCAAATCGATCACTTCTTTGAGTTTAGCTTTGCCGAGGGCGGAACGGTGCGAACGTCCGAGGGCGGCGTCTGATAACGCATCGAGGCTCCATCCCGGTCTTTTTTTGGTAGGTCCCGCAGAAAAACGCGGATCGACCGGCTTGACAGCCGGTTTGTTTAAAACAGTCATTTTAGTCTCCAAAAGGCGGCGTTTTTGTACCGCTATCAAAGTACGCTTGGTGGGAAGCGCGGCCCACGCGCTCTATGATTGGGATTCGGTATGAAGTCAATTATCAAAAACCGTTATCCAAAAACCTCGCGGATTGACCCCAAATATATTTGAAATATTGTGTTTGGCAGGAGAGGCCCCATGGCAACACTTACACCGCAATCCGCCATTGATCTGAACCGCTATCCAATTCTTCCGGAGTCAGGTAAAAGCTATCATATTTTGATGGAGCAAATTCATGCCGAACTTACTCGGGATGGCTGCTGTGTCCTAAAGTCATTTGTTACGCAACAAGCTGTCGACATTCTCGTCGCTGAGGGCAACGCCACTGTAAAGGATGGCTTTCACAACGCCGCCCTGACCAACCCCTATTTTACGGATGACGACCCAAACTTGCCAAAAGATGATCCCAGGCGACAATTTTTCCCTCGGTCCAACGCATTTATTCCCGGCGATGCTTTCGGGCCCGATAGTCTTCTGCGTCAAATCTATGAATGGGCTCCTTTTACGGCCTTTGTCAAATCCGCACTGCAAGAGGATAAATTCTATCCTTATGCCGACCCTCTGGCAGATGTAGTTATCAATATGGCCGGTGAAGGCCATGGCTTTCCCTGGCATTTTGACACGAATAATTATACGGTTACCTTGGCCATTCAAAACGCGGAAATCGGCGGCGAGTTCGAATATTGTCCACATATTCGCACATCAACTGAAGAGAATTACGCAGAAGTAGCCCGGGCTTTGAGTGGCACCCACGAAGGGATTCAGACCGTTTATTTGGCTCCAGGTGACCTACAAATTTTCAAAGGTCGTTATTCATTGCATCGTGTGAAACCTTTAAGGGGTCCAACGCCTCGTTATGTCGGTATATTCTCTTATGCTGAAATCCCTGACATGGTCGGACATCCCCGTCGTACGGCGACCCTTTATGGCAAGGTCCTCCCAATTCATTATGAACGCCAAGGCCTTAGGGCTGACGCGTTACTGGATTAACCTTTAAATCCACCTCTCTTTAACTCCCATATGATAGCAGTCAGACAAGAATAGAGGCTCATTTCTTGCATATACGCGCTTGATTTCGGCCCTAAAGGAAACGGTGATGGGAAAAATATTTTACTACGCATTGCTGGGAACGGCCGCAGCGCTGGCGATTGTGACCGGTGCGGCTTTGTTTTCAGGTGCCGAAAGCGGTGAAGCCGAAGCCCGAGAGCCGGCTTCAGATCAGACTTACGCGCAGTCCGCAGCTGCCATGCCAATCAAACGCTGCATGAATATGGGGGGCGCACTCGAGGCTGACCGCGAAGGGGAATGGGGCTACACAATCCGCAAACAGGATTTTGCCACGCTCAAGCGAGCCGGATTTGATACCGTCCGTGTACCGATAAAGTTTTCGGCCCATACTGACTCGCGTGCACCATATAAAATCTCGCCTTCACTTTTCAAACGCGTAGATGAAGTCTTGGATTGGGCCATTGTTGAAGGTCTACAGATCATCATTGACGTACACCATTATGAAGAGCTGATGAGTAATCCATATGTGCATGAAAAACGCCTCGAAGCCATGTGGGAACAAATTGCCTATCGTTATGCTACGGCCCCTAGCAATCTGATATTCGAGCTAATCAACGAACCCAATGATAAAATGACGATCGCCAAAACCGATCAGCTTAACAAGCGCCTGATGAAGATCGTCCGTAAACATAACCCAACCCGCTGGGTCGTCGTTGGATCTGCCGGCTGGGGCGGACTGGACGCGCTTCTTAAGAGCAATCCACCTCGCGAACCCAATGTTATGACGACGTTTCATTATTATGATCCGTTTGAGTTTACACATCAGGGGGCGACATGGATTCAGGGCGCCAACTACCCGACCGGTGTGAAATGGTCTGGCCTTTCCCACGAGCAGGCCGCAATTCGTAAGGATTTGGATATTGCCGCCCGATGGCGAGATCAGACCGGCCTCCCTATGTTGCTGGGCGAATTCGGCGCCATCGGAAAAGCCGATAATCAAAGCCGGGCCCATTGGGCGGAAGTCGTCCGAGCAGAATCTGAGAAACGCGGCATTGGCTGGTGTTATTGGGAATGGGGTACTGGCTTCCCTGCTTTTGACTTGTCAGCGGGACGTTGGATCCCCGGCATGAAGAGAGCTCTGACGGGACGATAGGCCTTTCAAAGACCTCTTGCTCCTCTGACGAGCCCCTGTTAGAAGCCGCCAAATTCACTGGAGCATTCCCATGAAAATGAACGGTAACGAAATCAAGCCGGGCAATATCATTAAACATCAGGATACACTTTGGGTGGCCGTAAAATGTAATGCGGTTAAGCCTGGTAAAGGCGGCGCCTTCAATCAGGTCGAACTCAAGAACCTTTTAGACGGGCGTAAATTGAATGAACGATTCCGCGCCGCTGAAACAGTGGAACGTGTACGACTTGAGCAAAAGAAACACACTTTTCTCTACGCTGATGGCGACATGCTGGTATTTATGAACGGCGAAACCTATGAGCAGATCAGCCTACAAGCCGAGTTTATCGGTGACCGTGCCGTCTACCTCAACGATGGTATGGAAGTGGATGTAGAGTTTTACGAAGAAAAGCCGATTAGTGTTTCTTTACCCGAACAAGTGATCCTTGAAGTACAGGACACAGAGCCCGTGGTGAAGGGACAAACTGCCGCCAATAGCTATAAGCCGGCAACCCTTGAGAACGGCGTTCGCACAACCGTACCGCCCTTTATTAACGTGGGTGAAAAACTCATCATTAATACAGAAGACGGCTCCTATGTGAAACGGGCTGACTAAGCGAATACTATGCCCAATTATTCCCCCACCATATCCGTCATAATGCAGGCGGCACGCAAAGCCTCGCGCGGTTTGCTGCGGGATTTCAGCGAGGTCGAACACTTGCAGGTCTCACGCAAAGGGCCTGCTGATTTTGTTTCCAAGGCAGACAAGCGGGCAGAAGAAGTTATCTATGAGGTCTTGTCAGAAGCCCGTCCCGGTTATGGTTTTGTCATGGAAGAGTCTGGCATCAAGGAAGGCACAGATAAAACCCACCGTTTCATTATTGACCCCCTCGATGGGACCACAAATTTCCTACACGGAATTCCTCATTTTGCCGTATCAATTGCTTTGGAGCGCAATCTGGAAGGTACACCAGAGCTCGTTGCTGGTGTCATCTATAACCCGGTGACTGACGAGATGTTTTTTGCAGAGAAAGACAAAGGAGCATTTATCAATGATGGTCGCCTAGGCGGTAGTGATAGACGTTTGAGAGCTGCGAAACGCGATGATTTCTCCGCGGCACTTTTCGCGACAGGTATTCCTTTTTTGGGGCGCCCAGGACATGCCCGTCTACTGAAGGAATTACATAAAGTTATGGGCGCCAGCAGCGGGGTTCGTCGCTTAGGTGCCGCATCCCTGGATCTGGCATGGACTGCAGCTGGGCGCTATGACGGTTTCTGGGAAAGGGGACTCGCGATTTGGGATATCGCTGCCGGTGTTTTGATTTGCGAAGAAGCCGGCTTGCAGGTTGCCAGCCTGACCGAGGGCAATGTACTGGATACTGGTGATATAATTACCACCAACACGGCTTTGTGGGATGGCCTGTTGACACGCGTGGATTTCAAATAATAACCCGACCAGAAGGCCGGGTCGAAGTCTTGAATGTCGAGAGACCTACTTGTTGTAGACGCTCTCTTTATTGAAGTGCTGGCAAAGCAGATAGTACACAACAGCGCGGTACTTATTTGGGTTTGACTTGCCGTATTTTTCCATAACCTTGTCGATGGCTTCATTCAGAGCCGGACCATCCTTCAGGCCTAATTTTTTGATCAGATAGTTATTGCGGACCGTATCCAATTCAGACTGATCAGAGGCTGAAACGGTTGAAGAGTCGCGGTTATAGATTGATGGCCCACAACCGATTGTAACCTTGCGTAACAAGTCCATATCCGGTGTCACGCCGATCTTATTTTTCAGATCGTCCGCATATTTTTCGATGAGTGCGTCGCGTTTGCTCATTTTTTACTCCCTAAAACAAAGACATTCATACAATGGGTTGGGTTTCGCACGGATGACGTCCCTCAAGTGATGTGACCCCTGCCCCTAGACATTGTATTTATGAGACTTTTCTATCGCGTCAGGGGGGCTAACGCTAGACGAATGTTCATCTTAATGCAGTTCAGCGCAGCGAATTGGCGCGATTTCTAAGTAATTACTACTTTTTTCCAAGCTTGACCGCTGGTTTTTCCGTGATATAGAGCCGCCTGACTGAGCGGGGGACCGACTAAAGTAATCCCGTGACGAACTGGAGAAAGAAAATGAAAAAGGATATCCATCCGGATTATCACATGATCACCGTGCAAATGGTGGACGGAACAGAATACCAAACTAGATCAACATACGGCAAAGAAGGCGATCGCCTCGTGCTCGATATTGACAGTAAAACCCACCCAGCTTGGACCGGTGGTGACCAGAAACTGATGGATCGCGGTGGACGCGTTTCCCGTTTCAAGGACAAATTCAAAGGCTTTGTTTAAGCCAGAACGATATTCATCAAAAAAGCCCCGCTTTGACGGGGCTTTTTCTTTGGATAAAAAGTGTCGGGGACGAAACCCCGACCAGTCTCAAGGGGTTAGAGAGACAGTATTCAATTTTTGAATAGGTTGGGCATGCCACCTTTAAGTTTATGCGGCTTGATTACCTTCGCTGCGGAATTTTGCGTACTGTAAGCCCGCTTAATATGTTTGTTGTCAGTTTTAAGGTAGTTCGCTGTTACCTTCTTCTCTTTAATAATCACTCTTACGACTTTGCGCTCAACTTTTGGCGCCTGATCAGAAGTAGATATCGATCCAGCCATAGCTGGCGTTGCAATCATGGATGTCAGTAAAATAATTCCCAGCGTTTTTTTCACCGTTTTTTCCTTTTTATTAGCCCGATGATCAAGGTTTACAATATGCCAGTTGAAACGGTGTAAAAGTTCTTAAGATTCACGTTTACTCTTTTTAACCCTGTTTCTTTACAGGGCGGAAACCACTCTTACCGGACCCTAAAGATCAACTTAACGGGATATCAAATCCTGTTGGGTATGGGGTCTTATGAATAAAGAAAAATTAGTCGAAATAGGTGAATGGGCAGAGGCCAGAGTTAATTCCGGTGAAGAGCCCCCATGGACCTATTACAAGCTCAAACAATTGGCTGAGCTTGCTTACGAATTCGCCGAAGGTATCGAAGCCAATTTTGCTTTCACGCCTGGTCTGGAATTAGATGAAGGACCGGTATTCGAGTTAAAAGGCGAGAATGTTGTTCGCCTGCAAACGCCACCGCGTCCGCAAGGGACAAACCTACCAGCTTAACAAACTCTAGAGAAACGGAGAACTGGCCTGAATAGGTCGAACTTCGGGAACTTTATCTTTGATAAGCGGCGTGAATTGTTTAGCGAGATAGGCTTCTACTCCATCACGCATGGCCTGATCTTCAATTTCAGCCCAGGTAACCATCATGGGTCCGCTCTCTACATAGCGCATGATTTGGTGATTGAGACGATGAGCAGCCAAACGGGCAGCAATATTGCCTTGCCCAATCCGAACAATGCGAGGATTCTCTCCTCCGTGCCATATGATATAAACGCCTGTCGCATGCAAATTCGTCAAATCGAGATTTGACAAATTCAGCCATTTATTATCGATGGATTTTGCCCAAAGTAGCCTGTGCATGGCGCGAATCACTCCCTCTTCCTGTGCTATAATGAACATGGTTCGCCCATTTTTGTCAAAATGATTTCATTCCTGATCTGAAATTGGCTAAGCCACACGCTATGGCGGATCCTAAACCCCTCACCCTGTGCCCACCAGCCAATATTGAATTTGGCCAGAAATCTGCTCCCGAAGCGCCGGATTTTGGCGATATATATTTTTCAACTGATGGTGGCGCCGAAGAGACCCGAGTTATCTTTCATCAGGCCTGTGGTTTGCCTGAACGATGGCGGGACCTATCATATTTTGCTATTGGTGAGCTCGGGTTTGGAACTGGGCTCAATTTTCTGGAGACCGTGCAACTCTGGCAAAAACATTCTAAAACCAGTCAACGTCTTCATTATATATCAGTCGAAAAATATCCGTTGGACAAAGCCCAGCTATTTTCAGCTCTAAAATTCTGGCCTGGCGATCTAGCGCTCAAAATGCAGTTAGTCAAAAACTGGCCCGGTCGGGTCAAGGGATATCATTCAATCGATTTGGACACTGTCCGGCTCACCTTGATCCATGATGACGTCATTGCGGGATTGTCCGAACTCTCAGGCAAGATGGATGCCTGGTTCCTGGATGGTTTCAGCCCGTCCAAAAATCCGGATATGTGGAACCCAGCAGTCATGGCGCAATTGGCCAGGCTCTCAGCGCCTGGTGCAAGGCTCGGAACCTTCACAGTCGCCCGATCTGTTCGTGACGGATTGGCCGAGGCCGGATTTGACGTGGAAAAGAAGCCGGGATTCGGACGGAAACGCGACCGACTGGAGGCGACATTCCCCGGGAAGAAACACTATACAAAACCTGACATTCGTCCCGTAATCATCGGTGCCGGTATTGCCGGTGCGTCATTAGCTCATAGCTTCATCCAACGTGGCATAAAACCAATCATCATCGACCCAAATGACGGCACTGCCGCCAGTGGCAATCCGTCAGCAATTGTCAAACCCCGGCTAGATTTGCAAGATCGACCGGAAAGCCGCTTCTTTCTATCCAGCTATCTCTATGCTCTGAATCGATATCAGGATTTGCGCTGCGTGATTGAGAATACCGTTGCCCATAAATGCCTGACCGAAAAAGAGCAGTCCCGATATCAGCGTTTGTTGGAGCAACAGGTTTTGCCCGTCGATCATTTTCAAACCCATAATCAGCGGGATTTCGTTTTTCCCGAGGCCGTCATTATCGACCCGGCTATGGCACGAGCAAGAAGTCTGGAAAGGGTCGATTTTATCAAAGGCAGCGCGAGTAATTTTAAAAACGGACAAATCTTCAATGCAGATGGTCAGGTTTTAGCAGACGGCTCGCATATTTTTTGGACATGCGGATTTGGCATCCGGGCCCTTGATAAATTCACTGGCCTCAATCTTCGATATAGCCGTGGACAACTAAGTTGGATCAAAGGCGCTCTGCAAATGACGACCACTTACGGCGGATATGCGATTCCTCTAGGTGGGCACACACTTCTGGGAGCGACCCACAAACGACTCGACGAACATTCACCGTTTGATCCACGGCCCGAAGATGATCTTGAGAATTTTGAAAAGTTCGAAAACGCCTTTGGCGTTCGGCCTATTCCAGCTGATTTGCCAGCCCGTTCCAGCGTGCGTGTTACAACGCCCTCGACCCTGCCTATGATTTTCGGTGGAGGGAATGAATGGGGATTAACAGGATTGGGGTCTCGTGGTTTTGTCTTTGCACCGCTATTGGCTGAGGCACTGGTTGCGAAAATTTGCGGGGAGGTTTTGCCGCTCTCTGAAAAGGTGTGGACGCGCTTTCGGGCGAGAGAGAAAGCCCAACCCGAGAGCGCGTCCTAAAAAGACCCCCGACAGCAAATATGGCTGCTATTATCGGAGGTCCAGTTTGTTCCCCAATCGGAGGGGAATAAGGATAGGTTTAAAATCTGATCGTGATCTGCTTGTCGCCCTTGGTAACCCAAGTAATGCCCAGTTTCGGGGTATCACTCACTTTGCGTTTGATACCGTCGCCGGATATTTTTGTCGTGACAGCGCCGGTGGAAACTTCCAGGGATTGCGGGGCGACGGCTTGGCCACCGGTCCCGATAACACCCAGTCCGGCCAGAACTAATATCGTTGATTTTACCATTGTCTCTCTCCTTACTCTGGTGTTGGTCGGGACCTAGTTTTCTAGGTCCCGGAATTCGCGGCGCAAACGCCATTCCTTCGAAGTGACTGACCGTTCCAGATCCTGAAGTCTTTCTTCCAGCGAACGAAACTTAGACTTCACGTCTCTGAAGGACGCTGTGCGAACACTGGCTTGTCTGGCATAGTCGTCTTCGTCATAGCGACGTCGTTTCTTGCGGTTCTTTTTGGCGGCTTTAGCTTCGCGGTATTCCCGGTAATACGGGGCCCGTTTGTCCGAAGGGATACAAAGCCACAAGATTGGATAAACAATGACTGTCAGGCCTGTGAAAATCAGAAGCAGAATAAAAATCACTCTTACGATAACCGGGTCAAGGCCTAGATAGTCTCCGAGACCGGCACAAACGCCACCCAGGATGCCATCAATCTTGTTGCGTCTTAGGCGATGAGGACCCGCATATTCATATCCGTCATCATTGCCTTCCCAATTCATGTCGTGCAAACTTCTATGCACAGGGTTTTTATATCGTCTTGTCATGGCTCTCTCTCCAGCTAGGGATTTCGTCATCCAGAATGTTTTCCAAAACGGCAACACGCTGGTCTAATATATCGGCTCGGCGGGACATTTGATCCAGTTCCGCGATCTGATCTTCGCTCATGAAGTTTGTCATTTTTTCCTTATGCTTCAGATATGTCTTCAACATGGCCGTGGAAAAAGCTCCGATGATGGCGATAATCGGGATCATCAATGCTAGTACACCTTCCATTTTATGCTCTCTCTTTAATGGCGGGCCCGGTGGGAGGGGGTGAACCGGACCCTAGTTATTGCTTGGGATTAACCCGCGACCTTTTTAGGCTTACTGCTTTTACCCAGGCTGGCCTTAAGCGCGTTCAACTCATTTTCAATGGCTTCATCGGCTTCGAGTTGCGCGAACTGGCTCTCCAGGCTCTCGCCGCGACCCAGGTCAAAAGCTTCAACCTCGGCCTCTAGCTGATCCACTTTGCGCTCCATACGCTCATAGCGCGACAGAGCATCTTCAACACGGTAATCCGTCATCTTGGACCGCATCTTGATCTGGTTCTTGGCAACGGAACCGCGCATCAATAGGGCTTTGTGCTTGGCACGGGCCTCATCCAGCTTGGTTTGCAGCTTGGCCAGATCCGCGTCCGCCTTGGTAACTGCCTCGTCCAGGATCTCGATTTCGCGCTCAACGACTTCGGCCATCGACTCTGCTTGTTGTTTGGCCTGCAGGGCTCCTCGGGCCAGATCTTCACGATCTTTAGTCAAAGCGACTTCTGCTTTCTTGGCCCAATCGTCAGCTTTTGTGTTATAGCTTTCGACTTTGCGGCCCAGCTCTTTGCGCTCAGCAATATTACGGGCGGCGTCCGTCCGGACTTCCACCAGTGTGTCTTCCATTTCCTGGATGATCAGTCTGGCGATCTTTTCCGGGTTCTCGGCCTTGTCAATCATGGCATTGAGATTGGAATTAATGATATCGCCCATGCGTGAAAAAATTCCCATTTTTATCTCCTTTATTTACCTGTTTCTTTATTAGGTGGGGCTAAAAAATTGTCGCGATCAGAAATCCGGCGGCGAAAAAGCCCCAACATTCCATTTTGCGGGTGGAAAGGTAGCGGACAAACCGCGCGCCTTTTGCGCGCCATTCATCTGCCCGGTTGGAAGCCGCGTAGTCGTCTTCGAAAACGCGGTCCCAATCATCTCTGTGGTGTCTTGCCACTGGATCGGCTCCTAAAAACCAAATCCGACTAGACGGGTTCCGCCAGAGCGGACGGAAAGTGCCGAGCTCCGGCGCCGGCTGCGCACTGACCGAACCGGGGTGGTCACATCTTCAGTCAGGGCCGGTATGCCGGATGGGCTGGTAATGTGACCTGCGTCTAAATCAAAAGTACGAAAGGTCATCATCTCTCTCCTTGTTGTCTCTCTCGTTGGTGTCTTGCGACGTGTCTGGGGTCCCAATGACCTCTGACAACTGAATACTGCCTAAATCACCCCAACTTGTCGAATTATTTTAAGTTATTGTTTTTATTGATTATTTTTCCTTTATAACTTTGAGAATTATTTGCATTTGGTTATTTATACTACTTTTTAGGATTGATGCGCACATTTATTTCGCATATATTACCAATTATGGCCGCTATACCCCCACAGCTGATTGGTGAATCACCGGAGTTTCACGCCTTGTCAGATTGGATATCCGACATTGCGAGCCTGGACCTCCCCGTTTTGGTGCTTGGGGAGGCTGGGACCGGTAAGGAAATGATCGCTTCGCGCCTGCATTTCCTCTCTCCCCGCTGGGAACAGAGCTATTATGCGATTAATTGCTCGGTCCATTCGGAGGCAGATTTGATCCACATTATATTTGGGTCAGACCTCAAAACCGCGCTTTTGGAGCAAGCGGAGGGCGGTACACTCTTTATAAATAACATAGAGCACCTCTCGGAGACCATGCTTGAGCGCCTGTCACGGGTTGTTGAATACCAATCCTATCGACCCGCTGATGACCAAGATATCCAGTCCGTCGATATTCGCTTTATATTTTCTGCTGATCCAGCCAAAATTGCCACCTCAGAGCGCCGCGACCAGCTCTCTTCTTTTCTGGACCGGCTTTCAACGGATATCGTGAACATCCCGCCCCTGCGAGACCGTAAGGCCGATATTATCCCGCTGATGATGCATTTCGGGGCCAAAACAGCCGCGAAGCTGGGAGCCGAACAATTTCCCGGCGTTGGCCCTGAAGCTTTGGAGATTCTACTGGATCATGATTGGCCCGGAAACATGCGCGAGCTCAGACATGTGATCGAACGCAGCACGGCTCGGGCGTTTCTACAAGATGAAACCTTAAGCGCCCCTATTGCCAAGATCATCTTCAACCCATTCAGAAGGGCGGTAAGAACGGCGCCACCAACCAAGGAAATAGAAGAAGAAACGTCAGACGATACTCAATCGACACCCAAAACCACGCATTTTAGTGATCGGGTTATGATGTTTGAGCGCGGTCTCATAGATGAAGCCATGCAGATCAACAACCATCACCAGGGAAAGGCCGCCGACTATCTAGGCCTGACCTACCATTCGTTTAGGGGATTACTGAGGAAGCATGGCCTGAAAAAGTAGATCGCAAATTCGAATATTTCTTTAAGCACAAAAAAAACCCGGCCTTAGCCAGGGTTTTCCAAAAACATCTAGAGCAAACTAAAAACGGACAACACCGCCCAAGCTTCCACCGATATATGTCAAACTTCCGATATTGCCAAGAATGTCATCATCAAGGCGATAAGACGTGATGTCTCCTCGTACGCCGAAGTTGGGAGAGAAGAAATAGGTTCCGCCCAAACCAAACGCAAAACCTTCGTCGTCGATGTCTACTGTTTGATTGCTGGCTGTCGCTTCAAGAGTCGTTGAATGATATCCCAGACGGACAAATACGTCACCCTTATCTTCATTATCTCCAAATGGGTATCTCGCCACTACGTAACCGGCCAAAGCATTCCCAAGTCCAAGACTGACACCATCATCTAAGTCCCACTCAGACAACCCTAAGGCATATTCCCCTTCCACACCGAAATATTTGGCGAATTTCACGCCCACTCTTGCTTGAGCGTCGATCGTCATATCACTTGTTGCCGTCGCGCTACCTTGAGCAACGGAAAACTGACTAAGGCCAAGACTAACACTACCGTAAGCCTGAATGTCATCCTGCTCGATGACTTTCGGGGTTCGTTTTTTCATGTCGTCTTTTTTATCATCTGCCACAGCAGTTCCGGAAACGCCCATAACTAGGACGAGTGAAATAATATAGTCTCTCATTGATTTCTCCACATTAACTATACCTTTTTGTACATTATGAAGTTGACGGGTCAACCCAAAAAAAACCCGGCCTTTTGGACCGGGTTTGGTTACTTCAATATGCGTTAGTGCAGAGGAGTATTCTTTATTTCTTTCCGCGTGTCTGATCGATACCGCGTCCGGTTGTGCGCTCAGCGATCCGGGCAGACTTACCGCGACGATCCCGCAGGTAGTAAAGCTTGGCGCGGCGAACCTTACCCTTACGCTTGACTTCAATCTCTTCGACAAGCGGTGAGTAAACTGGGAAAACGCGCTCGACGCCTTCACCATATGAAATTTTGCGAACAGTGAAGCTCTCATTCAGGCCCTTACCAGAACGGGCAATGCAAACTCCCTCGAAAGCCTGCAGACGTGTGCGTGTGCCTTCTGTAATGCGAACCTGCACAACCAGCGTGTCACCGGCACTAAAATCAGGAATGACTTTGCCACCTTCTAACAGGCGCGCTTCTTCTTCTTTATTCAGTGTTTCAATCATGTTCATGATCGTCTCCATCGGGCTCGTAAGCCTCATATAAATCAGGTCGTCGGGCCTTAGTGATCTTTTTGGCTTGAGTCAACTGCCACTCGGCTATTTTCTTATGGTCGCCGGACAATAAAACCTGAGGAATTTCAAGACCTTCCCATTCCCGAGGTCGGGTGTAAAGCGGATGCTCTAGTAACCCGTTTTCGAAGCTTTCCTGATCCGCACTGGTCGAATCGCCCAAAACGCCCGGTAAAAGCCGAATACAAGCCTCTAACATCGCCATCGCGGCCACCTCTCCGCCCGCAAGGACAAAGTCACCGATAGAAATTTCTTCCATATTGCGGGCCTCTATGACGCGCTCATCCAGCCCCTCAAAACGACCACAAAGAACAATCGCCCCTGGACCGGCTGCCAGTTCTCGTACGCGCTTCTGTGTGAGCGGCTTTCCCCGCGGACTCATATAGATAACCGGACGCACATCATCGGCTACACTATCAATGGCCGCCGCAGCAATATTTGGCTTAATAACCATGCCTGGACCTCCACCGGCAGGTGTGTCATCGACATTGCGGTGTTTATTATCGGCAAAGTCGCGAATATCCACCGTTTCCAGCGACCAGATATCTTTGTCCCGCGCGGTGCCGATTATACTGGTTCCCAAAGTGCCCGGAAAGGCATCCGGGAAAAGCGTAAGTACGCTGGCTTTCCATATGTTGGTCTTGTCAGACATGCGGGCGATATAGGGGCAAAAACGCTGAAATCCAAGCATTCAGATTTTCCCCAATAATGAAATCAATTCCAAGACAATTAGGCTTGCATGAATATTTGCGTTTATTTGAAGCGATTAATCGACTAGAATGAAATCACGATATTGTGGGAAATTTGTATAATGCGTTTAATTCTTGGTTTGACAATCCTATTGTTTCCTGCCCTGACATGCGTCGCGCAGGACAACACGACACTTATTAAAGTTGACCCCAAAGAAATGCAGGCACCAACCGAAAGGCAACCTGCCCTACGCGCTTTCGTAAACCCATATATTCCGTATGATGCTGAAACCAGCGGTTATTGCTGCATGTATACAGACGTCAATGAAGTTGGCAGAGTTACAGAACTTAGGACTCTATATTGTACCGACCCCATTTTTGAACGCCCCACCCGAAACGCATTAAGCAAAGGTATTTACGCTCCAGCCGTGAGAAATGGGAAAAAGATTGCATCAACGTCGGTGCAGAAAGCTTTGTTTTTTCTTTCAGAAGAAAACGGAAACTTCATTCCTGACCCAGATGGATATTTGGGATACCTCGACCCTGAACGGCCAAATACCACACAAAGGCTCTGTTTTAATCGCTTGATGGGCTGATCGTCCGCATTTTCCTATACACACTCTCTCCCCAATGTTAGAAAAAAACAAAAATATAAAGGGGAACTCCATCAATGGCGGGGAAAAACCGGCTCCATCCAATACCCAAGCCTGACGGCGTGCCTATTTTAGGCAATGTCTTCAGCGTTAATTCCGAAGCCCCGCTTCAACATTTGATGGTCCATGCCGAAGAGCAAGGCCCTCTATATTGGCTCGACATGATGGGTACGCCGATCATGATCGCCTCTGGTCCCGAAATCGTCAGAGAGCTCTGCGATGAAACCCGCTTTGACAAAACGGTTCGCGGGCCTTTAAGGCGTGTTCGTGCCATTGGCGGTGATGGTCTTTTCACCGGCGATACGACAGCGCCCAACTGGTCCAAAGCCCACAACATCCTCATGCCGACCTTCGCGCAAAAGGCTATGGAAGATTACCTGCCCATGATGGCCGATATAGCCGAGCAATTAATGCTAAAATGGGAGCGCCTCAACGCCGACGAAGAGATCGATGTGGTCCGAGATATGACGGGTCTGGCACTCGATACGATTGGCCTGTGCGGATTTGATTTCCGGTTCAACTCTTTTTACCGCGAAGACTTCCATCCCTTTATTGATGCCCTCACCCGGACGCTGGAAACCTGTATGATGTTCAAAGGCATTCCCGGTGAAAAAGTCACCATGTCGGGCCGTATCCGACAAATGGATAAAGACGTGGCCTTTATGAACGAGCTGGTCGACGACATCATCCAGGACCGGCGGCGAAAAGGCGGCGATCAAAAAGACCTTCTCAATTTCATGCTCGCCGGCGTCGATCCCAAAACCGGTGAAGGCCTGTCAGACGAAAATATCCGCTTCCAGATCAATACGTTTTTAATCGCCGGACATGAGACCACGTCTGGGCTATTGTCTTTCACGCTTTACTACCTGCTTAAAAATCCAGAAACGCTCTCCAAAGCTCGTGAAGAAGTCGACCGGGTTCTGGGAAAGGATATCGGTCGTGCCCCGACCTATAAGCAGATCTCGCAGCTTGAATATACGCGGGCTGTTTTACTAGAGGCATTGCGTCTCTGGCCAACGGCGCCGGCCTTTAGTGTCGCCCCATTTAAAGATGAGATCGTCGGAGGGAAATATCCGATCCCAAAAGGGACCTTTGTCACCATTCTGATCCCGAGCCTGCACCGGGACAAAGAGATTTGGGGACCTGATCCGGAAAGCTTTGATCCAGAACGATTCTCCAAGGAAGCCGAAGCAGCCCGACCCACATATGCCTACAAACCGTTCGGTAATGGGCAGCGGGCTTGTATAGGACGCCAATTCGCTTTGCAGGAAGCCGTCCTCGTCCTTGGCATGATCCTGCAGCGTTTCAAACTTTTCGACCACAAAGGCTATGAGCTCGACGTCAAAGAAACGCTGTCCATTAAACCCGAAGGGTTTACCATCAAGGCCCGCATGCGCGAAGGCCTGACCCGAACCGCCGCGGCGCCCGTTGAAGAAGAGACCGTCGCCAATATTGCCAAACGCCGAAAGCATGGCGGCAAACTCACCATTCTCTATGGCTCCAACCTAGGCACGGCAGAGGGCTATGCTCATGAGCTGGCGTCCATGGGTGATCTCAATGGTTTTGATGTGGATTTGTTTGATCTGGACAAATGCAAAGACGGCCTACCCACATCGGGGGCTGTGATCATTGTCAGCGCCTCCTATAATGGTGAGCCGCCCAATAACGCTGTGAAATTTGTTGACGCGCTCAAAAACGCGCCGCCAGGATGGGCCAAGGGCGTCAACTACACGATCTTTGGCTGTGGCAATCGCGACTGGGCGTCCACATTCCAAACGGTGCCCCGCTACATCAATGAGCGTCTTGAAGAACTCGGCGGTACGCGCTTTGCGGAGAAAGGCGAAGGCGATGCGCGCGAAGATATCTCCGGCCAATTCCACGATTGGTTTGACGGCTTATGGCCACAAATCGGTGATACGCTTGGTCTCGATATTGACTTCACTACGCCCGCTGATGCTGAGCCGCTTTATGATGTCAGCATAGCACACAGCGTCACAGCAAACCCTGTCGCCATTCAGGCCGGGGCCATGCCGATGGAAGTGGTCGCCAACCGAGAATTACAAAACGTAACGTCATCAGGACGGTCCACTCGACATATCGAGATTAAATTGCCCGAGGGCGTGACATATCAACCGGGTGATCACCTTTGTGTCGTACCGGTCAATTCCCCAGGCTTGGTGAAAAGGGCCTTGGGTCGATTTGGGTTTGAAAAAGAAACCTATATTCGCGTGAATGTCACAGGCGGGCGGCGCAGCCCCTTCCCCAACGGGAGTACATTTAGCC
>JAHDBU010000178.1 GCA_020630275.1 Hellea sp.
AATATCGCCTCCATGCGGGCTTTGAAGTCCGGCTCCCACGCTGCGATCACATCTCGTACCTTGGCCACATAGGCATCATTTTCGTGGGCTGGAATATCTACATCATAGACATCCGCCACTTCGATCATAGCTCTACGGTCCAGGTCATTAAATTCATCCTTGAGGGCCTCGGCCGTTGTGCGGCTTGACCCTAAAGCCTCAAAAGCGGACCGCCCGATCCGCAGCGAGCTGTCATAGCTCTCGCGGATAATATCCCGGCAGCCATGGGCCCAAAGATCATAAACATGGTTTCGGTCGACAGCCCGGGCAATCACATGCAGGTCTGGATAATGATGAACGGCGTATTTCACCAGTTCGGTGATCTGGTCTTTGTCATCAATGGCGACGATCAACAGCTTGGCATTATCGATCCCGGCAGCATGTAAAAGATCTGGACGGGTGGCGTCGCCGAAATAGGCGTGCTCGATGCCAAATCTGCGAATGATATCCAGCTGGCGCGAACTGTAATCAATGACGGTGGCCGAATATCCCGCAGCCCGCAACATACGGTCAACAATGCCCCCAACTCGACCATGTCCGGCAATGATGATGGGGCTTTCTGTGTGAATGTCATCGGCCTCCCGGTCCTGTTCTTTGGAGAAGCGCGGGGCGATGACCTTGTCATAAAGAATAAACAGCGCCGGCGTCAGCAGCATGGACAAGGCAACCATGAGTAATAGCTGATCGGCTATGGGCTCTGGGATGATCCCACCCGCCACAGTGAAGGATAAGAGCACAAAGCCGAACTCGCCGGCTTGAGCCAAGCCCAAGGCAAAGAGCCATCTATCGGCGCCTTTAATCTTGAAGATATATCCGAGGACCAAGAGCACGATGACCTTGAGGAATATCAGCCCCAATGTAAGCGTCAGAATATAGGTCAAATTCTCACTTAGCAGGGCGAAATTAATGCTCGCGCCGACGGTGATAAAAAACAATCCCAGAAGCAGGCCTTTAAAGGGTTCAATATCAGACTCGAGCTCGTGTCGGTATTCGCTATTGGCCAACACGACACCGGCCAGAAAGGTCCCCAGCGCCGGGGATAAGCCGACCAGAGTCATCAATAGCGCGATCCCGATCACCATCATAAGTGCGGCCGCCGTAAACAATTCCCGCAAACCTGCCGAAGCGATAAAGCGAAATAAAGGACGGGTCAGGAAATTTCCGCCCAGTATAACCACCGCAATGGCCCCCAAGGTAACCAGCGTCGTTTGCCATCCGTTAAGACCGGCGACCAGGCTGAGGCTCGCGCCGTGATGATCATCTTCGCCTGCGCCGTGGCTGATATGCTCGACCAGTTCCGGCATGGCGAGGAGAGGCAAAAGCGCCAACATGGGAATGACGGCAATATCCTGAAATAAAAGAACAGAGAAACTGGCCTGCCCGCCGTCACTTTTCATCAGGCCTTTTTCCGACAGGGTCTGCAGCACAATCGCAGTTGAGGACAAAGCCAGCACACACCCAATGGCCAGGGCGATGGTCCAGGGCTGCCCCATCAACATGGCGATACCGGCGACCAGCGCCAGAGTGATCAGCACTTGCCCGCCGCCGAGCCCCATGAGTTTATTGCGCATCTGCCAGAGCATTTTCGGCTCGAGCTCCAGCCCGACCAAAAACAACATCATGACGACGCCAAACTCGGCGAAGTGCTGAATGGCAATCACATCCACATGCAAAAAAACCAGAATAGGACTGATGGCGATACCGGCCAGCAAGTATCCCAGAACCGAACCCAAGCCAAGGCGCTTGGCGATGGGCACAGCGATTACACCCGCACAAAGGAAAATAAACGCCAGAAGAAGAAAATCAGTCATGGAAATTTATAATCCCGCGCCCCTGTCTTGGGAAGACAAATCCAGTTTTAGAAAATTTTTTCCCTATTGACCTTAGAATTGCACGAGAACGACGCCGAGAAAAATAGAGGCCCAGTGGGCGGCAGCGGCGCTGACGACGTGACCATGCCAAACAGCGCGCGAGAACGGTAGAGTTCGGTTGACATGAAAAATAACGCCAATGGAATAAAGGACGCCGCCAAATACTAATAAGCCCAGAGACAATTTATTGAGGTTTTGCACCAACGGCCACAAGGCAATCACAGCAAACCAACCCAGTGCCATATAGATAAAGAGCCAAACCTTTCGCGGAATTTTCAGTTCCAATAATTTGCCAAGGATACACATGGCAACAATAGCCCAGACCGATAAGGTCATGCTCCAGGCCCATGCACCGGACAGCGCCTGGGTTGTAAAAGGCGTATAGGACGCACCAATCATCAGAAAAATACCGGCATGATCAAATTTGTTACGTCCCGCGCGTTTGTCTTCGGGCGCGAAATTATAGCTGAGCGAGAGGGCCAACATAGTGATCACGCCAATCCCGTAAACGGTAATGGCCGCAATCAGCCCGGGGCGGCCAGAGGCAATGGCGAAACCTAATATGACGGCCCCACCGACAATGGCCAGAGTCAGACCAACCACATGCACAATCAAATCGGCTGTGCGTGCCGCATCCGTCGGGTAATGGCGGGCTTTATAATGTTGGGCAATATCTGACAGGGTCATAAGGCCAGACTACCAGAATGCGGAAAGGAAACAATTAACGCCTGCACACATCACTGTGATTTTAACACCGAAAACCCAATGGTTTCCAATAGGGCAAGGATTTCGTTTTTCTCCTTACGGCCCGGTTCGGGGCCGCGT
>JAHDBU010000042.1:0-5259 GCA_020630275.1 Hellea sp.
AGGACGAAAGCGACGTCGTCATCCAGTTTGCCTGGCTGTAGAGCAAGCCGCCGGAAAACGTGGTCCCGTAGGGCTGTTTTATAATGATCCGCAAAGCTTTCCAGCGCTTTGATCAGATTGTCATCATCCTCAATGAGGGCGAGGCAATTGGCCAGCTGTGCCAGATTCCAATACATAATTTCGGGCTGACGGGCGAAGGCATAGAGGCCCTGATGATCAAAATAGGCGGCGGTGAATCCGGCTTTGAGCGTGGGCAGAAAACGGTAGGGGCCGTAATCAAAACTTTCGCCAGTGATGTTCATATTATCCGTATTCATGACACCGTGGACAAAGCCCGCTGCCATCCAGCTCCCCACTGTATCGGCGGAAGCCTTTATGACAGCCTCGAAAAATTCGGTCGTGTTGGATGTGTCGGGGAAATAGTGGCGGCGGCAATAGTCCACTAGTTTTTCAATATTATCAGCCTTGCCGAAAAAGGCCTGTCTTTGGAACGTGCCAAACCGTATATGGGAATGAGACAGCCTAACCATGACAGCAGAGCGCGTCGGCGAGGGCTCATCATTGCGTTGCAGGGCTTCGCCGGTTTCAATCAGGGAAAAAGTCCGCGAGGTATTCACGCCCATATGCTGCAGATAGCGGGTCGCCAGAACTTCGCGAATTCCGCCGAGAAGCGTCAAACGCCCATCGCCTTTGCGAGACCAAGGCGTTTGCCCAGAGCCTTTTGTGCCCAGATCCAGCAGTCGGCCTATATCGTCCCGCATTTGCGCAAATAGAAAGCCGCGCCCATCGCCGAGGTCGGGATTATAATGTTGAAATTGATGCCCATGATAACGCAGCGCCAGAGGCTGTTCGATGTTGTCTTTTAAGGGTTCGAAACGTCCGAAATGTTTGATCCACTCATCGTCTGACAACCCGTCCAGACCAACCGTCTTCGCAGCCGTGTCATCGCGGTACCTTAGAATAGTTTTCGGAAAGTCTGCCGCCTCGACCGGGTCGTAAAACTCGTCGCCCAGTTCGTAGATGGAGGGTTGCGGGCGGTAGGTTATAGTCCCAGCTCCGCGCCGAAATGGGTGTGAACATTTTGGTAGAAATCGCGTTCGCGCAAGGCCTGACGCCAACGGGTCAGATAGGGAAATTCTTTCAAGTCAAATTGCAAAAGTTCTACCGGATCGAGCGCCGCCAAAAGTGTGATATCCGCCAGAGACAGAGTATTGCCCGTCAAAAACTCTGATTGCGATAATTGTTTGTCAATTGGCGGCAAGTTTTGGGCCAGTAAATGTTCACCGACCTTGATCGAGTTTTCATCGACCGGCTGGCCCAGCATAGGGGCCACAATCTTGTTGAACTGGATACGGGACATGGGCGCGCGCACATGCTGAACCGCATAGTCCATCCATTCTTCGACGCGGGCCTGTCCAAGGATGTCTTCGGGAAACAGATCAGACCCTAGCTTGCGAGCCAGATAGCGCTGAATCGTCAAGCTTTCGCAGATGACATGATCGCCGTCCACGAGCGCCGGGACTTTACCTTTAGGATTGATGGCCTGATAGCTTTCCGAGCGTTGTTCACCGTTTTGAAGGTCGACAATAATACGCTCAAATTTTGCGCCGACGGCGTGCGCTGTCATCTCTGTGGTCAGCGCCGGGACCGAGAACGGGTGGATATAAAGCTTTAACATGGTTCGGTCTCTCCGGGCGCATCGCGTTTCGTGCGCGTTTTAGGTTTGTCCATATACTGGCGCATAAAGTCTGCCGCATCCAACGGTGTTTTCTTGGCCTTGGGAAAGGCTCGCGCGAAATTCAAATAGCCATGAGGCATGGCACTTTCATGAACATGTTTGACCTTCACGCCGGCCGTTTTGAGGTTCTCGACATATGTCCGGCCTTCGAAGCGCAAGGGGTCCAGCCCACAGGTCAGCATATAAGCCGGGGGCAGACCGACCAGGTCTTTCTCAAACAAGGGCGAGAGGCGAGTGTTACGCGTATCCGCCCCGGCCACGTAATGCTGGTCAATGAATTTCAAAGCAATAACGCCGAGCTGAAACATGTCCTGCGGGCCAGGCTTGGCCGGCTTGAGTTCAGCCATTTGCATGAGGGGGTAATAGAGGATCTGGCAGAGCAAGTCCTTGCGGTATTTTTGCGCCAGATAGGCCGTCATATTTCCGCCTGCGCTGTCACCGCCCAGGCCTATGCGCTTGGGGTCAATGCCGTATGTTTCGCCGTGACCTTCAAGAACCCATTTCAGAACTTTTTCACAATCATCCGGTCCGGCGGGGTAGGGGTGTTTTGGGGCCAGCCGATAGTCGACGGACAGGACACGATAGCGCGAGCCACTGGCCATACGTAGGCAGATGCCCTCGTGACTGTCGAGATCACAGGTCACAAAACCACCGCCATGCAGGAAGACCAAAGTCGGCCCCGGGTTTTTTGATGCGTTATATGGTTCGTAAAGACGTACCGGTATGGGATGACGGTCATCAGGGATTTCGAAATTAACGATGTTCTGCATGCGCGGCCCTGGCGCATCAAACTGGTTGGTCAGTTTGCGCAGATATTGGTGTACGTTGCTGATTTGGGCATTATCCGCATTATCCCGGGCATCCCGGAATTTGCGGAGTTGATCTTTTAAGTCATCGGCAATGTCTTTGGGCGTGCGCATATGAATTTAGATAGTCCATAGAAATGCGTGTGCAAGGGCTAGAAGTGCTCTAGTTAAGGAGAATACCCGCCATCACGCATATATTGCAGTTCGTCCTCGGTGGAAGCCCGCCCAATGATGGTGTTACGGTGCGGGAAACGTCCAAATCTTTTAATGAGTTTCCTGTGGGCTTTGGCGTGAAAAAGCGTGCTCTCGTCATCGAGTCGCTGGTCCACCATTTTAACGCAGAGATTTTGGTCTGTCATTTGCTCGCTATGCATGAGCGGCATGTAGATAAAGGCGCGTTTTGCCATCGGGACTTGGAGGTCTAATCCGCTTTTAATAGCCTGATGGATAAAAGGCAAAAGAAGTCTGTCCCATTCAAACATGGCTGGGGTGCCGCGATACATATTGCGCGGGAATTGATCCAGAGTGATGCTCAAGGCCAAGAGGCTGTCGGCTTCGGTAGACCATGGATGATGTCCTTTGGCAGCGAGGGCAGCCTGTTCGATGGCCATGTCCTCGAAACGAGCCCGAATATCTGCGTCAAAAGCGGGCGTGGCATTGAAATGGAATTTGCGGTCAGTTTCTTCAAACCAGAACTTTATGACCGACTGCCAATTCATGCTTAAAGCCTCTTTGCTCCTGAGATAATATCTTTGAATATTATTTTATCCAGCGGTTTATAGGTGCCACTTTCCGCATCCGAATAGTAAAGGGGTTCATGGACATTATCTGGATTAAAGCCGGCTTTAACAAGATTATTTTTTTTGAACTTGAAGGTCGAAGTTGTCTCGGATTCGCTGGATAATCGAAGGAATATAGGCCTTGCATAATGCGGTAATGACGCATCTATATGGGCCTTAAGATCGTTTAAATTAGGCTCTATATCAGACACAATTGCCGCCATGCCCGCACGTCCGTCGTAACCGGGCACTTTTACCCCATAGACATTGGCTTGAGTGACACCGGGAAAGCTCGAAATGGCGGCGGCGACTTCGCCAGTGGCTACATTTTCAGCCCGCCAGCGAAACGTGTCGCCGACTCGGTCCACAAAATAGAAATAACCAAGTTCATCCCGCTTCATCAAATCACCGGTTCGGAACCAGGCATCGCCTTTGGTAAAGACATCGCGAAGGATTTTCTTGCCTGTGGCTTGGTCATTCTCATAGCCTTCAAATCGGAACCGGGCCTCTTCGGGACGAATTTCACCGATCATTTCTCCAACCTCCCCAATGGGGGCTCGGATGCAAAACCCGTCTACACCGCGAATGTTGGAATTGGTCTCTACGTCATATTCGATGATATCTATATTGAATTTTTTTGCGAGATAATCGGGAACCCGTCCCACGGCGCCAACAGGTCCGTCAATGTTGATCAGGCTCACATTGCCTTCGGTCGCTCCGTAGAATTCAATCACATGAGGGATATTGAACCGCTCCACAAACTCAGGCCAGACTTCCGGTCTCAGACCATTGCCCATAATCCATTTCAATGAATGCTGGCGTTCATTGGGCTGTGACGGCGCGTTGAGAAGGAACCGACACAGTTCACCCACATACATAAACAATGTTGCCTTATATTCGATACATTCATCCCAGAATTTGGACGCGGAGAATTTGCGTCGAATGACAACAGATCCGCCATTGGAAATAGCGGCCCCGACACCACAAAATCCTCCGGTCGCGTGATAAAGCGGCAAGACCATCATCATTCGGTCTTTAGGCCCCGTATCAGCCGCCGCCCCAAAAGCGAGCATATAGTTTTGCGCCCTTACATGGGTGATTTTGGCCGCCTTGGGCATGCCTGTTGTGCCGGATGTATACATTTTCATGCATTGTTCTGAGGCCTTGATATCTTTGCGGATTGAGCGAGAAGGACGCTCCGTGGACATGCCTGAAATCGTTTCATCGAAACTTTCATAACCTTCAGCGTCTCCAAAGGCAGACAAGGCAATGACGTCACTTTCAATTTTGGGCTTTGCGCTTTCCCACGCCTCGACTAATTCATGATCCATAATGACGTGTCCGGCGTCCGAGATGTTGACACAATGAGCCAGAGCGGGGCCCGCTAATTGATAATTTATCAAGGCGGGAAGAACAGAAACCTTGGTCAAGCCAAACCAAAGTGCCACATATTCCATTCGGTTCTGAACGAAGATTGCGACTGTGTCGCCAGGCTTGCAGCCTACAGAAAGCGCCCAATGGGCAACTTTATTGGCATAAGCCTCAAATTCCGCATAGGTGAATGATTTATCGTCCTCGAGAAAAGCAATATTGGTTTCGAAACGGTCAACCCAGCTTTCCAGAAAATCGCAAACCAAATTGTTGGAGTCAGGATCAACAATCTTCCGCCGTCCCAGCACTCGGCGCAAATCCTTGAAAAACTTATATTCGCGTTTGATGGCGGCAAACATGCCTGATGATATTCCTGATTAATTTCGGGCTTAATAAAGGAAGCATTATGAGGGTCAAGGGGCCCGCTGAGGGATAAGAGAGGCTGATTTTAGGTTTCAAACCGCCTTGATTGATCGACGGCTCTCGTTCAATAAAATAATATGTCAAAAGAAAAGAAATTTCGACTTCGTCGATTTGCGGCGATCATGGCCGGGTTGTTTGTCTC
>JAHDBU010000042.1:5359-16637 GCA_020630275.1 Hellea sp.
AAAAGAAATTTCGACTTCGTCGATTTGCGGCGATCATGGCCGGGTTGTTTGTCTCAGGAACGGCGACCGCCCAAGATAAACCCCTGGTGGCCGGCGAAAAAGGCGTGGTCGAGTCGATTGTGGATGGCGACACATTTTTTCTTGAAAGTGGTTTAAAAGTCCGTCTGTCTGCTTTGCAGGCACCAAAACTGTCATTGGGCCGCGAACATGTTCAGGATTGGCCTTATTCGCACAAAGCCAAGAAGGCTTTGAGCGACCTCGCATTGGGGCAAACGGTGCAGCTCTTTTATGGGGGTTTACGACGTGACCGCCATGATCGCGCATTGGCGCAGGTTTTCCTGTTAAAGGATAATGACGATACAGGCGTTTGGCTTCAGGAAGAGATGATCCGCATGGGATATGGTCGGGTCTATACCTGGCCGGACACCTGGCAGGATTCGTCTCGCCTATATGCGGCAGAGGGAGAAGCGCGAAAAGACAGGCGCGGCATTTGGGGGCATGAATTTTACAAAGTGCGTGGACCTGAACCCAATGCCCTAGCGCAAGACATGGACAGTTTTCAGATCGTCGAGGGAATTATCACATCTGTCGCCAAAGTTAGAGATAAAGTGTTTATGAATTTTGGTGCGGACTACCGGACGGATTTCACCATTTTGCTCACCAAGGAAGGACAGAAAAGGTTTAAAAAAGCCGGGATCGATCCTGAAACCCTAGAAGGCGCACGGGTTCGGGTGCGGGGATGGCTGGAGCTGGAAAATGGTCCGATGATACAGCTTGATCATACAGAGCGGCTTGAAGTTTTGGATTAAAAAAAAGCCCCGCCGAAAAAGGCGAGGCTAAATAATCAAACTCTGAGAGTCTAGTTATGCTGCAGCTTCGTCAGCGCCATCCGCATTATCATTTTCACTCTCGGCAGCCTTGGCAGCTTTAGCAGCCTGACGGGTCCGGGCCTTGGTCAGGGTTTCAAGAACTTCGTCCAAAGCGATTCCGCGGTCGGCCTTTTTGATGGCGGCGACTTCGCGCACGAGTCTATCAAGGGCGCATTCATACAGTTGACGTTCCGAATAGGACTGTTCGGGCTGTGTCTCACCCCGGTGAAGGTCCCGAACAACTTCGGAAACCAGTATCAAGTCACCGGAATTGATTTTCGCTTCATATTCCTGCGCTCGGCGGCTCCACATTGTGCGCTTGATTCGAGCCCGGCCTTTCAGCGTGGTGAATGCGTCTTTGAGAATGTTTTCGTTAGATAAGGGACGCATGCCTGACGTGCCGGCTTTCGCCGTTGGAACTCTAAGCGTCATCTTATCTTGTTCAAACAGGACCACATAAACTTCAATGTCAAAACCGGCGATGACTTCTTGCTCGATACCCGTCACGTAACCGACGCCATGGGCAGGGTAGACAATATGCTGTCCAACCTTAAATTTAGAGTGGGTTTTCTTCTTGCCGCCTTTGGCGGTTGATTTTGAAGATGCCATGAAAATCTTTCCTTTTTATGCGGGAAATTGGGGCGCCCGCTGAGGTTTTTCAAACAAATAGCGCGGCCAGATTTTAACTAAACCGCGCTTTCTTGACGGCAGTATAACAGAAAAATGACGAAAAATCCAGTCATTTGGCAGAAATGCACGATTTTTGGGCTGAACCGCGTCAGTCAACTTCAAAATAAGGGAGTTAAAGCTAAGTTTAGTCGCCTTTTCCGGGCTTTTCGCTGAAATACTTCTCAAACTTACCCGTTTCAGATTCGAACTCTTCCCGATCTGCTGGCGGTTCACCTTTGACCGTGATGACAGGCCAGATTGCAGAGTATTTTGTGTTGATTTCTAACCATTTCCCATCCGGATCGTCTTCTGTATCAGGGACAATAGCATCAACCGGGCATTCTGGCTCACAGACGCCGCAATCAATGCACTCTTCCGGGTGAATCACCAACATATTTTCGCCTTCATAAAAGCAATCGACCGGACAGACTTCCACACAGTCCATAAACTTACAACGAATACACTCGTCTTTGACGATATAAGTCATGAATACGCTCTTCAACTAAAGACAGCGGCATTTGGCTGCGTCGCCGCTATTTGTCAACTATCATCCCTGTCGCGGGCCTGCATAATTACTATGCGCGAGTAGAATGCGAGATCGCTAGTCTTTGTCGCCCGACATGCCTTTCTTAAGTGCAGCTAAGGCAGCGAAAGGAGAGTCCTCTTCTTTTAGAGGTTCCGTCTTACCATATTTCATGGGCTTTCCGCCCTGCGGTTTTCTAGCTTGCTGACGTTTTTTGAAGCTGGACTGCTGACCTTGATGGCGGGGCTTGCCACCGCGTGGCTTTTTACCTTTGAAGGGCAAAAACCAAAATTCGGTATTGGTCTCTTCTGTGATTGATCCGTCATCATGTGTGGTCCGGAAGTTGTAGACATTGAGAGGTTTAGGCCCCGATTTCTTTTTTGCTTCAGGCTTTTCATTGGTTTCAGATTGGACCGGTTCTGTGGTTGTAGCTTCTGGGGGCGTTACCGCTTCCTGCACCGGAGGCTGCTCATCCGCATTTATATTCGGTTCCGGCGCTGGTTCTGTTGTCGCGTCTGCTGTCGCTGTATTTTCTGGCTTGGGTTTGTGTGGCTTACCTTTTTTAGGGCCATCAATAAACCTGTCTGGGACGGCGGCGGACAGTTCCGGACGCAGTCCTTCAGTATTATCATCTTCGATGCTCTGGGACTGATAGCCCAGGGCTTCCAAGACGCCTCGCATCTCATCATATGTGCAACCGAGAAGCGCTAGCATTTCCTGCATGATCTGAAATCGCCTCGTGCCAGATTCGCGCTGGGCCTGTCGAATGAGACCCGCCAAACGATTCAAAATGTCAAAACGGATGATGCGCGGGCCACAAGCACGATAGCCTGCCCTGTAAATGGAGTCCTCATTGAAGTTGTCAGCGGATAATGCCCCTTCATTGGCCAGCGAAGTTACACCGGCAAAAGGGATAAATGGTTTTCCGTCACCCCCCGCGCCAAAGGATAAAAGATTACTGAGCAGAGAAGCTGGTTTGGGACGGATCATTTCGCGCATGAACACATCATATTGCCCGAAAGTGACTCCTAACTCCCGAAATGGTTTGCGCGCATTCTGAGAAAGATCGTTCACCAGGCGCCCATGTTGCGCGCGGTTGAGGTGCCCGAAATTTTCGTAAAGCGTGAAGGCAAAGCCCCGGACTTCGGGATCGGTTTCCAAATTAGCGTTGAGGTCTTTCAATGCCGTAAGAGGGGCAAGCTTTTCCTTGACTTCCGCGCGCAAGAAATCCCGCATCCGCTCTTCGGCCATATCTTTGAGGTTGTCTTGGCCCAGTTCTCCGCCGACGAGTTTGACATCCGGGTTTTGCATTGTGCCGCCAATGGAGATTTTCCCGATAGGCGCGCCGCCCCACAAAACTTCGCCGCGCTCAGATAGGGTAAAGATCGCATGAGTACCGCCCACAATCGAGGTGAGCCGACGGTTGATTTCTGGTGCCACAGCCTTTTCGGCGGCCTCACGCAGGGCTCTGGCTTCCAGATCACTCTGGCTTTCATCCAGTTCAAACAGCAGACCTGTCAGTCGACCGATCTTATGATCCTCGACCCAGACATCGCCATCGTCTTTGATGGTGGCTTCCATATAGGCCCCGTTTCCTTTCATCAGCGCACGCGTGCGCTTGTCCACAAATTTTGCCGTTAGCTTCTCATGGAGAGCATCAGACAGCCTGTCTTCTATATCACGGGTTCTTTCGACCCAATAGGCTGCGTCTTCTATCCAGTTCGGTTTGTGGGCGCAAAAGGTCCAAGTCCGAATATATGCCAGGCGCGTGGCCAAAATATCCACACCACCTTCTATGTGGTCAAGGCTGCTTGTCCGTTTGGACAGAAAATCTGCAGTTAGGCGCGCTGGCTTTGTGGAAAGTTGGGTAAATATGTCCCTTAAAAGTTGAACATGGGTGTCAATTGTATTGTTTCGGAAATCCGGAACCTGACAAACTTCCCAAACGAGTTGGGTCAATGCGCTTGATTCTTTAGCGGATTCGACCTCCGGAAGGCGCACAAATCGGGCGAGTGAGGCCTCATCTTCGGCCTCTGCGATGCGGCGCAGGCGCGGATGCGGGGAGGGTTGAGCCAGGCTGTTCAAGAGTGCTTCAAAACTGGATAATTGCAGATTCGCATTGCGCCACTCCGCCCCTCTCATAGGATCATAGGCGTGATTTTCTATGCGCGCGACCAATTCATCCTCGAACGGCAAACAGTCTCCTGTTGGGCCAAAAGTTCCATCATTTCTGAACCGTCCGGCCCGCCCAGCGATTTGCCCCACTTCCATAGGTGTGAGCATGCGGCGGCGACGCCCGTCAAATTTTCGCAAAGATGCGAAGGCGACATGATCAGCGTCCAGGTTCAGCCCCATGCCGATAGCATCGGTGGCCACAAGGAAATCCACTTCGCCCGATTGATAAAGGGCCGCTTGAGCGTTGCGCGTACGCGGCGACAAGGCCCCCATGACGATGGCAGCGCCGCCTCTATAGCGACGGATCAGTTCGGCAATGGCGTAGACTTCCGGCGCGCTAAACGCCACGACGACCGAGCGTTTGGGTAGGCGGGTGATTTTCTTGGGGCCCGAATAAGAGAGGGTCGAGAAGCGCTCGCGCGTTTCAAACCGCACATCCGGCAGCAGATCAGCGAGAACCTTGCGGCAAGTCTCAGCACCCAAGAGCAATGTCTCTTCCGTGCCGCGCATATACAGGACACGGTCCGTAAAAATATGTCCGCGCTCCGGATGGGCCATGAGCTGCACTTCATCGATGGCGACAAAGGCAAAACGCCTTGTGGTCGGCATGGCCTCCACCGTGCACACATAATAGCGGGCATGATCCGGAATGATCTTCTCTTCGCCCGTAATCAGCGCGCAGAGCCTCTTGCCTTTAATGTCGCAGATCTTGTCGTAAATCTCCCGCGCCAAGAGCCGCAGCGGCAAGCCAATAACCCCGCTCTCGCGTGCCAACATGCGCTCAATGGCATAGTGGGTCTTGCCCGTATTAGTCGGCGCCAGAATAGCCTTGAGCACGCCCGGACTTTCGGGCGCGGCAAAGCCTGTGTCTGAGTCCTTCGACTTGTCGTTATGGGGAGGTCTCGCCATGCCCGCCCTCATGACGGATTCGGACGAGGGCGGCAATGGGGCAGATACGTTCTACCCCTTGATGATGTCAGCGCTGGTGACTTTCACTGTCGCTTTAAATCCGCCGACTTTATAGGTGAATTTGACCGGCATGTAGAGGTCGTATTCCGGTCGGTTGATAAAGTGCACAACCACAGGCTTTCTGCGTTCATCCGTACTGGGCAGGTCTTCCGGGTCATAACCCGAAATTGGATTGAGATAGACATGACATTTTACGGCCGGATAGCGTTTGCCTTGAAACTTGTATCTCGTGTCCTCGACCTTTTCAAAGCGCAATGTGTAGTGCTGTTTGCTGTCAAAGACGGGGATGGTTTCCTGACAGATTTCGCCGTCCAGGCGATGCTCGGTCATCAAGACTTTTAACATAGCCGAATTGACATCATCAGAGTTGAAAGCCTGAGACTTAGTGGCGGGCGGTTTGCCCATCGAACCATATCTAGGATTGATTTTCTGCGAAACTTTCTGGGTCTCGTAATCATAAAAAGCGTCCACTCGGCGACTTTTTTTGTTCAAGTTCTGCTGGATGTGATTAACGGGTTTCAGGTCCGTTTCGTCGTAATTTCCATCTGTATAAGACCACAGGCGTTGCTTCTTGAGCAGGGCGGCGATGCCTGATGTTTTCATGTCGGAATAGACAGAATAGTCCTCTTGACCGATCATGCCTTTGTACCGGGCCGAGATCATCTTGATTCCAAAGACAGAGCCTTTGAGTTTGAAATCAAAAGCTGTCTGGCCTTTGCGCGGCGAAATATCCGCCGTCATTGACGGATCTGGCAGGCGCGGATCGACCTCCTGAGCCTGTGCAGCCCCACCTACGAGCAGCATAGCTGTCGATAGAGATAATACTGATAAACGCGCGACTCGGTTCATGAGACGATGCCTTTCATTATTCAGGAGCCATATAAGCTCTGCGGCCTAGCCATAACATGAATAATTCGCGGGTTTTTCATGACAATTCAGTCATTTTTTGCTCTGAAAATCCGTGGTATTTTACTTGACGCAAGGCCTACGAAACTATAATGGCGCGTGGAATTAACGTGCCCGCCTGTGTAGCGGGCCTTTTTTACTACTATCAAGGTGAACGAAATGTCTCGTCGTTGCGATCTATTAAATACCGGCCCTATGAGCGGCAATAATGTCTCTCACGCCAACAATAAAACCAAGCGCCGTTTTGAGGTTAACCTGTGTAACGTCACACTGGCCTCTGATACACTGGGTCAGAATTTCAAGATGCGCATCGCCGCGAAAACGCTGCGGACAGTTGATTTCAAAGGCGGTCTGGACGGATTTCTTATGGGCACCAAAAACGCCAAGCTGACCGATAAGGCTAAGAAGATTAAAAAAGCCATCGAGAAGAAAAAGGCCGAAGCTGCCTAGGTTTCGATCAAAAGAATATAAACAGCCGCGCATTGTCCGCGGCTTTTTTTATGCCCAAATTCTTTTTCAACCCGTCAGGGTTTAACCTGTTGTTAACCATAAATCATTCAAGATTCGCATAATCACACTGCAAAGGAGGCAGACATAACGAAGGACATTTATGCGCAATAATCATGTCACCCCGGCTTTTCGGCCGCCAGTCAGAACGAATGGAAACGGGAAAGGGGGAATGATGCGTAAATGGCTCTTAGTCTGTCAAAAATCTGAACGCCGTCTGGCCCGTCGATATTTGGGTCTTTCCATCAGATAGTCATAAGCTGGCCTTGATTTGATCACAATTGAGCGCTCTTTTTTCTTGAAAAGAGGGTCAGATGAAAAAGCGACAGAAATTACTTATGGGCGTCGGCCTGATTATAGGCGCACTCTATATTGGTAATGCGTCCTGGATGGTTGGGCCGCCGGAAGGCGAGATGTCCATCTTGTCCCACCGGGGCGTACATCAAACTTATCACCGCAGGGATCTCAATAACGAGACCTGCACGGCGGAGCGGATTGATCCGCCGACTCACGCATTCCTTGAAAATACGCTCGATAGTATGATGGCTGCCATTTCGGCAGGGGCGCATATCATAGAATTGGATATCCACCCCACGACCGACGGCGAATTTGTGGTCTTTCATGATTTTACGCTGGATTGCCGAACGGAAGGGACGGGGCGAACCAGAGATCATGACCTGACCTATCTGAAGTCCTTGGATATTGGATATGGCTATACAGCGGATGGTGGCGAAACATTTCCATTTCGGGGCAAATTTGTTGGAGATATGCCGACGTTAAGCGAGGTATTGGCGGCGTTTCCTGTCACCCACTTTATGATCAATTTCAAAAGCCGTTCCAAAACCGAAGCGGCAAGACTTTTGGACTATGTGCCAGAATCTGAATGGAAGAGATTGATCGTTTCTGGCCATATCGCGCCAACCCACATTGTGACGGAGAGCCCCGCCGGTAAGCAATACAATGTCAAAGCCATGACCCGGCAAAACGCCAAAGCCTGTCTTAAGGGCTATTTGATTTGGGGCTGGAGCGGTCATGTGCCCAAGCCCTGTCATAATAGCTATGTACCGGTTCCTGCGAATTTACGTCGCCTGGCCTGGGGTTGGCCGCATAGATTTGAAAGACGCTTAAATGCCGTCGGTAGCCGGTCTGTTATGTTTGGCGATCTCGGGAAGCATCTGTCAGGCGGGATTGATACGGACAGGGATATAGCCCGCGTCCCCAAAAATTACCGGGGCATCGTGTATACAAACAAAGTCGAGGTCGTAGGGCCCGCGCTTAGGTCCGGCCAATCATCCGAATAAAGCGGTCCTGCAAGGCCTGATTGGTCTTGAACTCACCCGTAAACTGCGTCGTAATCGTAGACACATCCGGGTGATGGACACCGCGTGTGGTCATACATTCGTGCTTGGCATCGATAAAGACGGCCGTGCCGCGGGGCTTGAGCGCATCGTCGATGGCTTTGGCGATTTGCGCTGTCATGGTCTCCTGAGTCTGTAGACGCTTGGCGAAAATCTCGACCACTTTGACGATTTTGGAAATGCCGACCACACGGTCAGTTGGCAGATAGGCCACATAGGCTTTGCCGATGAAAGGCGCGATGTGATGTTCGCAATGGCTCTCTACGTCGATTTCGCGCAGAATAACCATATCATCATAGCCTGATACGTCCTCGAAAACCCGAGACAGAGCATCGGCCGGGTCCTGGTCATAGCCAGCAAACCACTCTTCATAGGCCCCGACGACCCGCTTCGGCGTATCTTTGAGGCCTTCACGGTTCGGATTATCTCCGGCCCAGGCGATCAGTGTGCGCACGGCTTCCATGGCGGCTTCGCGCGAAGGACGCGGCGTGGACGGAACGGCTTGAAGTGCCGGTTTTTTTGATTTTTCATTACTCATAACGCGGACTTATACGCCCAAATCCCTAACAAAGACCAGCGACAAATGCGCATACACATTATAGGCGGCCTTATGAGCAATTGGCGGGCTCTGTGAGCAGGCCGAAACGTTCAATGTCCTTTTGGGTCATGAAATACATGCCAGAAGGCGGGGCAGCGTCTTGTTTGAACTGATAGAAACTGCGATCCAGCCCCATCTCGACCAGAAAATCTTCGAATGTGGATTGCAAAGGGTCTCGGTGCATATCATCGGCTTTGCGACCCGTTCCGGCTCTCCAGGCATGTACGCCAATTTTGGCGCCGCATTCCATAGTGCGTTTGGTTCCGGCTACGAAAAGGTCGACCGCGCCCGAGGCGATCACACTGTCTTTCTCGAGATGAATGGACATGCCGCGTTGGCGGATCAGACGGGCGATTTCCAGATTAATCTCGCCTGAGCTTGTCCCAGGCATGTCCTGAAAAACCAAGTGAGTGACTTTGGGATGATTTTTGAGAAAAGTTGCCACATATTCATAAGAACTGGCATCTGTGGGCCCGTTACCAAAGGCTGTATCGCCAAGCACTCGAAACTCCAGTTTTTCCGGTGTCGCGGATTGTACGCTCAGATAATTTAGCCCGATGGCACCGACGAAAATAGCCAGAATTAACCAGAGACCATAATTGCGCGGTTTGCGCTTGAGGCGCTTTTGCTGCTTGCGAATGACTTTATCCGCGGCCGCCTTGGCGCGGCGGCGCTCTTCGAGGGAGACAATTTTATCGTCATCATCATGGCTCATCGTTCACACCCTGCTGATTGGGTCAGGAGTCCATATTGTTCGATTTCTGAATATTTCATGATGTAAATGCTTTCAGGTTCCGAGGCTTCGCGGGTGAAAACATAAAAGGCCGGGTCGATCCCCATATCTGAAAGAAACTCCTCATGGACGGGCTGGTTGTAGTCAGCGCCCATCAATTTGGGCCCGATACGCCCGTCGACACTCCAACTGTGAACGCCGATTTTGGCTCCGCATTCCATGGTCCGTCTGACGCCGCTGATAAACAGGTCAACCGCGCCAGAGGCAATGCGACTACGTTTTTGCAAATGGGTTGAAAGCCCGCGTTTGCGGATCATGCGGGCTATTTTCAAATTAGTCATGGCATCGGTTGTGCCGGGCATATTGCGCAATATGAGATGCTCGACTTCCGGGTTGTCATTCAAGAATGTTTTCATTTCTGTGAAGGATCGCGAATCTGTGCCGCCGTCCAGAATGGCCGTATTGCCTTTGACAGAAAATCTGAGCCCGCTCGTTTTTTGCGATCCGATCCAAACCGCAACCCCAAACATGAGGGCCATCATGGCGAGAGCGATGCGCGTTTTATTTTGCATGGACAAATTCATTCAAAATTCACATAAGCGCGCCAAACGAATAGGCAAGTGAAAAACGCGTAAAATTACGAGACCATGGAACTGAAATTATATAATTCCCTGACCCGCCAGAAAGAGGTGTTTGAACCCTCTGATTCCAAGCGCGTGACCATGTATAATTGCGGGCCGACCGTCTATTCCTATGCCCATATCGGCAATGCCCGGGCGGCGGTGGTCGCAGATGTGCTTTTCAGAGTGCTCCGTCATATCTACGGCGAGGCCCATGTGATCTATGCCCGCAATATTACGGATGTGGATGACAAGATCATCGCGGCGGCCAAAGAGCAGGGCGTTGAGATTTCAGAGATCACCGAAAAATATGCCCGCATTTATAATGAAGACCTCGCGGCGTTAAATTGCCTGATGCCGACCGTGCAGCCCAAGGCGACGGAAAGCATTGGTGGCATGATATCCATCATCTCCAAGCTGATCGAAGACGGCTATGCCTACGAGAGCGATGGTCATGTCTTTTTTGATGTCTCCAAATTTGATGATTACGGCAAGCTCTCCGGCAATACGCTGGACGCCCTCAAAAAAGGCGACAGGGTCGGTGAGGGCGAAATTGCCCGCAAGAAAAACTCGGCTGACTTTGTCTTATGGAAGCCGGAACTCGACGGTGTGGGATGGGACGCGCCTTTTGGGTTTGGTCGCCCTGGTTGGCATATTGAATGTTCTGCTATGGCCAAGGAAACGCTCGGCGAAACCATCGATATTCACTGCGGCGGCATTGATCTAAAATTCCCCCACCACGAAAACGAAATCGCCCAAAGCGAATGCGCCCACGGCAAAACCATGGCCAATTACTGGGTGCATAATGAATTCCTGAATATGGGCTCCGAGAAGATGTCCAAATCTCTCGGCAATGTGAAGCTCGTCCATGACCTGCTCAAGGAGTGGGACGGGGAGGTGATCAGGCTAGCTCTACTAAAAGCACATTACCGGAGTGAACTGATCTGGACTGAGGAATTGCTGCAGGAGAGTAAAGAGCAACTCGATGGATGGTATCGTGCTTTACAATTTGAGCCATCTGATAAATCTGTAAAGCCAAGTAGTTTTGAAGGTGAAATTCAATTTGGACATATTTTAAATGATTTAAATACTCCCAAATATATTTCTTACATTGCTAAGCTTGCCCCACAATTGAGGATTCCTGAATATAATCTGGTACTTAAAAAGTTGATTCATGAAGCTGCTAACCTACTCGGCCTGCTCCAAAAAGACCCCGAAGAATGGTTCAAAGCCGGCGTAACAGACGAACTTGAGACGCTTTGCAAACAATATGACTCTGTCCGGGACAAGGCCGTTGCCGCGAAAGAGGCAGGCGACAAAGCCAAAATGGGTGAGCTGTTTAAGCAGTCCG